>JAOZRT010000027.1 GCA_029940035.1 Desulfobacterales bacterium
GTTATTGGATATTTAAAAAGAAAAAAGACGAATGTCCAATATCCAATAACGAATAACCAATTTCCGGTGTTCTGTCCTCACCCTCTGGAGCTCTGTGGATCCGGTCTCTGAGGCTCTGCGGTTCTGGTCTCTGTGGTTCAGTCCTCTTTGGGCAGGCACAAGGCCGGCCCCTACACGTTTTCCGCTATCCGTCTTCTGCTTTCCGACACACCGACCACAAACAACCGACTACCGCTCACCTCCTACCTTACACCTTTTACCTTTTACCTTCTACCTTACACCTTATACCTTTTACCCGTTACTAAAATACCCCTTGATCTTCTCCACGGCTTCCTCGATATCCTGTTGGTTCACATCCAGGTGGGTCACCATCCGAATGGAATCGCCACTGTTGATCAGGACACCGTTTTCACGCAGATGAGCCTGCAGAGCAATGGGGTCTCCGCGCCGCAGCCCGACGAACACCATATTGGTCTGGACCAGGGCGCGTTCGATCTTCAATTCATCCAGTTCAGACAGCTTTTCTGCCAGAAAGGATGCGTTTTCATGATCTTCCTGCAGCCGGCCAACATGGCCTTCCAAAGCCATGATGCCCGCGGCCGCGAGGATACCGGACT
The DNA here is from genome assembly GCA_029940035.1 of Desulfobacterales bacterium. GTDB lineage: Bacteria > Desulfobacterota > Desulfobacteria > Desulfobacterales > B30-G6 > JAJDNW01. The sequence continues at coordinate 618 of JAOZRT010000027.1, forward strand.
GGCGCATACCACCGCCCAGCATTTTCCGCCAGCGCCTGGCTTTTTTGATCATTTCCTTCGAGCCGCACAGCAGAGACCCCACCGGCGCGCCAAGCCCCTTGGAAAGGCAGATGGAAATGGTGTCGAAATGGCGTGCGATGGCATGTGGCGGCATATTCAGTTTAACGGCCGCATTGAACAGCCGGGCACCGTCCAGATGAAACCCCAAACCAAATTTTCGGGCCGTGGCTTCGGCTGCTTCCAGGTAGTCCAGGGGCAGTACCTTGCCGGCCTGGGTATTCTCCAGACAGAAGAGCCGGGTGCGCGCAAAATGGAAGTCATCCGGCTTGATCGCCTGAGCCACCTTGGCCAGGTCAAGGGACCCGTCGGGTTCGAAATCCAGGGGCTGAGGTTGAATGCTGCCTAAAACAGCTGCCCCGCCGGCTTCGAAACGGTAGGTGTGCGCCTGCTGTCCGACAATGTACTCTTCCCCCCGCTCACAATGGCTCAGCACGGCCATGAGGTTGCTCTGGGTGCCGCTGGTGGCCAGGATAGCGTCCTCCTTACCCAATAATCCGGCGGCCATGGATTCCAACCGGTTGACGGTCGGGTCATCACCGTAAACGTCATCCCCCACTTCGGCATTAGCCATGGCCTTTCGCATGGCTGCTGTCGGCCGCGTCACCGTATCGCTGCGCAAATCAATCATAACGTCACTCTCTTGTTAAAGAAATTAGAAAAACAATAGAAGCTGTCTCAAGAATAAGATTTTGGTTCAAGGTCAAGGCGGATTCGAGTTTCAACCCACAGACATACTGTTGTCGTATTTCGAGGAGTTGAAACTCGAACCAACACAGAGATTGGGCCAAAAGATATTCTTGAGACAGCTTTTACATTTCGTATTTTTCTCTTAGCCTCTCAAGCTCGGTCATATACTGCTTCTGGTACACCAGCGACCGCTTGCTGCCGATTTCATAGTAAGACACATCGATAAAGGGGCGGATGTCAATGCCGGACGAATTGAGCATTTCCTCGTTCGCCCGATCCAGCACCAGCACGGCATAATAACTCAAAAGCACCCTTACCTTGGAGTCCCTGCGCAGCAAATAGCTTCTTCCCGCCAACGTGTTCAGAAAATAGCCGCTGTAACTATAAAAAGCCTCCAGGGTCGGCACCAGCAGTGCTTTGTCCTGGCAACGATCCTCCGGCAGGGAATAGATGTAAAATATCGCCAGGACTGACTCGAGGATGTCCGCTTCGTTCTCAAATACATCCTTAATAATATCGATGCGCTCCCTGCCCAGGGTTCGGTACAGATGGGTTACATTGCGAATCAGGCTGATCAGATCCTCCAACTCTCCGGTAAGCATCGGCGGCGAAGCGGTCAAGGCCCTCATTGTGTCACGGTATAGCTGTTTTGCGCCGCCCTTTTCCTTGTACGCGGCCATGTAAGGTTGATTGTCCAGATATTTCAAAAAGGTCATGATCTGGGCTTCCATGGCCTTGCAATCGACTTTCGTATCATAGGAAAGGTACTCGGTTTTTTCGCCGAATACCTTAGAGAGCTTTTTCTCGGGGAGCGGGGTGGCACTCATCCTGTTCAACGCTTCCTCAAGGGCCGCTATTTGCTCCTGGAGTTGGGTTAGCTGTTCCGAACATGCGGCCTGACATTCCACTTGGACCTGATCCACTTTGGTGCGGTGCCATTTTGCAACCATGCTGTATCCTAAAAACAGCACGATGCCCGCAATCAGTATCGCCACGACTATTTTTATTGGTTTTTCCATGTTGGCGTGCCCCTAATTTTGTAGAATTGAACGCTATACGTCTTAACGGTTGTCTGTTGTGCTAATGGATGATCATGCGCGACAGGGTCAAAATAGGTCATCACGATTTGGATGTCAAATAAAAATCCACCATCTATTCTGTTGACATTATTGGAATAAAATTGTTAGAGAGTGGTCATGAGAATCGTTACCCGGCCTGATTTTGACGGAATCGTATGTGCGGTGCTTCTCTACGCGGTTGAAGCCATCGACCAGCCGATCAAATGGGTTTCACCCAACGACATGCAGAAAAACAGGGTAGAAATCCAAAAAGGCGATATCATTGCCAACCTGCCTTACAATGAAAACTGCAGCCTGTGGTTCGATCATCACTTCTCCAGCCAGCTCAGGTACCCTGTATCCGGCCTGTTCAAAATTGCTCCTTCGGCAGCCGGAGTCGTCTTCGAGTATTACCAGGACCGCCTCAAAGATCGATTTACAGAGCTGATCCGGGAAACCGATAAGATAGATGCCGCGCAACTCTCTCTGGATGAAATTCTGCAGCCTGAAAACTATCCTTTTGTGCTGCTTTCCATGACGATTTATCCGCATGTGGCTGAAGACCATCCATACTGGAACCATCTGGTGGAGCTGCTGCGTCATAAAACCATCCAGGATGTCCTGAACGACCCGGACGTTAAAAAACGCTGCAATGCCGTTATAACGGAAAACAAGAAATACAAGGGTCTACTCGAAGCGTACACCACCACACGGAAACATGTTTCCATCACTGATTTTCGCTCCCTTGATAAAACCCCGTACGGCAACCGCTTCCTGATATACTCCCTGTTTCCCGAAACATCGGTCAGCGTAAAAATCGGATTTGACGAAAAAAACAAGGAAACCGTTGTCGTCAAGGTGGGGCACAGCATCCTGAATCGCACCTGCAACGTGAATGTGGGGCAGATGCTTTCCTATTTTGAAGGGGGCGGGCACCCGGGTGCCGGTGCTTGCCGGTTTCATATCAGCCTGGCAGATGAATACCTTCCCAGGATAATCGACATCCTGCTCGAAAACGACGCCGACGGCAGTATCGTCATCAAGACCGAACGGAACGACAATGACCGGCGGTCCGCCGGGGGCCGTCGGCAAAACGACTCCCGGGCTTACCTTGAAGCCGGCCATGTGGAAAAGCGGAAAAAATTGGACAGGCGGTCAGGAGAAGAACAGCGTAAAGGCTGGAAACGCACGGACCAATGGCAAAGCCGTCCTATTCCCAAATAAATCTTCATGCTTGACCGTGAACAATCAAACGTGCAACAAGAGGTGCAACTTTAAGTGTTCACACAATATTTCGAATACGATACGCGAAAATTTATAAGGGACGCCACACCATGGAAGAGATCCGCCCGAACCTGTTCAGACTGCCCATTCCCCTGCCCGACAGCCCTTTAAAGTACCTCAACGCGTATGTTATCAAGTCAGACGACCGCAACCTCATCGTGGACACCGGCCTTAACCGCAGGGCCTGCCTTGAGGCCATGCAGGCGGGTCTTGAAGCGTTGAATATCGACCTCGCCCGAACCGATTTTTTCATCACCCACCTGCATGCCGATCACTTTGGCCTGGTGGCCCGACTGGTTTCCGACACCAGCCGGGTCTATTTCAACCGGCCGGACGCGGAGCTCATCGAGTCGTGGGAAGGGTTCGAGCCCATGATCGCTTTTGCCGGAGAAAACGGATTTCCCGAGAAAGAGCTCAGGGCAGCCCTGGATGCCCACCCCGGCCACAAATTCGGTTCTGACTGGGTCCCGGAACTCAAACTGCTGAAGGAAGGCGAAACCATCAGCATTGGGACGTATCGTTTTCAGTGCATCGAAACCCCGGGACATACCCTGGGGCACACCTGCCTGTACGAACCATCTGAAAAAATATTCATCGCCGGCGATCACGTGCTCATCGACATCACGCCCAACATTCAGTGCTGGGAAAACACCCAGAACCCTTTGAAAAATTACATGGAAAGCCTGGACAAGGTGTCCCGGCTCGATGTGGACATCGTCCTCCCGGGACACCGGCGCGTATTCACCCACTTTCACCAACGCATCCGGGAATTGAAACAGCACCACCAAACCCGGCTGGAGGAAGTTGAACACATCCTGGGCAATGAAGCTTCCCAGAACGCCTTTACCGTAGCCTCCCGGATGAAATGGGACATCAAGAGCGAATCCTGGGATGCCTTTCCCATAGCCCAGAAATGGTTTGCCACAGGCGAAGCCATCGCCCACCTGAGATTTCTGGAAAGAGAAGGCCGCGTCGATCAAGATATAGAAGCCGGCGTGGTTATTTTCAGTCTCAAAAACAACTAAGGGTCAAGCCCGGTCCGTATCAACCAAAACCCATTTCTTAGGTAAGCAATACGTGTTCAATCGACATATTTGAATATCCAATAATCAATATCCAATTTCCAATGACCAAGTAGGCAACTTGGACATTGATAATTCGTTATTGAATATTGGGAGTTTGTCCTTTGCTATTTAATAAATCGATCCTATATAGCCGAAGCGCCCCCATCCACCATGATGGTCTGGCCTGTAATGAAGTCCGCCGCCCTGGAACAGAGGAACAGGATGGGGTGGACCACGTCTTCTGGCTCCGCTATCCTGCCCAGAGGGATACCTTTTACGATTTGAGCGTAAAGGTCCTCATTTGACCAGAACGGCTGGCTGAAGGACGTCCGGACCATGGTCGGCGCCACGGCATTGGCCTGGATATTGAACAATGCCAGTTCCTGAGCCAGCACCTTGGTCATCATTTCGATGGCTGCCTTGGCAATGCCGTACACCCCCATGGCCGGGGACGACCGATGGGCTGCCAAAGAGCTCACGCTGACGATTTTTCCGCTTTTCTGTTCGCGCATGATCTGGCCGGCCCGGCGTGAGCACAAAAAAGCACCGTTGAGATTGGAGTCAATGATCTTCTGCCACAAGGAAGGGTCTGCATCCACCACGGACGTGATGATGTTCATACCCATATTGTTAACCAGACCGTCCAGCCGGCCAAAAACCTTGAGGGTTTGATCGAACAGGCTATCCACATCTTCCGCCTTGGCAATGTGTGCCGGCACGGCCAGCAGCCGCTCCCCTCCCTTTAGTTCCTCAACCGCCTGGTCGAGACCCACCTGCTTTCTGCCGCAGATAACCACCTTGGCCTTCTGATCGAGAAGTGTTTTGGCCAGCGCCAGTCCGATGCCCCTTGAGCCCCCGGTCACCACAAAAACCCTGTCCTCCAGTCCGTAGGAAATCGTCTCCATATGTGCCTCCTTAATTTGAGTTCATCCCGTTGCTTGCAGCGCAGGATGAATTCAAATTCAAAAAAAACGTTTTTGTTTTACAACGCCAATCATATAAATTAAAAACATGCATCAACTTTTCATGCAATTGCTTATATCGTACGTGAAAACATAATAATCGTTTCACATGTTTCCTGGGCAGCTGTGTGCAAGGAAGCATGAGAATTTGGATGGTAGCCTAGCGGCCACTGCCAGTCAACCGGCAAAGGAGAGGTTTGGTTTTTGAGAATTTACGCTGTTGCCGACATACACGCCCGGCAGCGACGCCTGGATTGCATTTCCGCCAACGTAAACCGGTTGTCCCCGGACCTTGTGGTCGTAGCCGGGGATCTGACCAGTTACCGGGCATCCCCTTTTGTTGTCAGGCATCTGGCCAAATTACCGGTTCCGGTCTTTGCCATCCGGGGCAACACCGACCGCAAACTGATCGGCCGGCAGATCAGCCGTAGTGCCGGCATATCATCGGACGATATGCCTCCCACGCACCACACGGCGTTCAACATAGTGGGTTTGAATGGAACCGTTCCCCTGCCCTTTCGATCACGGATCGCCCTCAGGGAAAACAGGCTGCTGCGAGCAATTGCCCCGCTGGTAAGCCCTAAAACCATCCTCGTAGCGCACACGCCGCCCTGGGGTATCCTGGATGAGGTCATGGGAAAATTTCACGCCGGCAGTAAAAACCTGTTTGAATTCATCCGCTGCAAAGAGCCGCGGATGGTGCTCTGCGGCCATATCCACGAACGGCCGGGCGTCAAACAACTGGGGAAAACCTGTGTTGTCAACTGCACCCTGGGGCATGGCAGCCAGGGAGCGTTCATCCGTTTCCAGGGCTCGGAGACCGACCGACCCGATGTTCAGATGCTATAACAGCCAGAACCATAGAGGTTGGAGGGCAGGGGTCGGAAAAGTAGGGTTTCGGGTGTCGGTGGACGGTTCTTCAGCGGCCAGATAGTCAGAACTTCAGAGCCACAGAAACCCAGAACAACAGAACATCAGAAGGTAAGAAAATGAGAAGATGAGCGGTAGTCGGTCGTCTGTGGTCGGTCTGTCGGAAAGCAGAAAACGGATAGCGGAAAACGTGTAGGGGCCGGCCTTGTGCCTGCCCAAAGAGGCCAGAACCCCAGAGCTGCAGAACCTCAGAGGACACTTGGAAATTGTTTATTCGTTATTGGATATTGGACATTCTTCTTTTTTCTTTTTGAATATCCAATATTCAATTTTCAATCTCCAATTATCAAGTATCAAAACGTTGCAATGCAACATGTAAAGTGACAACCTTTAATCAGGACTTGACCCTGTTGTTGCAACCTTGGGGTTGACATTCGGAGCGGTTCTATTATTTAAGTAATCATGCAAAAAAACAATCTCACATCGATTGTCCTTGCCACGCGCAACAAAGGCAAAGTTGCTGAAATAAGCGCTCTTTTGGAAGGCTTTCCGGTGCTGGTCAAGAATCTGGATGATTTCGGCCCGATTCCGGAAGTGGAAGAAGACGGCGAAACTTTTGATGAAAATTCCTATAAAAAAGCGAGTTTCACGGCCCGGATACTGGGAATACCGGCAATAGCCGACGATTCCGGCCTTATGGTCGATGCTCTGGACAATGCGCCTGGCGTTCACTCGGCCCGTTTTGCCGGGCCGGACGCCACTGACCAGGACCGGTGCCAAAAACTGCTTCAGGCCATGCAGACGCACGACAACCGCGGGGCCGCCTTTGCCTGCGTGATATCCATCGCCGTACCCACAGGACCGGCGTTGACCTATGAAGGGGAGTGCCGTGGCGTCCTGACCAGGGAACCGCAAGGGGAAAACGGATTCGGCTACGACCCCATCTTTTATTTCACCCCTTTAAAAAAAACCTTTGCCCAACTCACCCGGGAAGAAAAGAGCCGGGTAAGCCACCGGGGGAAAGCGCTCAGGGAAGTGCAAGAGGAATTCGACAAAGTGCTGGCCTGGATCGACATACACATGCCTGCGGATGAGAAGTTCAACTGCCAGGCGTAATTTTTTCGTTTGAGGAAAATCTTATGGAATCTAAAGACAGAGGTATCGATATTATCGCGGAAATTGGCGGTATTCACGATTATGACGCAGCCATGGCCCTTTTTCAGGAAAAACTGGACAGCGACCATCTCGCCCGCCTGAAACAGATCACCGACCCTGCCATCAACATCAACATCGCCAATGCCATTGCCATGTGCCAACCCGAGGCCGTATTTATCAATACCGGATCCGAAGACGACCGGGAATTCATTCGCGCCATGGCACTGGCCAAGGGGGAGGAGGCACCCCTGCCCATGCAGGGCCACACCATTCACTTCGACCTCAAGGATGAGCAGGGGCGCATCATCGACCGGACCTACTACATTGCCGACCCGGATGAAAAAATCAGTTCCCTGGCCAACCGCATGGAACGCTCCGACGCCCTCGATGAAATCCGTGAGATCATGTCCAACATCATGCATGGCAAAACCATGGTGGTCGGATTTTATATGCGCGGGCCGGTGGGATCACCGGTTTCCAACCCCGCCCTGGAAATCACCAGTTCCGCATATGTATCCCACAGCGCCGAGATTCTGTACCGCAACGCCTATGCCGACTTTAATCAAGAAGTGGGCCGCCTTGGCCATTTTTACACCAATGTCCACAGTGAAGGCCTCAACCGGCCGGAAGACCTGCCCAGCGCACGTGTTTTCATGGATCGGAGCTACCGAACGACCTACAGTTTCAACTGTACCTATGCGGGCAACACCCTGCTGCTGAAAAAAGGCAACCACCGTTTCTCCGTGGACAAGGCTGTCTATGAAAACAGGGGGAATGAGTTGTCCGAGCACATGTTCATCACCGGTATCGACGGGTCCGGCGGCCGCCAGACCTGGTGCACCGGCGCGGCACCGAGCGGTTGTGGAAAAACCACCACCGCCATGGCCGGCAACCACTTCGTGGGCGACGACCTGGCCCAGATGTGGATTGCCGACGACGGCAGCATCCGCTCCATAAATCCGGAATGCGGCATTTTCGGAATCGTGGAGGATGTCAACCAGGAAGGCGACCCCATGCTCATGGACATCCTGCGCAATCAGGGCCACGAGGTCATCTGGTCCAATGTACTGATCGATGACAACAACGTGCCCCAATGGGTGGGAAACGGCGAGCCAGCCCCTGAAAAGGGCCGGAATTTTCAAGGGGATTGGTACGCGGGCAAAAAAAATGCAGAGGGCGGCGAAATCCCCATGTCCCACCCCAATTCCCGCTGCACGGTGTCATCGACCTCCCTGGCCAATTATTCGGAAAGGGCTGAAGATCCTCGGGGTGTGGAAACGCGGGTGATCACCTACAGCGGACGGGACAGCGACACCATGCCGCCGGTATGGGCAGCCAAAAATCCCGACCACGGCGTTGCCATCGGCGCCTGCATCGTCTCGGCGGCTACAGCCACCGAAATCGGCGCCACCGGTGTCAAACGGGCGCCCTGGGCCAATGCGCCTTTTATCCCGGGAGCCCTGGGAGACTATATGGATGCCCAGTTCAAGTTTTTCAACAATCCGAAGATCTCCGAGGGTAAAAAACCCGTTATGGCCGGATTGAACTACTTCCTGACCCACGCGGCGCGCGGCGGTGAATCGCAGCAACTGCTCGGTGAAAAAAAAGATGTCAAGGTATGGCTGGCCTGGCTGGAAAGAAAGGCCCACGGCGAGGTTGAAGTCATCGACACGCCCATCGGTTTTCTGCCGAAATTCAAAGATCTGCTGGCCCTTTTCAATTCCATCATTGCCAAGGAATACACCGAAGACCTTTACACCCGGCAATTTTCCCTTTATATCGACAAAATCGTTGCCAGGATCGGCCTTCAAACCAAGGCCTACGGGCAAGAGGAAAAAATCCCCCAAAAACTTTTCCAGGTGCTCGAAGAACAGAAAAAGGGCCTCCTGGCATTACGGGAAACGTATGGCCCGGTTGTGACGCCTGAACAGCTTTCCACGGAATAAACAAACGTCGAACAGCTCCAAACACGTTTGGTAATTTGTCCTTTCCAAGCAGGTGAGATCAGAGCCATGCCATCAAGCCCCAGCCCGCCCATCCTTAAAACAGCATTCAGCCCGCGCATGCTGGTGGCGCTGCTCATGGGCTTTGCATGCGGCCTGCCTCTCCTGCTGACCATCACCGTGCTCCAGGCCTGGATGCAGGAAGAGGGCATCGACCTGACGGTAATCGGCATCATGGGCCTCGTCGGGCTCCCCTACACCTTGAAATTCCTCTGGGCCCCTTTTCTGGACCGCTTCACCCTGCCCTTTCTGGGACGCAGGAAAGGGTGGTTGTTCATGGGACAGGTCCTGCTCATACTGGCCATATCGGCCCTGGGATTCACCGACCCTGCCCGGGCTCCGTGGATGGTCGCCCTGGTGGCCTTTCTGGTCACTTTTTTCAGCGCCAGTCAGGATATCATCGTGGATGCCTACCGCCGGGAGGATCTGTCCGATGCAGAACTCGGACTGGGATCTTCGCTCTACATCAACGGCTATCGGGTTGGCATGCTGCTGGCTTCCGGCGGGGGATTGATCCTGGCTGACCACATCTCCTACACGATGGTGTACCAGGTCATGGCGGCCTGTATGCTTCCGAGCCTGCTTGTCACCCTGTTGGCCCCTGAACCAGAAACACCTGCCGGTACACCGCAAACCCTGGCCGAAGCGGTCATCACCCCACTGACCGAATACTTCAAGCGTGACGGCGCCGTTTTGATCCTGGTTTTCATCCTGCTCTACAAAATCGGCGACACCATGGCAACGGCCATGACCACCCCCTTCTACCTGGACATCGGCTTCACGAAAACCCAGATCGGTACCGTGGTGAAACTTTTCGGGTTCTGGGCTACCATTTTCGGCGGAATTGCCGGCGGCATCCTCATGCTGCGGGCAGGCATCAGTCGCTGCCTCTGGATATTCGGATTTCTGCAGGCCATTTCAACTGCGGGCTTTGCCCTGCTGGCTGCCATGGGCAACAGCGTTGCCATGCTTTCCGCCGTAATCGCCTTTGAAAACCTGAGCGGCGGGATGGGTACGGCCGCCTTTGCCGCATACATGGCGAGCCTCACCAACAAGAAGTTCACGGCAACCCAGTATGCCCTGCTCAGCAGCCTCATGGGAATCCCGCGCGTGCTCGCCGCCACCCCGACAGGGTACATGGCTAAGCATTTCGGCTGGACCGCCTTCTTCCTGTTCTGTACGGCCATGGCCATTCCCGGCATGCTGCTGTTGTTCCGGATCGCGCCCTGGACGTCCGAGGGCCGGAAGACGGAGGAAGATTAGAAAGTGAGCGGTAGTCTGTGGTCAGTGTGTCGGAAAGCAGAAGACGGATAGCGGAAAACGTGTAGGGGCCGGCCTTGTGCCTGCCGGTTATGGACAGAAGTCGGCTCTGCAGGGCTGAAGCCCTGAACTACATGCCCATTTTTCTATCCAACCATGTAGTGCAGGGATTTATCCATGCCGGAAAATGAACGCCTGGCAAAAAACAATTTAAGTGACAACATTTAATCAGGACTTGACCAGGGACTCGAAACCTGCAACCTGTAACTCGCAACCCGTAACTCGCAACCCGAAACCTGACACCTGTAGATGGCATATTTTCCGTTTGCGCCCATCTATCTGCTTCTGGTAATAAATGGAAATGTGATTTTTATCTTTTACATTCTTTGTGTCCTAAGTGGTTGAAATAAAATGTCTGAAAATAAAGTAAACGCCCTCATACGCCGGCGGTCCCTGGACCTTCAGGAAAAAAGGCAATCCCTCCTCGGCATTCCTGCGGAACAGGTCGTGGAAAAAATCATGGCTGTTGAAAGGCCCGCGGAACTGGTGCACTCCTTTCCAGAAGAAGACCTCTATCTGCTGGTCAACGAAATAGGCCTCCAGGATGCGTTGCCGATCCTTTCTCTGGCTTCTGTCAAGCAGTGGGACTACATCCTGGACATGGACATCTGGGATGGGGACACCGTGGATCCTCTGGCAGCCACCAAGTGGTTCAGCCTGCTGATGGCGGCAGACCCCGACCGTTTTTCCCGTTGGTGTGCCGACGAAAAACAGACCCTTACCGAGTTTTTTCTCTACCGCAATATCGACGTGGGCGTTCGGGAGGATGATCAGGATGTAACAGACTTTGGCCCGGAATTCGCGACAATTGACGACGTCTTTTATTTCAGGGTCAAGGAACTGCCCACAGGGACCGATTCCGACGGCGAACCGGAAACCAATGAAACCATCGATGATTTCAAGCAGCAGCGCATGAGGCTGTTCCCGGCCCTGCTGCACCAGATTGCCACAAATGACTATCTACTGTACCGCAACCTTTTGATGGAAACGGTCACCATCATCCCGGCTGAAACAGAGGAAGAGCTTTACCGCCTCAGAAACGTGAGGCTGGCCGAAAAAGGCTTCCTGCCCCAAGACGAGGCCGTGGGGGTTTACCAACCGCTGGAACCGCGGGACCTTCCCCACAGACCGGCCAAATACACGGAAACCGCATCAACCGGCGCCTTGCGTCCACCCGTACCCCTGACAACCGGCAACCTGCTGGGAACAGACACTCTGTTCGGCAGCGCACTGGCCGCCATTGACCAGGTCGAGCTTAAAATGCAGCTTCAAGCCGAGTTTGCCGGGCTGTGCAACAACCTTGTCATTGCTGACCACAAAAAGGTCAGCAACCGGCAGGATCTGGGAGAGATCGTTAAAAAGGCCTGTGGATTTATCAGTATCGGCCTTGAAAACCTGTCCGAAGACCACCGGCAACTGATCAGCACCTACCCTTTGTCCGACGTCTTTCGGGTGGGTTACGGCCAGGCCCTGGCCTTGAAATGGAAAACCGAGGCCTGGCAAAAGGAAAGCTGGTATTTGCGGACGGGCCTGCGCTTGAGCTTCTGGGGGGAAACCTTCATGGGGGTTCTCGGCGGGTTGCTGATTCAAAAGCCATTGTTTTTCGACAACTATGCCACCGGAATCATTTATCGAGAATTCCAGACCGCAGAAGACCTCCGCACCATCGAGTCCCTGCTCGACCGGATCATGTCCCTGGACAAGCTGTTCGATCTCCAGGAGATCGAAGAATCCCAAGAACAGACCCATCCCCCCCTAACCTACAAAAACCTCCTTTTGACCATGTGGGCGGCTCATTGCAGGGGGTCGTCCAAAGCCATCCATATCCCTCTGAAGGAGTTCAAGACCTTTTTCACGGCACTGTGGGACAGCCAGGATCCACCGGCCATAAAAACAGAGGTCAAAACATCCTTTGCCGAATGGATAGCTGCCACGAGCGGCTTGGACCTGGACGAAATATCCTCTCAATATGGAACAATCTTCACGGAATTGTTCAAGGAAATTGAGAGGGAGTATGCACAGGTAGTTGTCGATGACCTCGATCCCCGCTTCATCCACATGTTCAGGGTTGTGGCTTAACCATTCACTCTCGAGTAGTTACTCATAAACCCCGGGTAATATCTGGATTCCCGCCTTCGCGGGAATGACGCGAGCGGCTGAGTATCTGTCATTCCCGCGAAGGCGGGAATCCAGAATGATCATTAAACCGTGAATGCCCGCGCTTATTGAAAAGTTACACTCTCGAGCCCTATCCTATCGAAAAAGCGATGCTTTTTTTAATTTTTGCTTTTTCATACGTGAAATAAGTGTGTTTGGGTTGATATCAAGCAGTGCTGCTGCCCCGCCTGGACCGTGAACCTTGCCATTGGTTTTTCGCAACGCTAATAATATATGCCTACGTTCATTCTCATTAAGGGTTAACACCTCAGAATCGTATATATTACCAGAAGAGAATGTCAAAGCATCAGGAACGACAAAGCTGCTCCCAGGGCTTAAAATGATGCCACGTTCAATTATATTTTCCAATTCACGGACGTTACCTGGCCAATTATATTCAAGCAGCTGGCTCAAAGCGGAATCCGGTATTGCATTTACGGGCTTTGCCAACTTGTCAGCATATATTTTTAGAAAGTAGTGGGCTAAAAGGGGGATATCTTCTTTACGGTCTTTTAAGGGTGGGACGGTGATAGGGAATACATTAATCCTGTAAAAAAGATCTTCTCTGAACTTTCCGTCCGTAACCATCTTTTTTAGATTTCGATTGGTGGCAGCAATCAAGCGGAAATCCGATTGGATGGTTTTATTTCCACCAATTCTTTCAAATTCTCTGCTTTGCAATACCCTAAGGAGTTGGATCTGAACATCAAGAGGAAGTTCGCCTATTTCATCTATGAAAAGCGTGCCTTTGTCGGATAGTTCGAACCTGCCAATTCGACGTTGAGTGGCTCCCGTAAAGGCTCCCTTCTCGTGCCCGAACATTTCACTGGGAATAAGTGTTTCCGGCATCGAGCTACAGTGTACCCGTATAAACGGCCTGTCCCTCCTCATGCTATTACGGTGTATCGCTCTTGCGACAAGTTCCTTTCCAACACCGGTTTCTCCGTAAATAAACACGGAGGCGTCGGTATTGGCTACTTGTTCAACAGCCTTTAGAACATTCATAAGTGCCGAGCTTTTGCCCACAATCTCTTCATGATGCAAGTTTTCAAGATGTTGTTCTTCGTAGTAATGTTTTTCTTCTTTTAGTTTGCTATTAAACTGTTGTATAACTTCATAATTTTCAGCATTTTCCATGGCCACAGCCACTTGGGAGGCAAAGAATCCGAGCGTTTCAAGATCTGATTCCTTAAAGTTGCTGTTTAATATTCGGTTGTCGTTGTACAGGGCGCCAATCGTTTTACCTCTGAGCTTCATGGGAAAACATACACACGATCGAATGGTATCAATTGAAGGCGTTTCTTTTTCGATTAATTGATCTGTATTTAGAATTCTACCCTTGCCTGAATCTATAACGTCATTAATGATCTCACGAAACGGGGTAAAATTGGAATGAGAGACATCTTGAGCGGTAATATTTTTTGCGGCTTTTAAAACTAATTTAGATGACAATAATTTTTTTTCTTTGATGAAAATGGCACCCCTTTCTGCACCGGTGACTTGATTTGCGGTTGAAATGATATATCTAACGAGTTCCTTTCTATCCTTAATTGATATAATATCTTGAGAATACTTAAAGATGTCTTTAAGAAGATCCTTGTCACTCTTCTTCTTTTTCCAAAGAGGCTTTAGATCAACAGGGATGAAACGTTCATCGTAGGCAGCGAGGTTAGACCCGATGCTTTCAATGAGTGCCTCAGCTTGTTCTTGTTTATTGATTAAAAGATAATGCCGGACGAGCTCACATCTTGTTTTATCCAACTCCATTTGGTGCCCAGAGGCTATTAAATATTTTTCTGAAGTTTTCAAAGATCTTATTATTTTATTAACAGGCTGTTTTTCCTTTTTTTGCAACAATGCTTGGTAGCGATATGCAGCTCCCTTGAGCGATACATTGCTGCTCCGTTTGGCTCGCTGTATTTCTTTTGCCAGGAAAAAGCCGGGGATCCGGGGAATCCTATGTGTATCCATTAACCATAATAGATTCATCAAATGTGGAAAAATATGTACCCGCATCTCAACTTTATCATACTGCTTCAGGTACTGTTTAAAGTAAAAGATGCCTTTTTCCTTCCAGTATCCTTTATAGTAATATGCATTTGCCAGAAGGAGTGATCCCCAGATTTTAGCCCAGTTACAATTTCCGCGGTCTGCGTCCCTTATAGCTTCTTCACAAAATTGAATGGCATCATCGATGCGGGATATTTCATACATCCCTCCACCGATAGCTACACTTGCCGTACTCGCCACATAATAGTCATTGGTCTTTCGACAGTGAACGCGTATGGAGTCGAGCATACCCACTCCCTGCGAAATCTGCCCCATCATGGTATAGCTCCACCCAACAATCGTTCCTGCAAAAAGAGAAAATTTTCCATTGGGAAGCTTTTCCACCTCCGGTATTGATTCCTCATAACTGCGGATGACATCACGATACCGACCATACCAGAATGGATAACTCGTCTTGAATGTCAGGATAGATCGCTTTAATTTCGGATTGACGATATCTTTTGACAAGGACCATCCTCGATCAAAGTGTCGCAGGGATGTCTTATAGTTTGATTGCAGCCACTCATTTTTAGCAATCTGCATCTCCAGAAGCGCTTGGTATTCTGTATTTTTACTGGATGCAGCGCGCTGCATAGCGACATTTAATATTTTAAGAACCTCTTTAGGAGCGAGGGCTGCTGTAGATATTTTTGAATATTTAACGGCTGTATCAACAAAAAGAGTGTCAGCGTCCTCACTGAAGATATCCTTAAGGTCCTTGAGTACCTTGCCATAACATGTCAATGAGTTGTAATAATCATGTTCCTTTAAAAAATTGTCCCCAGCTTCAGCAAGCAACCTGCACCCTTCAATACTGTTTGCTATTTTTTTAAGATGTCCGGAAATTTTCATGGCCCTTTTATCGCTATAAGGAAGATCCTGCAGAAGAATAGCAGCGGCTTTCTCATGCAGTGACTCAAGTTCTTCTACACTGAATGATGCCAGCAGCTCCTGTCTTATTTTATTATTGTTAAACGCAAATGTGCCAAAGGAAATCTTTTTCAAGACTTTCTTCTCAACGCTCTTTTCTAATGCCTCAATAATTTTGGAAGCCTTTACTTTGGCTAAATCATGTACCCAGTCGATGGAAAAATAGTCGTTAAAAATAGCAGAGATGGATAATATTCTTACTTCTTCTTCGGAAATGTCTTTCAGGTATCGCTGATGAGGGGGCATGCGGTCTCCATGAAAACGATCGAATTCGTTTTTTATATTTATGTAGAACAAAACCATCGAACACAATAACGAAATATCATTAAATTATCAAATGAATTATTGATATTTCGTAATGAGATCGCCATGTCAACACATGATTAAATATATCTATCAAGAATCATTACATAATTAGACGGCGCGCTTTGGCATGTTTTTTGCTCTTAATTAACTTATCTGAGGTTGCCGAAAATGATCCACATTAGTGAAACTACAAATGATGACAATTCAATTACAGTTGAGGTTGATGGCCGTCTCAATCGCAAGTCAATGCCTTCTTTAATGAATGTGTGTGAGCGGCATATAGAGAGTAATAAGACCATCTTTCTCCACCTCAAAGGGATTACGCATACCGATGAGTCGGGTAGGCAATATTTAAAACACTTAAAAAATTGTGTCCACTTTTTAAGTATTCCAGAATTTTTAAAATTGGAAATCAATTTGAAGCTTAAACTATGAGTTGGCAATCTGAAGTCGACAGGCTTGAAAAATACAAAAAGATGGCCCGCCAGATGGGTGGAGCCGAGCGTGTAGAGCGCCATCGTAAAGCAGGTAAATTAACTGTACGCGAACGGATTGACATTCTGGCTGACCCGGGTTCATTTGAAGAAATCGGTACGATTTCAGGCAGTGCTACATATGAAGGAGACAAATTAGCATCCTTTACACCATCGCCCATGGTTATGGGCACCTGCAACGTTAACGGTCGCAGCGTGGTCGTAAACGGGGGAGATTTTACTGTTCGCGGTGGCTCTGGAGAACATACTTTCTTCAAGATGATGTATTTTCCGGCGAAAATGGCTTTGGAATGGCGTATCCCATACATTCGGCTGTTAGATGCAGTTGGTGGTAGCGTGCGGAGTTTCGAACAGCTTGGCGCCACATATCTTCCTTTCGGTCCCGGTTTAGATCCATCTCCCGAGCTATTGCAAATTGCACCGGTTGTCTCAATCGTGCTCGGCTCGGTGGCTGGACTTCCTGCTGTGGAAGCCTGCCTGGCCCATTTCAATGTCATGGTGAAACGTACCAGTCAGCTTTTTGTAGCTGGTCCGCCAGTGGTTAAAGCTGCCCTTTGTCATGAAGTGACCAAAGAAGAGTTAGGCAATGAAAAAATTCATGCCCATCGAAGCGGCGTAATCCACAATGTCGCCGAAGACGAGAAAGATGCTTTTGACCTCGTTCGCCGCTTTCTAAGCTATATGCCAGCCAATGTCTGGGAGGTACCTCCCCGTATTGAATCTGAGGATGCCCCCGATCGAAGGGATGAATCCCTGCTAAAGGTCATTCCGCAAGACCGTCGCAAGCTATATGATCCCTACCAAATTCTCTACTCTGTATTGGACCGGGATTCGATTTTCGAATTGACTCCTTTCTACGGTCGTTCACGAATAACTGTGCTGGCCAGAATCAATGGCCATGTGGTCGGGGCCATGATCGACAATCCCAATTTCATGGGAGGTTCGATGGATATTGCGGCAGCTGAGAAACAAACTCATTTTATTAAGCTATGCAATACTTTCCATATTCCTATCGCATATTTTGCAGACCAACCTGGCTTTATGGTCGGACCGGAATCAGAAAAACAAGGCATGCTGCGAGCAGGGGCTCGGGCACATTCGGTCATTTGCTTAAGTCGAGTACCGTGGATTACATTTGTTATCAGGCGCCTATATGGTGTGGCCGGCGCATTACACCTTAGGGAAAGTGGCATGTATAGACGCTATGCCTGGCCTTCAGCCAAATGGGGATCAATGCATATCGAGGGCGGGGCCATGGCAGCCTATCGTCGTGAAATCGAATCAGCACCTGACCCCGAGACTAAGCGTAAGGAGATTGAAGAGCGCCTGAAGGCCGTGGCCTCACCATTCAGAACAGCTCACAATTTCGGGGTCGAGGAGATCATCGATCCTATGAATACCAGGCCATTGCTCTGCAAATTTATTGCGAGTGCCCAACGCGTAATAAAAGATCAGCTTGGACGCACCAGTGGTCCTTGTTTTTTACCTTGAATGACACAGGTTTCGGATAATTTAAAACCAGATTTTTCGACATCATGGGGCATTCCACCGGCACAGCAGGCAAAATTCTATTTGTTACATATACCGTAACCGCAGCACAAAGGTGAGAATACAAATTATGGAAAGTTCATCTCAGACTAAGTTGATTCAGGTCAATTCATTAAAATTGAGTTTCGGTGGTGTATTGGCCCTTAATCAAATTGACTTGGATATTTACGAGGGAGAGTTACTCGCTTTGATCGGGCCAAATGGTGCCGGCAAAACCTGCCTATTAAACTGCATTAATGGATTTTATAAGCCTGATTCAGGGCACATCAAATACAAAGGTAAAGATATTACCACAGTGCCTCTACATAAAAGGGCTCACCTGGGAATCGCACGGGTTTTTCAGGGCATTCAATTATATGATGGCCTCACAACGTTAGACAACTTACTTGCAGGCGCCCATCTATTCATTAAGCATAACATTTTTTCTGCCTTCTGGTATATTGGAAAAGCAAAACAAGAGGAGATCAGGCAAAGGAAAAAAGTGGAAGAAATTATTGATTTCCTGGAGATTGAACATGTACGCAAAAAAATGGTCGGTGAACTGCCGTATGGGATGCAAAAAAGAATCGACCTGGGCCGAGCGATGGCTATGTCGCCCGACCTGTTGCTGCTGGATGAACCCATGGCTGGAATGAACCTCGAAGAAAAGGAGGATATGGCGCGTTTCATCCTCGATATTCATGACGAGTGGGAAACAACAATTATCCTGGTCGAGCATGATATGGGTGTCGTTATGGATATTGCAGACCGTCTGGCTGTCTTGGATTTCGGTCAAAAAATTGCCCAAGGAATACCGGAAGAAATCAGCAGAAATCCGAAAGTAATCGGTGCCTATTTAGGAGAAGAAAAGTGAATATTCGAAACACAGGGACCACCGACCATCTTGACACTCTGCCAAAACTGCTTTTTGAAAATTATCGCAAGAATCCATCCCGGGTCGCGATGCGGAAAAAAGATTTGGGCATCTGGAATCCATACACCTGGGAGGATTGTTATATCAATGTCAAACATTTTGCTCTGGGCTTAAAAGAGATGGGATTTCAACCTGGAGACAAGCTCAGTATTGTCGGTGATAATGAACCTGAGTGGTACTGGGCGGAATTAGCTGCCCAGGCTATAGGTGGCACATCAGTCGGTTTATATATCGATGTTATCCCCGAAGAGGTCCTGTACATTGTAAGACACTCGGACAGCACTTTCGCCGTGGCAAAAGACCAGGAGCAGGTTGATAAATTTCTCGATATCATCAACGAACTGCCGAACTTAAAAAAGATAATTTTCTGGGACCCCAAGGGAATGCGCGCCTACCTTGAAGATCCACGAATCGTTTATTTTTCAGACGTTGTTAAAATTGGTAAACAATATGAAGAAAGAAACCCCGGAGTTTTCGAAGAATGTGTTGAAAAAGGGAAAGGCACAGATATCGCCCTAATTTGCTATACCTCTGGAACAACCGGCCTGCCAAAAGGCCCCTTGATCAGTCATGACTACATGATCAAGGGCTCAAAGCGTATGGCGAAAATCAACCCATGGTTTCCTTCGGATGAGTATCTCTCTTTTGTACCCCTGGCCTGGATTGCCGAGCAGCTTTTTATGGTGGCCTGGCTTTTGTGGGGTGCTCCTGTGAATTACCCAGAATCACCAGATACTGTGATGGAAAATATCAGGGAAATTGGCCCTCAGTTTCTACTACTGGGGCCCAGGCAATGGCAGGGGCTGGTAGCCATGGTGCAGATGAAAATCAACGATGCTGTCTTTTTTAAGCGATGGCTCTACCAGCTGGCGATGACGATCGGATACCGCTATGCCGATTATTTTTATGAAAAACGTGAAAAGCCCCCCATGATTTGGTCGATATTGCACAAGCTGGCGGATTGGAGCTGTTTGATGCATATTCGAGACAACTTAGGGTTGAGCAAGGCCCGTGTTGGGTTGACCGGAGGCACAGCGCTTGGCCCGGATGTTTTCCGCTGGTTCCAAGCCATTGGGGTAAATATCAAGGAAGCCTATGGCCTTACGGAGGTAAACCCGGTGGCCATGCATTCCGATTGGTCCAAACCTGGCACCGTTGGTCCATTAGTTCCCGGGACAGAGGTTAAAATGTCTGCCGCAGGCGAAGTAATGGTCAAAGCCGATCCTATCTTTAGCGGATACTACAAACAGCCCGACAAGACGGTTGAAGCGGTAGAAGATGGATGGGTCAAAACCGGGGATGCTGGTGTATTCGATGAAGACGGCCACCTCATTATCCTGGACCGCCTAAAGGATATGCTGCGGTTAAAAAGCGGCGAAAAATACTCTCCAACGTATATCGAAAACCGCCTGAAATTCAGCCCTTATATTAAAGACGGCATGGTCGTCGGCGGGCAGGAGCGCGATTTTTTATTCGCAATTATTAACATCGATTTTGACAATGTCGGCCGTTGGGCAGAAAAAAACGGTCACCCATATACGACCTTTGTTGATTTGTCCCAAAAAGAGGAAGTCTATGACCTCATTTTAAAGGACGTTGAGAGGGTTAACAAAGATCTTCCGGAGGGAGCCAGGGTCAAGCGATTCTCTTTGCTGCACAAGGAATTTGACCCGGACGAAGGTGAACTCACAAAAACGCGCAAACTCCGGAGGGCCTTCCTGGATAAAAAATTCAAAACTATGATCGAAGGCGCTTATTCAAATTCACCGCATGTTATTATGGAAGCTGAGGTAAAATACCGTGACGGCCGTACAGCCACGGTGAAAACTGAAATCAGCATTCGAGACTCGAGATAGGAGACCATCCATGGCTTTTTTTCTGCAACTGGTTGTCAGCGGATTTTTGACTGGCTCTGTCTACGCCCTGATGGCACTGGGTATTGTCATTATTTATAAAGCATCCAGTGTGTTCAATTTCGCACACGGCAGCATCGTCGCCTTTACCGCATACCTGATCTGGCACTTGATGGTAAACCTTCATTTGCACATCATTTTCGCGGTCATCATCAGCCTGCCTGTCATCATTATTATTGCTTATCTGATTCAGCGGCTTATCCTCTATCCGCTGACAGGACAACCTCCATTAGCTGCGATTATGGCCACCCTGGCACTGGCAGAGGTTGTCAATGGAGCGATCACGCTTTTTTGGCCAGGGCCCGCCAGGACCTATCCGAAGTTTCTACCTACCGGGACCATTCAGATTGGGACTGTCTTTATAACTCTTGAAGAAATTGTAAATTTTATTATCTGTGGGCTGGCATTTACCGGTTTTATGCTATTTTTCCAAAAAAGCAAACTGGGCCTTACGATGCGCGGAACTGCCGAGGACCATCAATTGGCCCGCAGCGAAGGTGTTAAGGTAAATCGGATATTTGTTTTAGCCTGGTTTATCGCCATTATAATGGCCGGTATCGGGGGATTTCTAATGGCCAACATGCACGGTGTTAACCAGGAACCCCTCATCGCACTGGGTATGAAATCACTAGCCGTCGTCATCTTGGGAGGGATGGAATCGATCTTGGGTGCTGTGATCGGCGGGATTGCGATCGGCCTTCTGGAGGCCCTTGGAGCCGGTTATCTTGACCCTTTGGTAGGTGGCGGTGTGGAGGAGGTCTTCCCGTTTATCATATTAGTTATTATTTTACTGATTAAACCCTACGGTCTTTTCGGGTATAAAAGAATAGAAAGGGTATAAGACCATGCTGAAGAAACCATGCGGCACCTTCGACGAAACATATGCCCAGGATATTGCCTGTATTCGTACCCCCTTCCGGGCAGGTCTGCTTATCCTTCTGCTATTATTCATTTTTATAATCATGCCGCTTGTAGCAGATGATTATGTTTTGGGGATCATGAACGTGATTGGAATTACGGTTATTGCCATGTTGGGACTAAATATCCTAACCGGTTACTGCGGCCAGATTTCTATTGGCCATGTCGCATTTATTGCCGTGGGTTCCTATACCAGTTCCATCTTGTCTGCGCACCTCGGGTGGCAATTTTGGGCAACATTTCCCAGCGCAATTCTGGTTAGCGGGCTTCTGGGATTGATTGTTGCATTACCTTCTCTGAGAATAAAAGGGTTTTACATCGCTATTTCCACAATGGCATTTCATTATATCACTATCTGGATAATTTTACATGGCGGTGACCTGACCAAAGGTGTCTGGGGCCTTCCTTGTGAATTCCCTATTTTTTTCGGTATTAGTTTCGATACAGAAAGAAAAATGTATTTTCTCATTATGGCCCTTTCTGTATTAGGAACCATAATGGCCTTCAACCTGGTTCGAACCAAATTTGGCCGTGGGTTTGTTGCCGTGCGTGACAATGATATTGCGGCAGAATTTATGGGACTGAATATTTTTCGCTTAAAAATAATGGCCTTTATCATCTGCTCCATGTACGCCGGTGCGGCCGGTTCTCTTTATGCCCATTATTTGGGTATGATAACTGTCGAACAGTTTCCGTTAATCGACTCTATCTGGTACATGGGTTTTTTGATTATCGGCGGAATGGGTAGCATCAGCGGGGCCATTTTTGGAGCTATTTTCTACCGACTTATTGCCCAGGTGGTTATCTTTACTGCGCCCATGATCGGCGAGGCGTTCCCGTCGCTATCAGTATCAGGTGTGGCAGGCTTTACCCAGATACTGTTTGGAGTATTGATAATTCTTTTCCTGGTGCTCGAACCACGCGGATTAAACCACAGGTGGCAGATAACGTTATCCTCATTTAGATTATGGCCGTTTCCTTACTAGAGAAATCAAAAGCAAACCATTAGCGAAGAGAGGAGAAAAGCAAAATGAAAAAAAATCGAAAACTGGCTGTTTCCGCAATTGTTCTGGTACTATTCCTTGCTGTCTTTTTTTGTATGGGGCAGGCAGCATACGCCGGCGATAAGCCGATCATAGCGATTGGACATCTTCCGCATTTCACAGGTGCTTATGGCGCAACCCAGGCCCCGTTTGCAGCAGCACAGGAAGATGCGATCGAATGGGCCAATAGCGTCAACTATGTTAAAGGCGCAGAACTGAAACTGGTCTGGGTGGATGGCGGAACCGACCCGGCTAAATCTTTGGCTGGATTTAAAAAAATGGCTGCCGGCAATCCGGCGCCTGTTGTAATAATCGGTGAATCAACCGGCATCGGTACCGCCCTCGTGAAGATGCATGCCAAAGCAAAAATCCCGGATGTGGAAGGTGGAATGAGCTTGGCCATGATCGATCCACCATCCTGGACCTTCTGTCAACCCCCCCCCTATGTTAATCAATTCGGTGCCTGGGTGGACTATTATTTGGAGCATATCTGGAAGGGGCCTGGAAAACCTAAATTTGCATGGCTGACATGGGATAATCCCTTCGGCAAATCACCCATGACCAAAGAGGCCGATCTCTATCTTCAATCGAAAGGTATTGAAATTGTGGCCCGGGAATTCATCCCCAATGTGCCTTCCAACACGATAGCCCAGGCCATGCGCCTGAAGAAATCCGGTGCGAACTTTTCCTATGGCGGCATGTATCCTTCCGCTCTATCCATTGTCCTCAAGGACATGGATAAAATTGGCATGACGGGCCAGATCAGCATTGGCATGAGCTATGCCACCAATCTGGACGAACTGGTCGGATATGTGGGACCGCTGGCCAATGGCGTCCATATTACCTCAATCGGCACACTTGTAAACGAATGGTCAAAGAAATGCCCAATGGTCCAGGAAATGTATGATAAGAAAAAACGAACGGATAACAAGTGGGCCTACGGCAATTGCTGGTCAAAATTTGCTATCGCCATAGAGGCCGTTCGCCTTGCAGCCGAGAAAGTCGGCCCTGACAAAGTGGACGGGCAAGCGGTTTCTGATGCCCTGATCAGCATGAAAGGATTTGATGGCTGGGGAACCAGTCCTAAAATTTCCTACTCCGAAACTCGGCGGGTGGGAATGGATTCGGTGGATATCCAGGCTGTAGAAAATGAGAAAGTAGTTTCGAAGGGTTATACAACTGCCCCTGAATTGCTTCCGGGCGGCAAGGATGTTCCCAAATAAATATTAATGGCGCCGGAAGTTTTTTTACAAAACTTCCGGCACTATTAACAAAGTAAGGAAATAAAATGCTCGCATTAAACAATGTCGAGGTCATCTATAACAAGGTTATCCTGGTGCTTAGGGGCGTTTCCCTTGAAGTTGAAAAGGGAGGGATTGTCGCCCTGTTAGGTGCAAATGGTGCAGGTAAAAGTACTACTCTCAAGGCAATATCCGGATTGCTGGGAACAGAATTGGGAGAAGTCACACGCGGCCAGATAAGCTTTAACGACGTGCGAATCGAAAAAAAGCGTCCGGAGGAAATTGCCAACCTGGGCATTCGCCAGGTGATCGAAGGCCGACGTTTGTATCTTCATCTGACCACGGAAGAAAATCTATGCATGGGTGCTTATTTGAACAGGGACCGCTCCGACGTCAAGCGGCGACTGTCGCAAATGTACGATTATTTTCCAAGCCTGGCAGAACTACGAAGTAAAGTCAGCGGCTATCTTTCAGGGGGCGAGCAACAGATGTTGGTCATTGCGCGCGCTCTAATGGCCCGCCCTGATATCCTTATGCTCGACGAACCTTCCCTGGGGCTGGCCCCTCTTGTGGTCAAAGAAATCTTCAAGATTATTCAGCGCATCAACCAAGAGGAAAAAATGGGCATCCTGCTGGTCGAGCAGAACGCCCAGGCGGCGTTGGGAATATCTTCTTACGCTTATGTGATGGAAAATGGCCGAATCGTGCTGGATGGCCCTGCTGAGAAAGTTAGTGAAAATGAAGATGTCAAAGAATTCTACTTGGGTTTGACAGGTGTTGGAAGCAAAAAGAGCTATCGCGATGTCAAGCACTACAAGCGCCGAAAGCGTTGGCTTGGCTAATGCAAATCAGGTTATACCCCACAGTTGCATAAACAACCTGGCAAAGTATATATAATGAATTGTTATTATAAACAATATTGTAGAAATGAAACCATTGTCTGGATATTCCCCCAGGTGAATTCCAAGGATGGCGTCTATTTTGCCATGTTGTTTACCCTGCGGGAAAGCCGGAGAACTTCAGATTCTGTGTTGCTGAGGGTTCGAAGTAAAAAACTACGACTTCACCCTCAGGCGCCTTGACTCTGAAGCCCTCCGGCTTTTGCAACGCTGGGGTATATCCCTCGGCTTTTACAGCAAATACAGTGAAATAGATCCTTTATAGATAGGAAAATCAATGAGTTATGATATCAATGACAAACTGGCTGCACTGCAGAAACTGCTGTCGCGAACACAGGATACAGTGCGCACTGAGGCTGCCGACAAACGACATGCGAGGGGATTTCGGACGGCCAGGGAGAATCTAGCTGATCTTGTCGATACAAATTCCTTCATGGAATACGGACAGCTGGCGGTCGCGGCGCAAAGAAGCCGGATGAAGTATGACGAGTTACAGGTTAAAACCGCAACAGACGGTGTGCTCACGGGTACTGCTACCATAAATCGGGAAACATTCGGCAAGGAAAGGAGTCAAGTTGCGGTTGTTGTCTACGACTACGCCGTACTGGCCGGTACCCAGGGCTTTTTTCACCACAAAAAACTCGACCGGATCTTCAGATTGGCCGGGGAGTTGAATATTCCGGTAGTCATGTTTACGGAAGGCGGCGGCGGACGTCCCGGGGATGTCGATGTTACTACCATGATTGCCGGCCTTAACATTGAGAGTTTTTATACCTGGGCCGCACTCAGTGGCCGGGTTCCGCGGATTGCTATCAACAATGGATTCTGCTTTGCGGGAAACGCTGTTTTGTTCGGGTGTGCGGATATTACCATTGCAACACGGTCATCCTGGATTGGCATGGCCGGCCCGGCCATGATAGAAGGTGGGGGATTAGGCACTTACAAACCCACGGAAATCGGTCCGATTGATGTGCAGGAAAAAAACGGGGTTGTGGATATTGTTGCCGAAGATGAAGCCGACGCAACCGCAATCGCCAAAAAGCTTTTGGGCTATTTCCAGGGTCCTGTCGAGAACTGGTCTTGTGATGACCAGACAAAACTGCGGGATGTGGTACCCGAGAACCGACGAAGAACGTATTACGTGCATAAAGCAATTGAAGTGATAGCGGACGAGGATTCCTTCATTGAATTACGAAGCGGCTACGGCCAAGGCATCATAACCGGTTTTATGCGTTTGGAGGGAAAACCCGTAGGCCTGATTGCCAATAATTGCATGCACCTGGCCGGAGCTGTCGACGCGGAAGCCTCCGAAAAAGCCTCCCGCTTTTTACAGCTTTGTGATGCCTATGATTTGCCAATTCTCTCCCTTACCGATACACCCGGGTTTATGGTGGGGCCTGATAGCGACGCCCAGGCAGCCGTACGCCGGATGTCCAGTTTCTTTGTGTCATTTGCCAGCGTAACCGTTCCCATTGTTGCTATCGTGCTGCGCAAAGGATACGGTCTGGGTGCCATGGCAATGACAGGTGGCGGTTTTCTCTCCCCGGTCTATATCGCAGCCTGGCCGACCGGCGAATTCGGCGGCATGGGCCTCGAGGGGGCTGTTAAACTGGGGTTTAAAAAAGAATTGGAAGCCGTGGAGGATGAGACTGAAAGAAGAGCGCTATTCGACAGCCTGGTTGCAAAAATGTATGAAATCGGTAAAGCCAGCGAGGCTGCTGCTTTTTTAGAGATAGATGCCGTCATCGATCCGGCAGACACCCGGGAGATTGTAATGAAGGCGATCGATTCGGCCGGCAGTCAGAAAAAAGGCAAGGCCCAAAAACGAATTTTCGTTGACACATGGTAAACAACTGACGCACTTATTTTTTCCTGATACTATTAAAGCATATGGAAGCTTTGATAACCGAAGTATTGCTTTTGTTTTTCAGCGGCGTCTGCCCGGCATCCTCAGCGACCAGGCACCAAGCCATCACAGCCATCCTTTGCGATTGCTGTCCATGTGTTGATCCCAGATTTCCATCTGCTGGAGCAGACGGTTGCCCATGTCAAGGTGTTTTTCAAACACATTGTAGGCTTCCCCTTGGTCCTTTTCCAAATTGAACATCATCGGCAGGGGACCGGTGGTGTAATTTGTCCATGTACCCTGTATATTGTCGTTGATGGGCATGGGCCAGACATAGTGATTGGACGAACGGTACACCTTCCATGGTCCGGTCCTGGCCGCTTCCAGTTTTCCGTGATGATAGAAATAAAGGTAGTCGTGAATGTATTGGGAAGATTGGCCGAGCAGTAGCGGTGTCATGTTCTTGCCGTCGATGATGCGGTCGCCGGGCAGGGGGATTCCCGCCAGCTTCAACAGGGTGGGGAAAAGATCGATATTCATGGCCGGGACAGCACAGGTCGAACCCGCCTTTATGACCCCGGGCCATAAGGCGACAAAGGGTACACGGTGGCCGCCTTCGTATGACTGCCCTTTTCGTCCCCTCAACTGGCCGGAGCTGCCTTGGTACCAGGGGCCGTTATCACTGGTGAATAGCACCAATGTATTGTCCTGCAACTGCAGCTTTTCGAGCGTTTTTAAAATCTCGCCCACGCTCCAGTCGATTTCCTCAACCGTATCGCCAAATCGTCCGGCCTCGGATCTGTTGCGGAAGTCGTCAGAGGCAAACAGCGGGCGGTGAGGGAAGGTATGGGCAAAATAGAGGAAAAACGGTTTGTCCGCGTTGGCCTTGATAAACGTTACAGCCTCACGGGTATACTGGCTGGTGAGTTTCCCCTGGTCTTCGATATGGGCCTCCAGTTCGTCAAAGCCCCGATAAAGCGGAAAGGGTGTCATATCGTTGCTGTGGGGCACGCCGAAATAGAAATCAAAACCGTGATGGAGGGGATTCAGTTGTTCATCCTGGGAATAGTCCCCCAGGTGCCACTTGCCCACCATGCCCGTGGCATATTCTATTGTTTTGAGTGATTCCGCCAGGGTGATCTCTTTCTGGTCGAGACCTGACGCCCCATGTTCAGTGGAAATATCGATCAACCCCAGGCCTCCCATCAGGTAACCGAACTTCAGCAGCATCCGTTTACCCATGGGAAGGTTTTGCGGGTGAAGCGGTATATCCAGTCCCATGCGCCTGGGGTAGCGCCCGGTCAACAGGCCCGCTCTCGAAGGCGAGCACACGGAATCGCAGCTGTGAAAGTCGGTAAAACGCATGCCCCCGGAGGCCAGGCTGTCGATATGGGGCGTCTTGATCACCGCTCCTCCGTAACAGCCCAAATCGCCATAGCCCAGGTCATCCGTATTGATTAAGATAATGTTGGGTTTCCCGGGAATACGGCCTGATGCCGGCATGGGGGAATCTGCATTTGTCGCCATCAGCGTGTTCATGAGACCGCCGACCAGGACAATGCATCCTGCAATACACAGAGTTTTTAGAAACGCTTTTCGTGTTAGCATGCTTTTTCCATTTTATGTAGGAAGTGATATAATAACAACTTAAAAAGCGTTATACCCAATTCGCCTTGATCTCATCGAACCTCGGGACCTTGATCTCCTCGATACTTATCTTGTCCGGATCGGCCTGGCCCAGTCCCAATTGAGCCGCGTAGTAGATCTGCACCTGGTCCCAGACGCTCTTTTCCACATACTCGCGGCGAACTCGTTTCTCCGCTGCGTGGAGTTTCAACACAGACAGCGATATTGACTCGCATGCCACCCGGTCTTTGGAGGCAATCACCAGGTTTGCCTTGTCAAAGATCGCTGCCTTAAAAAGCCGATCTCCCTTAAAAAATCCACTGCCTGGACCACCCCGAACCATGATATTGGTGGCATCCACGATGTTGATCAGCGGATTGATGC
>JAOZRT010000507.1 GCA_029940035.1 Desulfobacterales bacterium
CTGACACGGAACTCAACCGCTCGGCACTGCGTAACTTCTGTGCTAAACGATCCGGCGATATCCTGATCCTCTTTCAACCTCATTACTTTATCAATGACTATGATGGAGAGATTGTGGCGGCCAACCACGGTGGCCCCTGGCGCTATGATTCTTTTGTGCCCGTTGTCTTTGCTGGAGCAGGTATTGAACAGAAAACTATTTATCGTGAAGTAAATCCGGCAAATATTGCCACAACGCTTGCGGCAATTATGGGAACAAAGCCGCCTTCCGGTTCCCATGGGGCGCCTTTTCAGGAAATTATGGACGACATGTGACCCGGGTCAATCGCCTAAGGCAATTACCCTTGAATGCGATTAACTTGTCAAAACCACCGGTCTGCCTGCCAGGGTTGTTGAATAGAGCAGTATTCTCTCCCGCTACAACGGGAAGTTGAAATAGAGGTTAAACGCCTGTCCCTCGAGGGTCGAACGGGCGCCAAACTCCCACTGGTAGCGGGCCGTGACCACGCAAATAAGTTTCTCGAGAATAAAGATAGGAATATTGACCTCAGGTCCCAATCCGTAGAGCTGTGACTTATTCAAATTGAATGATGACGGTAGTCGGGGATTAATTCGATCGAGACCTCCAACAGTATCATTCGATAATTTCCACTGGGCATAATAGGCCAGTCCGGCGGAAAGGGCGCCGTCATACCAAGACCGGCCAATGCCGCCTTCAACGGTCAATATGTTTCCTACCTTTATATCAGTATCCTCTTTCTTCGAGTTGATTTCATAATAGCCCATGGCGGAGATATGCCATTTTTTCTCCTTGTCAAAATAATACGTCGCACCGGCACCGAACTCATGGGTCCACATCCCCATCCCGGTGTTGTCGTCACCATCGACACTGTATTTGCCCGTGGGGAAATACACCCCGTAGGTCACCATGAAATCCGCCTGGGTAAGATGCCATCCCAGGTTGACAGGCTGAATGAAGATATCCGCAAAATTATAATTTGTATGAGACTCGAAAACGTCGATCTCAATGAGGTTGTCTACGGCATAAACACTGGCTGTCATGCCCCAGTTTGCGCCAAGAACCTTGAAGTTGCTTACCCACCAGCCGAACAGTCCAAATGAGTTGACGGTGATGTCATGGTCTTTGCCGGTCACGTTGATTTCGGTGCCGTCATGGTCAACCAGTTTGTCGGCGTAATATCCGGAATAGTAGGACGAAAGAAGAAAACCGCCGGCAGGGGGAACCTGCGTACCTGACTGCATCCCCCAGCCCCCAGGTGCATGGTGGCCTTTAAAATCAGCGTGGACAGATAGCGGCAAACTGATAAAAGCAGCTGCAAGCACTGCCAATTGAGCAATCTTTCCTAATTTCACGCGACGTTACGCCCTCCCTCCCCTGCACCGCTTAACTGTTACACTGGGAAGTTCATCGAAAAGCTGCCTGTACTGGCTGGAAAAACGTCCCAGATGATAAAATCCCCAGGCCATGGCAACTTCGGTAACGGTTCTTGACTGGGGCTGGCTGCGAAACTGTCTCCATACGGCGTTCAAGGCCAGGGTACGGGCATAATGTCCTGGTGTTGTGCCGTAACGTTCCTTGAAGCCAAGATGCAGTGTACGGGTCGAACATCCAATGAGGCTGCATAGTTGTTGAATATTCAGGTGCTGTCGCGGGTGTTGTCGTATGAGCTGCTCGGCCTTCGAGGCCGCCTGCAACCGGTTGGGATTTTTTATTTTCTTTCCGGAAGGCGGACGGATAGACAGCAGGATCTGCTCCACAATTTGTTTTTCCAGCAGTTCCTGCTTACCGGTTGTCAGGTGGTGTGGGTAATGGGTCAGTTCCTGCATCATCGTCGATATCGTATGTACAAGCCGCAGTTGATCCTGCTTCTTAATAGTCACCCGCTGTGATCGTACCAGGGAGGAAAAAGGGTGACCGGTCAGCCGAACAGCCTCTTTGTTGAGTAAATCAATGTCGACGACAATAGTGAAATAGTTGATCCCCCCATTTGAAAAAGTTTCGAATTCATCTCCTGGCATCGAGGCCAGACACTCGTCTCTTTGCAGGATTCTACCGCAGCAATATAGAGGATATGTACTTAGAAGAGTCGGCAGAGAAATGGCACAGGCCCCCGGAGGGATGCAGCCCCGCTCCTGGACACCGATACAGTGGGTTATATTGCTGAACTGAATATTTCGCGTATGGATCATATCGACGTTGATCCGGTAGTTCCCGGGCACCAACTGAACATGATCAATATCCCACCCAATGGCTACCTCTTGAAACTCATCAGGATCGTGGCAGGTAATTTGCAGCAGTAATGTCGGATCAAAGATAGAATTCATACGAAATTATAAAGCACTATTTTTTACATTTTTTACGTAAAAACTATCATTATCAGTTTGTCTTTTCGTGTCAAGAAAAATGGTTCACAGAACATCCCTCATCTTTATTATGTGGCTATTCATTTGAGGGCTCGCCATGATAATCCGCCGGGATACTCCAATAATTGTAATCGATATGTTCCAG
>JAOZRT010000508.1 GCA_029940035.1 Desulfobacterales bacterium
GGCGGAAAATGAAGACGCTGTTGATACGCCCAAGGAGGAAAAATAAATGTCACACGATACGACCCGTGATAATAAGCTATTCACCCCATTCAACGTGATAACCGGCATTATTATCCTCGTAGGCCTGGTATTGACCGTTCTGCGCTTCACCAAGGGGCTCGGAGCGGTGACCAATCTCGATGACAACAACCCCTGGGGGTTGTGGATCGGATTCGATCTTCTGTGCGGCGTCGCCTTGGCCGCAGGCGGATATGTCACGTCTGCCGCCTGCTATATTTTCGGGCTCAAACGTTACCACTCCGCGGTAAGACCGGCCATCCTGACCGCTTTTCTAGGATATGCCCTGGTGGTCTTTGCGCTGAACTATGACGTGGGCCGTCCCTTGCGACTACCCTATCCGATTTTCTTGTCCCCGGGAACCACCTCCCTGCTCTACGAAGTGGGCTTGTGCGTGTTCCTTTATCTCATGGTCTTGTTTATCGAGTACAGTCCGGCTGCCCTGGAGTGGCTGGGGTTGAGTAAAATAAGAAACATCATCGTGCGCCTGACGCTGGTGCTGACCATTTTCGGCGTGGTTCTTTCCACGCTGCACCAGTCCTCGTTGGGGGCCTTGTTCATGATCGCGCCATCCAAGCTCCATCCCCTGTGGTATTCGGGATACCTGCCGGTGTACTTTTTTATTTCCAGCATTTTTGCCGGCATGTCCATGGTGATTTTCGAAGGGTCTCTGGCGCATCGCTATCTGCACCACAAGATGGATGAAACCCATCTCAAGGAGAGTGAAGGTGTTGCCCTGGGATTTGCCAAGGCGGCTGCCTTCGTGATGATGGGGTATGTGGGCATCAAGGTGATCGGCCTGGCCATCGACAACAACTGGCACTACCTGGCCACCGGATGGGGGGCCTGGTTTTTAGTGGAGCTGATCGGCTTCGTGGCGCTGCCGGCCCTGGCCTACGCACTGGCAGCCAGGGAGCGAAACCTGCGCCTGGCAAGGTGGGCTGCAGCATGGTCGGTCCTGGGGCTGGTCCTGAATCGGCTGAATATTTCCCTGGTGGCATTCAACTGGCACCTGCCGTCGGCGCAGCGCTACTTCCCGAGCTGGATGGAGATTGCCATTTCCGTGTTTATCGTTACCGTCGGTATCGTGGTGTACCGCTTCATTGCCACCCACATGCCGATTCTGTACGAACATCCGGACTATCGCACGGATCATTGATAAAATGAACCTCGAAGGAGAATTGGAATGGAAAGTGTTTTTTATACCCTGCAGGATTTCATGCTGCATTCAAAAAACATCACTTATATCGTGATGGGCATTGTGCTGATCGCCCTTCCGCTTTTCTGGCGATTCCTGTCCGGAAGGGATGAGAAAAAAAGGACTTATTGATCTAAACGGAGGATTTCATGTACGGATTCATAACCGGTCCGCTGTTCTGGCTGTCCATTACCATATTCGTCATCGGCATGGCCATGCGGTTTATCATGTATTTCAAAGGGCTGCACTGGCAGTTGGACCGTGTTGCCTACAGGGCCTTTCCCTTGAAGGGGTTGAAAGGGGCCTGGCGGTCCATCTACAGGTGGCTGCTGCCTTTTGGCACCCAAAGCTGGCGTAAACAGCCTTTCATGGCAATTATATTTTTCGGGTTCCACATTGGAGCCGTCCTGGTGCCGTTATTTTTGTTGGCACACAATGTGTTTTTGAAGGAGAAGATCGGCTTCTCCCTGGTCACCCTGAACCCGAGCGTGGCCGATATCCTGACCTGGGCGGTGGTTGTCAGTGCCGTTTTTCTGGCGTTGCGGCGGGTGGCCTTGCCCGAGGTCAGAATTCTGACGACATCTTACGATTACTTTATTCTGCTGCTGTCGGTGGCTCCCTTTGTCACCGGCCTCCTGGCCCGGTACGAGGCCGGCAACTACTCTTTCTGGCTGGTCCTGCACATTCTGTGTGGGGAGGCCCTCCTTATCCTGGCCCCTTTTACCAAGCTGTCGCACATTGTGCTGTTTTTTGCCTCCCGGGCGCAGCTGGGCATGGACTACGGGATCAAGCGGGGCGGGATGAAGAATAAAGGCATGGCCTGGTAAGCATGACGAATTCGTAAAAAGTCTAAAAACGCCCCTTGGCGTCATTCCCGCGAAGGCGGGAATCCAGTATTTTCAAGTATTTCTGGATGCCTGCCTTCGCAGGCATGACAGGATTTTGGACTTTTTACAAGACCATCAAACTTGGATCATGCATGAAATTTGATTGGAGCAAAAATTAAGTAATATCTAAATCGAGTGATTGTCAAAGCCTGCCCCGCCGAAGGGCGGGGTTGGCGCAGGTACAAATCAATGGAATCTGTGAAATCCGTATCTGATCATTCGATGTTCAAAGTTGGACGTTGGATGTTGGACGTTCATATGGCAATGTACCCTTTTCTCCAGTTATTTCGGAGAAGAACAAGCAATTAATCATATGAGGTAACCGATGCCTGAAGGAACACTCTGCAACAAGCAGCCCATCGATACCGAAGAAGCCCTTAAAACGC
>JAOZRT010000509.1 GCA_029940035.1 Desulfobacterales bacterium
AGAACTTCGACCTCCTCCCCTTCCTTGCCGGTTTTAATCCTGCCATCCTGTGGTTTCCGCTTCTCCGCCATGTCCATGCGAGCGAGGTTTTTGATACGGCTGATGATGGCCCTGTGCACATTCTTGGGAATTTTGTAAACCGTGTGCAGAACACCGTCGATACGCATCCGTACCAGGCTTGACTCTCGTTTAGGCTCAACGTGGATGTCGCTCGCTCTCTGATCGAGGGCATAGGTAAACAGGTGGTTGACCGCTTTGACGATGTGCTGGTCATTGGAGGGCAGTTCATCGTCCGAGGCTATCCGAACATACTGTTCGAGGTTCCCCAGGTCGACAAGCGGTGTCGAGAACTGGTTCTCGGCAGCCGTGATGGAGCGTTTAAAACCGAAAAACTCATTGATCAGCTTGATGATTTCCTTCTTCGAACTGACCACGGCTTTTACTTTCAGATTGCTAGCCCGGGCAATATCCTCCAGAAGCTCCGAATTGAATGGATCGGGTGTTGCCACTGTCAGGCAGCCGTCCTTAATGGCAAGGGGCAGCACAAGGTGTCTCCGGGCAAAAGAATGCGGGACAATGGATGTCACAATATTCAGGTCCAGCTTGAGCGGGTCTATCTTTTTGTAGGGTAACTGCCAGGCCTTGGCCAATGTTTGGTAAATGTGCTCTTCATCGAGAGACAGGGAGGGGTTGTCGGGCCGTTTTATCTTGAGGGAATCGATAATGTCAATGACGGTTACCTCACCGGCATCCAAATCCGCCGACCGCTTTGCCAGCTTCTTCTTTAACGGTTCTCGTTTCTTGAGAATTTCCCGGGCCTGGG
Organism: Desulfobacterales bacterium; assembly: GCA_029940035.1. Lineage (GTDB taxonomy): Bacteria > Desulfobacterota > Desulfobacteria > Desulfobacterales > B30-G6 > JAJDNW01. Next base: position 824 of record JAOZRT010000509.1, read on the forward strand.
TTTTGGATATGAGCTGCCCTTGAACCAGTACCTTGCAGACACTCTCATCGGAAAGAGGATTTTTCAGATCATTTTTCATTTCAATTGGCAGGATTTAAGACAGCCCTGTCCATGGAAATATCGACCCATTGCAGTACCTGTCGGACGAGCCCCTGGTACTCAGCGTCTTCCCCAAATTGCATAAAGGCGGCCTCTCGCTGTTTAATTTTTCTCAAGAGCATAAGATCCTGTTTGCCGCCGACCCGCCCCAACCCGCGGATCAGGATTTTAAGTTGCTGCAGCAGCAACGGCAGATATCTACTACTGTTTGCAAATTGAAATATACGGCTTTCGGGGTTGCCGTATGACTCTGCGGCCGCACGGATGATGCGATATGCTGCATCCCCTCCCACCAGGGAGAGAAAAATGTACAATTCCCGATCCAGTGACAACAGAAAATCAATGGACAACGCATCGGGCGTCTGGTTGTCGGCATCCATGGCAACGGCTATACGCCTGCCGATGGACTTAATTTTTTGCTGAAATTGCTCCCACACACTCTCGAGGCGCCACTGGGCGTACTTGGTTACATCCGCATCCAGGCCGTTCTTTACCAGCAGCACTTCTTCGGGTGTGGCATCGATGTCCGTATACAGTTCCTTGTTGTACTTGCGAACCAGGAGATTGGACAGCATCAGGGCGTCCCGGTCCGAATCACTGATAACATCAGGATCACTGTTGAAATCGTTCAAAAGGGTCTTGAGGACATTCTTAGGCTGCTTCAGCATGACGATCAGCAGCTGCATGGAGTTCAAAAAGGCCATGCGGTCACTGTGATCCATGGTACTTTTCAGGCAACTCCACAGAATTTTAAATATTTTCCTATATCGTGAAAATTCGGGAAGGTATTTTTCGAATATCTCCCTCCGAAAACGGCCATCCTGATCAAAGCAATCAGCCAGCAGGTGGACAATTTGTTCAGCGTCTTCGGCAGGGATATCGAAATATTCAGCAAACCTTTTAAAATCTTCGCTATTCAATTCGCGTTTGCCGGAAATGACGGCTCTAACGGTTTCAACGGCAGTCCCCGATTTTTCGGAGCCGGCCTGATGGTGTGCATTTTTTTCATGAATCGACATGTGGCATCACCCAACAGACTTCTTTAGACAGGTGCTTGTTTGCGGAATCCCAAAGTTTCTTCAATCAAACGATGTTTATACAACGTTGGGGGTTATATAGATGAATATAGTGATTGTGTCAATCACTGCGCTTTAACGTCAGCGTTGAAAGCATCTAATAAGATCGCTTTTGTTTTTCAATATAATAAGTCATACATTAGACACATGCATCAGCACGGGCTAAGGTTAGTATCCCAGGGTTTACGGCCAGAATAATATTCTTATGTACGACTGACTGTTTCTAATGAATGTAGTGTAGAATAATTTTTCAAAACTGTCCAGCTTTGCCTTGCTTGCGCCCAAATCAATGGCTCCCCCCCTTTTATTACCTAATACATAACCGCATTATTACAGAATTTAACCAGGATTGATTTCCCATGCGATGTGATCCACCATGTATGTCAGACATGGGGTTGTGTTCCCATAGAACCCTATGGAAACGGATCGGGGAACACTCGTTCGGAAACAATACCCTATGGTTGCATAAACAATATGGCAAAGTAGAGATAATAAGTTGTAATAA
>JAOZRT010000175.1:0-895 GCA_029940035.1 Desulfobacterales bacterium
TGACAGGGTTTGCCTGGGCCGGTACGGATGCAGGGTACAAAGAGATTGGGATCAATGGTGCAATTTCGAGAATTACGAATTCGGCTGATGACAGTGCGATAAACAATACAAACGTTGGATTGGTGTTCAACTATTTCTTCAGTGCGCACTTTTCCATAGGCGGCACTTACCGTATAAATTTGTCAAGCGATGAGCCTGCAGATGATGATCAAGATTCCACAGAAACAGTATTTCAGACACTGAACCTGCGTGCCGATCTTCTGGCAGGAGGCCCCACCAAAACTGTGATCCCCTATATTGGCGTGCATGGTGGTAATACCTCCGTATATATTGAAAGCGGTGACGATTCATTTGATTCTTCATCGTTTTCATATGGTGCACATGGAGGCCTCAAGATGTTCCCCAGCGAGCGGGTCTCCGTGAACCTGGAACTGGACTACACGACATTTGAGCCTGATACCGATTCGGACGAGACAATTACTATAGACGCCATATCTCTCTTTGTGGGCGCCTCATTCTACTTTTAAGAAACATTACGGCATAGCCGTATAGAAAAGATCCATCATCACGAAAACACGAAACCGCGAAATTGGTCGTATACATTTCGTGTTTTCATGATTGTTTTTAATTAAGTGAGGCATTGGGGCATTTTTGGCGTCATGCCCGCGCAGGCGGGCATCCAGGGCTTTAGACTCATCGCTTTCTGGATTCCTGCTTTCGCAGGAATGACGCCTGCTTCACGATAAAATTCCCCGACCCCTCAACTAAGAGTAGGCTTCAATTCCATGCGTATTCAACGATATTTAGTATCGGTGATAGCCGTTGTCATAATGGTTTCAGCCTTCCCGCATACTGTACATGCGAAGAAGGCCGAATGGGTCTCCCACCGTCCCAT
>JAOZRT010000175.1:905-9401 GCA_029940035.1 Desulfobacterales bacterium
CCCATTGATTCACGCTATTACATCGGCATTGGTTCCAGTGAAAAGAAGGACACCAAAGACGATTACCGGCTGGTGGCGGAAAACAAAGCCCTGTTCGATATGTCGTCGGAAATATCCGTGAATATCTCCGGTACGTTCATGGAGAAAACCATGGAGCGGACCGGTCTTTCTGAACAGGATATCCGCATGGAAATTCAAGCCACCTCCAGGGCGCACCTTACGGGCCACGAGATGGTGGCTGAATGGGAGGACCGCAAAAGCTACTGGGTGTATTTCAAGTTGTCCAAGGAAAAGTATGCCCTTTTGCAGCGCAGGGAAAGGGCCCGAGCCCGGGAGGCATCCCTGGATATGCTGCAGAAGGCCTTGCAGGAAACGCAGAAGGGGCAACTGGTTTCGGCCCTGCGCTTCTATTTTGAGGCCCTTTCAAGAATCCAGGACTTTATCGGGGACAACCTCAAGGCCAATCTCCAGGGCAATGAGGTTTTTCTTTACAATGAAATATATGCCGGCATTCAGAGGATCCTTGCAGATACGAGCCTGTCTGCTGACCGAACACGCATGCCGGGCCTTGACGGCGAGCCGCTGGCAGACCCTTTGGTGGTGAGGGGCATGGTGAAAAATCCAGACGGCAAGAAGACGGCCATGGCGGGCCTGCCTGTCCGTTATGCCGTGCCATGGCGCGAGAAAGACCCCTACTATGACATCGACACGGATGAGAACGGTGTGGCGCGCTATGCCATGCCCATGGTAACCTTGGCCGATCATGGAAAATCAGTCCGGGCGAACGTGGATGTGGCGCGTCTGGCTCCCCAGGTAAAATCAGGAGCCTTTTTTCATGCCATTCTGGAAAAAGTCAACGTTCCCCAGGTATCCATAACCCTGAATATCTACATTGATGAAATCACGTATAAATGGCGGCGTGAGTTCGAAGGCCGGAAAGTAGCTGTGCTGTCGGCCTACGCAGCCGGGCCATCTGCAGTTTCCTGGAACAAGATCCATGATGAAATGACCAATTTTATCCAGGAGATGGGCGGCATAACCGTGCAGACCGTGAATACCCGCGATGCCGAACAGATTGTGCGGTTTTCCCAGGACCCGGGCACGCCATGGGATCTTTCCCTGTCCGGGACAGTTGATCTGATTTTTGTCGTGGCCGCCAAGGGAAAATTGGGCCGCAGGGAAAATGCCGATAACCCGTTTGGCGAGGATGTGCGGTTTGCAGGCGAGATCAGGACCGTGGCCCAGAAGGACGGGAAACCCCATTTTCAGGATCGTTACAAGGGCGCCGGCGGTTGGAATCCCATGGGCGAAGAGATGGCCATGGACGTGCTCGCGCTGCATGTGTTCAAAAGGTGGAAGGCCAGGTATTATCAGAACCTGGGGCAATAGCCCAACTTTTGAAAAGGCAAGGATCTTCGATTAAAATATCTGTAATTATCAATATTCTTAAAATTTGAAACGCTCATATTGGGATGTAGTAAAAGAGGCTTTCATGCGTATATCTTTTAATTGGGCATTGACCGTATTCCTGGCGATTCTATTTTTATCTCAAGTTTCCATATGCCGTGCTGCTGCGAGTGCTTCGTTCCTTGAACAGGTTCAGGGGCAGCAGACAGCGGTTGTGGTTTACCCCTTGAATCCCAAGGCGGAACGATTCACCAGAAATGCCCTGTCCCGCATTGAAGGGATTCTACTGGACAATGGGGTGGATGTACTGGACCGCGAAAAAGCGGAAGCGTTAAAGGATGTCTTCAAGACGCTGGATGACCCGGGCGCTTTTGTTACGGCCGAAACGTTTGTGGAGAACAGCGAAAAACTGGCCATCAAAGGCCTGGTGGCCCTCTATTTGAGTGTGGATGACCAAAAGGGGTTGGCTGAGTACTACACAGCCACGGCGCACGTGGATGTGCGCTATATAGGGGAAGAGGATGCCAAGGTGCATGCCTTGGCCACGCCGCCCATGGGCGCACCCGGCAGCCCGCCTTCCGACGGCCTGACCCGCAACAGTGCGGTTATCAATGCCGTGCAGCGTTCAGTGGACAATGTCTGCCAGGAACTGGGCTTTGAGCTCATCGACCCTGCCACGCCCCGGTCTGTCGCGCTGGTCCTGGAAGGCCCGGTTAGCGTGCCTGACGGATTGGAAATATCGCGAACATCATCCCAAGGGTCGTCCCTAAAGAAATACGCCCGGCTGGAAGATGAGGCCTGGAGAGGAGAGGATGTCACCTGTGCGGTAATAGCCCCCGGAGGCTCCACGGGGGCGGTGGGCGGTTATATTGTGGACACTGATTTTCGAAGAAAACCCCAGAGGCTTTACGGTTCAAGGGTTCATCTCATCGATGTGGAGGCCGGTCAGGAGATTCTGGCCCTGGATTGTCATACGGTGGAAAAGAAGGCTGGCCATGAAAAGGGGACCCGCAAAATTCTGGATTGTATGTTTGTCCTCAACTGGCGCTATCTGTCGGCTGTGACAGGGAACGAAGTATTTCTGTGGGATACCGAAAGGGGCCGCCGCATGGCATCCGCCATCCTGACAAAGCCGCTGAAGAAAGCAAAGCTGGGGTTGGGCCGCACTCCAGAGGGCAGCTACCTTGTTATCAGCTCCGGGAGCAAGCAGCTCGCTTATAAAATTACACGGAAAAAATAATTTTATTTAAAAAAGATTTTCCCCTTTCTGCACAAACCGCTGGAAACCTACCCGATCATCACCGGCAGCCGCCAGGCGCCGGACACCATCCTTGAGACTCTCGATGTCGGCCGCAATGGAAAGCCTTAAAAAGTGCTTGTTTTCCGTCCCAATGGCACCAAAAGATCGTCTGTCCATGACGGCCACCTGGTGGCTGTAGAGGGCAAACATCTGGAACAGGGTCGAGGGCGACGTGTAAATTTTCTTGTCTTTCGATAGGGTTCCCATGGCGTCGAATACACCGAGGCGTTCACACAACCCCGCGATGTTGGGAAAAAGATAAAATGCTCCGCCCGGTGTCTGGCAGCGGATACCCTGGACATCGTTGAGCATGTTGACAATGACATCGCGCCGCTTTTCAAAGGTCTGCGCCATCTCGGCCATCCAGGGACCAGATGCCGGATTTTTCAGGGCTTCTGTGGCACCAGCCTGGTTGTAGGGGGGAATGCAGGAGAAGTAGTTGATGTTCATGTTTTTAAATGCATTCGCTTCTTCCGCGGTGGGCAGGACAGCGTAACCGATGCGGCCGCCTGTCCAGGCAAACGACTTTGAGAAACCGCTGCTGATGATGGTCATCTTTTCCATGCCGGGAACCGAAGCAATGGAATGATGGGTCCTGCCGTCAAAGATGATGTTTTCGTAGATTTCATCTGAATACACCCGCGTGTGTGGATCGCATTTGTCCAGGATGACACGCGCCAGTCCCTCCAGTTGATCTTTGGTGGTAACACCGCCGGTGGGATTGGAGGGGAAGTTGAGGATGATCAGCTTGGTCCTGGGACTGATCAGTTCTTCCAACTGACCGGCTGATATGGTGAAATTTTGCTCCTCTTCAAGATGCATGGTAACAGGGACTGCCCCGATATAGCGAATGAAGGATTCGTAGATGGGAAAACCCGGGCTGGGGTAAATGATTTCATCACCCGGGTTGCAGTAGATCTGTTGGGCGAACCCGATGCTGGGTTTGCCTCCCGGAAAAACACAGACCTGCTCGGCATTTACATCCAGCTTTCTGGTTGCATTGATCTGCCCGGCAATGGCCTCCCGCAGGGGCAGGACTCCCTTGGGGTCGCAGTAGTGGGAGTTGTCCAACTGGATGTTGCGGATGACTTCGGTTTTGACCCACTCGGGAGCACTGAAGTCCGGTTCACCAAGATTCAGCTTGACCACTGCTGTACCGGATGCTTCCACTTTCGCAATGTGGGGCCCTATCTTGAAGGCGTTTTCGGTACCTATAATTTTATTTCTGTCTGCAAATAAAGACATCCAGATAATCCTTTCGATCTCGGAAATATGGGGTCAAGTCTCCGTTTGACTTTTCTTTGAATTTCAATAGATATAAAAGCCAAACGGAGACTTGACCCCAAGTTTTAAGCTAAAACTCCCCGACCCTTGAATTAATTATAACCATCAATCAACTTAATATGTTATAGGACTTTCAACCCACCAAACGATTGGCAGGTGTACTTTCAGCTTGGTAGCGACGCAGTCGCGTTCGATAAAATCGTGAAACACGATTTTATTGATTTAGATAAACGAGGTGATGACCAGTGACAGTTGAAAATGATATTATCCTGATTTACATGGAAGATCAACCCCTTGTGTTCGCACGCGTCGAAAGCATTCTGCCTGATTCCAAGCCGGATTGGTATCATATCACCCTGCTGTTGCTGCAGATTCCGTTGCAGGTGACCTCCTGGATTTTGAAGGACGTCTATATAAACGGCGACACCTTTACCATGAACGGCAAACAGATGCGTCTGGAAAAGATAGAGGCTCCGGATCCCCCCTTGCAAGAGGAAGAGGAAACCCAGCCGGGCGAGGAACCCGATGCAACGGCCAACGTCATCTCGTTCAAGAATTTTAAGAAAGAGTGACGCGTTGGCAGAGCAACCTAGGGGCAAACCTTGAAAACTGTTATCTCTGCATCCCGGCGAACTGATATTCCCGCTTTTTACATGCCCTGGTTCATGGAACGCCTGCAGGAGGGCCGCTTCCAAGTCGTCAACCCTTTTAACAACCGCTCAAAAGTGGTGTCTGCCGGGCCGGATCAGGTCCACAGCATTGTGTTCTGGTCCAAGAATTTCGGACCGTTCATTGCCGGTGATTTTGGTGAGCAGTTGGAGGAGATGGGATATCATCTCTTTTTCAATTTTACGCTTAACTCGGCAATGCCGCTATTGGAGCCAGCCGTACCTTCGCTTGAAAAACGTGTTAAACAGCTTGGCGCCCTTGCAGGACAATTCGGTGCCCGGGCCATCAGCTGGCGTTTTGACCCCTTGAGTTTTTTTACGACAGGAGACGGCAAGCATGGCGACAATCTGGCCGATTTTCCGGAAATAGCGGCAGCTGCTTTTGATGTGGGCATTGAGCGCTGTATCACCAGTTTCATGGATTTTTATCCCAAGATAGAAAAGCGAGTGAAAAAGATGGACGGGTTTGCGTTTCATGACCCGCCCATTGAGAAAAAGATCGATATCCTGTATCAGATGCAGGATACGCTGGCACCTTATGGGATCGAGCTCCAGACGTGCTGTGAAAGGGCGCTTCTGGATAAGTTGCCAAGGGATTTGTCCGTCAAGGCCAGTGCGTGTGTGCCCAATAAGCTGCTGGAAGCGTTGTACGGTAAAGGGGTTTCTTTGAGGAAAGATGCCGGGCAGCGGGTGAAGGCAGGTTGCGGGTGCGGTGTGTCCGTGGACATCGGATCGTACAGGGAGCATCCGTGTGGTCATCGTTGTTTATATTGTTATGCACGTCCCGCTGGTTAATAATTTCGAATGATCAGGATCGCGAACCAACCGAACTGCCCAACGGAGAACAGAAAACAGAACTCCAGAGGATAGAAGCCAACAGAACATCAGAAGGTAAGAAGGTAGGTTGACGGTAGTCTGTCGTCAGTGGTCTGTTGTCTGACCGCAGGGAGCTTAACCTGCAACCCGACACCTGACACCCGAAACCTGCAACCCGCAACTGTCAACAGACGATATATGGTGCAAAGGGAAACTTGAGTGGTGAACGATAAAATCATTATCGGAAACGTCACCCTGGACAACATGACCGTGTTAGCCCCGCTGGCAGGCATCACCAACCTGCCCATGCGGCTCATGGCCAAGGAAGAGGAGTGCGGGCTGGTTTGTTCGGAGATGGTAAGCTCGTACGGGCTTGTTTACAAATCCTTGAAAACACAGAAGATCATGGACAGCGATGCCCGGGAAAAGCCGTTGTCCGTACAGATATTTGGTGCAGAGCCTGCTGTCATGGCAGAAGCTGCCTGCATGGTAGAAGCATCCGGCGCGGATATACTGGACATCAATTGCGGCTGTTCGGTCAGGAAAATCCTGAAGTCGGGCTCGGGTTCGGCATTGATGCGGACACCCGAAAAAGCCCAAGCTGTTATCAATGCCGTCAGAAAAGCAATACGGATTCCGCTGACCATAAAAATCAGATCGGGCTGGGAAAGATCAGGTGACCAGGCCCTCGGGATTGCCAGGATGGCGGAGGACAGCGGCGTAGATGCCATTGCCGTACATCCGAGGCTGGCCAGTCAGGGGTTTGGGGGAAGGGCGGACTGGACCCTGATCAAGGCGATCAAGGAACAAAGCAAGATCCCGGTTGTCGGCAACGGAGACATTGTCACTGCCGAAGATGCCGTCAGAATGCAGAAAGAAACCGGATGCGATGCCGTGATGATCGGCAGGGGGGCCATCGGCAACCCCTGGATTTTTTCCCAGGTGAAGGCCCTCTTGCGGGGGGAGGCGGTCCGGATGCCAACCATTGGCATGCGGTTTGACATGGTGGTGCGCTACATTGGAGAAACGGTGGCTTACCTGGGGGAGGAAAGCGCCTGCTACATGCTGCGCAGCCGCCTGGGATGGTTTGTGAAAGGGATGCCCCACAGCAGCAGGTTCCGCGAGTCAATCAAGCATATTTCGTCAGAGGCGGAAGCGATCGAGATCCTCCAGCACTACCGAAACGCTCTGCAGGGATCGTCGGAGATATCTCCTTATTAATCATGCGGTATTAAGGTCGGGACTTTGAGACAAACACCCAGTGAATATAGAGAAATAGACCCCAGCACCGCATCGACCACGCTGTCAAACTCGGCCAGCAAATTATCCCCTACAGCGTCGACAACCCTCCCGTGATGCTGGTTGACAAGGGATGTCATGACGTGGCGATATTCCGTCAATGTTTGAATGGTGGCTGCCTCGTCTTCCCGCATGAGGCGGCTGTATTCCTTGACGTCCGCACTTAGAATGGCGGCAAGCTTCCGTTTAAGGCCCTCTTGAGTCATGGCAGCTCCTTTTCTTGCATGGAAACCTCAGTCCCGTGCAGGATGGTCAAGTCCAGATTAAAAGTTGTCACTGTTGCCTGGTTTCGGGTGTCAGGTGTCGGGTTGCAGGTTAAGCTCCCTGCGGTCAGACAACAGACCACCGTCAACTCACCTTCTTATCTTCTGATGTTCTGTTGGCTCTGTGGCTCTGACCTCTGTGGCTCCGAGGCTCTGTCCTCTGACTTCTGGGGCTCCGGGGCTCCGTCATCTGGCACTCTGGTCAAGGACTACCGGCCACCAGCGTGGTCCTCCCAACTGGCCAGCAGTGTGCATGTAAACAGCATGGCTCGCTGCAGAAGGCTTTGCTTGATCATGTATTCCTCGTTACTGTGGTCTTTGGCACCGATGGGACCCAGCCCGTCCAGCACGGGTATGCCCAGGTCGGCAATGAAGTTGGCGTCGGAACCACCGAATCTGAACTGCTCCTTGATGGGTATGCCAAGTTGTTTTGCCGTTTTATCAGCCAGTGCGTACAATTTTTTGTTTGCCTGATTCTGCTGCATAGGCGGGCGGCCCGAGACAAACTCGACATTGCTGCGGGTCCCCTTGATTTGGGTTGTGCCTGTAATATCCGTGATTCTGGATTCGATGTGTTTAAAATCTTCGGGAGCCACATATCTGAAATCGATCTGGGCCGTGCAGAATTCGGAAACCGTGTTGGGACCGATACCGCCTTCCACCTTGCCCACGTTGACGGTGATGCCTTTTTGAAAATCATTCAGGGATTCAAATTGAATTATTTTATGGGCCATTTCCAGGATGGCGCTTGATTTGCCCTGGTCTGTAAAGGCGGCATGGCCGGCTTTGCCTTCCACGTGCAGTTCGACCATGAGGTTGCCTTTTCTGCCGGTTACCACTTCGCCGTTCAGACCGCCGCATTCCAGAATAAAAGCGATGGCGCTCTGATTGGCTTCTTGCTGAATAACATCGAGTGAACTTCTGGAGCCGATTTCTTCGTCGGAGTTAAAAATAAATGCCAAGGGGATTTCCTGCAGCAGGCCGATTTCCTGGAGGGCTTTAAGGGCGAAAATACCCACGACCAGCCCGCCTTTCATATCCACAACACCCGGGCCGTAACACCTGGCATTATCTTCCTTGTACCAGTTGAATTCAGTGTCGGCAGGGAAAACCGTATCCATGTGGCCGACGATCAGGAACTGGTCTGATGCCCCTGGGGGGCAGATTGAGCGAACGATGAGATGGTTCCCGAGCAAGGGCTGCTCGACAACCTCGGTGGATACGTCCATGCCTTCAAATGACCCCTGGATGTAATGCAGCACCTTATCCACACCCTTCTTATGGTGGCTTCCGCTCTGGATCAGCACCACCTCTTCGAGGAATTTGAACATGGACGTTTCATTGGCTTCGAGGAATGATTTAATGTCAGACATATAGGTTGAAGCATCATTCATATTGATTTCCTTATCCTTATTATTGACGAATTCGTAAAAAGTCTGAAAACGCCCCTTGGCGTCAT
>JAOZRT010000510.1 GCA_029940035.1 Desulfobacterales bacterium
GGTCCCGTTCCTCGACGGATTCAATGGCTGGAACGATCGCATTGGCATCACTTTCATGCGCGGGCTCAACCTCAACATGGGTGATCAGATTCAGGGATTGCTCCTTTTCTTTTTCATTTTCACAAAAAGTCTCCATGACCTGAACTTGAAAACCTTGTCCTTTGTGGCCGCTGTAGGTTGCGTCCGAATCAGAGGGATTTTGAAGAGAATCAGAAGGAATCTCCTTACTTTTCTTGAGTTCAACCGGGTTATCTTTGTCATCGGTAAGATGGCAGTGCTCGTGTAAAACTCTTTTCAGCAGTTGATAACTGTTCATGCGGGTTACTCCTGGGCATCCCTTAAACTGCTGGACCAATTCAAAAAGGTCCCTGCTGACTTGAGCGAGGGTCTTTTTCGATTCGGATGGTTTGACCCTGGAAAAGCAGCCTATAGAGTCTTTGGTAAGATATCTATCGGCAATCTCTTTATCGATGGTATCAAATTGCTCAGGTTGACCTCGTTTGAGATTTTTTAAAAACTTGTTAACGCTTTCTGAGAAGATGCTAATTCGGCCCAGACGCCGCATGTTGGATTTGATGTGGACAGAATCAATCCGCTGAGTGTCGATATTCACTTCAAAAACTTTTGCCAACTGGTCGGTGCCGGCATTGATAATATCTTTTTCTATATTATTTCAGGCAGATATCTACCTGTGACTTTTTACGAGTTCATCAATTTTTGTATAGTCAGAGGTTAACCATAATGATAGGAAACAACATGGGATCTTATGAGTAGCATCTACTCAATTACCAAATTGGTTACAGGTCCGTAAACGGCAATGTCTGAAAACTGCCATCCTTTAATTAGGTTATTTTTCAGAAGAACGCTGTCTAAGGTGTTGCCGTTAATTTCATCACTACTGAAGAGGGACGAATGGGTGCAGATCGTGCCCAAGTCGATACCAGTCAGAGCGTTCTGGATGGTGTTTCTCGAAATCTCGACATTAGAAATTATATTGTTTATTGTGGGGCGGCTCCCCTGCTCCGTAGCTGTATATATGGCCAACCCCCAGGTAGCGTTGGTAATTGTGTTTCCGACTATCTTCAAATCCTCAAGGATATTGTTCTGATTCCCCATATTAGCAGCTGCAACAAGGATTCCATTCCACGCGCCATCAATCGAATTGCCCATAATGATAGTAGTTTGGATTAGATTGTCGTCGGAATATTCAACGGTTGTGCCAGGAGGAATATAATCCACATGTCCCTCGTAATCGCTGGCGGTGTCTGCAGTAAAAACGACCAATCCGTGTCCTGGCTTATCGTCATCGTTTCTAATAACAGTATTGTTTGCAATAATGGTATTGACAATGCGGTTTCCTTTAGCCCCACCCATTGCCGCCATGAGATAAATGGCCATGTATCTGTTCCTTTCGAATCGGTTTCCTTCGATAAGAGTATCTTCCCATCCCAGATCAGAAGCCCCTGCTCCATGGCAATTCTGCGCCAGTGTGAGGCCAAACATACCACAGTCCATTATGACGTTGCCTACAATCTTGTTGCCGGATAGGACAATGGGTAGTATAGAGGACTCCTCTGCACAACTCCTCACGTCTATTCCCACAGATGGAAAACCAACAATCTTAAGAGAATGGATAGTGTTGTGGCTTGAATTGATCGACAGTCCATTAGAATGCTTATCAAGAAGATTGGATCCATCCAGCGTGATATCCGATTGACCATCTCCATCAACATCCCCATTAATGATGAGTTGACCTCCCGTTAAAGCCATCGCTTGCAACGAGGAAGAGCCTACCTGTATTACCGAACCTTTTAGCCCGGGCGCAAATTCAATAGTTTCTGGACCTGGTGTGTTGTTGGATGCCGCGATGGCCTCACGCAAGGAAATCCCATCCGATCCAGGATTGATGAAAATCCCATCCACGCTGCTTACATCGCCATTCTCGGCATCAGAAGCCGTGGTTACTGTGATAATGCGCCCAACGAGAAGTGCAACCTTCGGTGTCACTGTAATCCAAAGGGAATTGGTGAAGTTATTCTCATTCATATCTGTTGCTTGTATGGTGATGGAATGTAACAACGCAGTAGCGTAATCCAGGAGGATACTGTTCGCAACTTGAAGTTCCGCTCCGTTAATATTGAACCTCCCTTCTGCATCGTCAAGCAGACTGAACATGAAGGTACTTCCATCCTTACTATCAACGGATAAAACGCCAATAGTCGTACTATTTGGCGCGTCTTCTGACACAACACTTTTTGAAAGAGTAATAACGTAGGGACTGAGAGTTAGAGGCTCTTTTTCGTTATTACTTCCATCACCACAACCAGTTACTATTAAGCCCAACGCAATAACACAGACCCCCAAAAAGCAATAAGATGTTTTAAAAATGCTGTTTCTCATCTTCATCTCCGTTCTCCAATATTCAAACGGGATATTGTAAGCTCTGATTGTTTTCAGAGAGAATTCATCGACACAACTACAAATATCCT
>JAOZRT010000511.1 GCA_029940035.1 Desulfobacterales bacterium
CTTGAGATAGGACAGCATTCATTACTACACAGTTCCAGCGATCACAATTACAGAGAAATCCTATATCTTCTGTCGTATTAAAAGTCATATGAACAAGGCCAGCTGCTTCTGTTTGATTAAGCAATTCTATGGCTTCTTCTTTATTAAGCTGTCGATCATAGGTATGAACTGTATTGCCCGGTTGAATTGTTCTATCTACCGTTATAACCCTGCTTGTGGGGAATGTCATTTTTTACAGGCCCAGCTTTTGTATCATATGCCTCTTTATAGGCATGAATCAGTTTTGCCAGTTTTTTCGCCCTTTCAGAGTTATCCCCGGGCATAAATTGAAATTCAAGTATGCCAATCGCGAATCGAGCGCCTTGGTAAAATATCGTTCCATCAAATTCCACCGCTGTGCAAAGCCCTTTATTCGCCATTGCTTCGAGAATTTCTTCAATTTCGGATTCATCCCTTTCCATTTTTAATGCTAAATCTTTAGCGGTTAAAGGCCCGCGAGGAAAGGCGTTGTTTACCTCAGCCTCTTCAGGTGTAAATAATTCTTCTACCATGTCGTAAAATTCAGGTATGTCCATACCTGACCAACGTCCACCGCGCTTTTTCATGACTTCAAGTAATTCTTTATAAACCGTTTCTGTCATGTTTCCCCTTTCCCGTCCTATAGGACAGAAGCACAAATTGTTTCATGGTATAAGTATGTTGAAGGTGGATTTAACCAGATGAGACTGTAAATCATTACAGCAAAAGAATAAAATTGTCAATTTGTGAGGTGTTCGTATATACGCCATGCACTTTTGAGGTTTGCATGAATAATTATATGTTTTTGAAACTGAAGACTACTTGCTATCACATCGGGCCCAGATATTGGTGATCCGTATTGTGCACCAGAAAAAATAGAGCCCTTCGTCTCAGAAGTTGGAGGAAATGTCGGGACATTAAAAATAGGGTTTGTAAATAAAGTCCCAGCATATTTGGTCTTGAATATTTGCCAGTGCAACAGTTACAATACCAGCTCATATCAGCGAACGACGGACTCCATTCACGAGGCATTAAATGAAATACAACCTTATCTATGATCAAATAAAATGTTCAGGATGTCTTCAGTGCCAGTTCACATGCTCATTTTTGTTTTTCAGAGCCTTCCAACTTTCCGCATCTCATGTTCAAATTAGTTCACCGAAAAATGAGTACAGCGCATATTTTACAGATAGTTGTACTCATTGCGGTTACTGTGCCGATAGTTGCTTATTTGGTGCACTGACAAAATTAAAACAAGAGGTGGCAACTTGAAACTGGATGGATTTGCAGGATCTATATTATCGGTAGATTTAACCAAGAGAGCCGTATCAACTAAACCCATCGATGAAGATATCGCCAAAAACTATATAGGTGGATTGGGCATCTGTATCAAATTGGCATCAGATCTTATACCCGTAGGTGCAGCACCATTATCGCGTGAAAACACATTTATTCTTGGTGCAGGCCCTTTGGTGGGAACAGGTTTACCATCAGCATCACGTTTGTTTGTGGTTACCAAACTTCCAGCATCTAAGACTGTGGGCTGGTGTGGTGCGGGAGGATATTCTTTTGGTGTGCAACTTAAATCCTGCGGGTACGATCATATAGTTGTAACCGGCAGGGCAGATAAACCGGTATATTTGTATATTGAAGATGAACAAATTGAAATTCGTGATGCATCAGCCTTGTGGGGTCTTGGCGTCGAGTCCGTATATGATTCAATTTGCGAGAAACACAATGGACGGATAGGCGTTCTCGCAATAGGACCTGCTGGGGAACATTGCTCCTCGATATCCATGGCTTTTGTTGATCGCATTTCGACGCTTGGCCGTGGTGGGTTTGGAGCTGTCATGGGTTCTAAAAATCTTAAAGCCATCGTTGTCAAAGGTAACGGCGGTATAAAGGTTGCTAATCGCAAACGCTTCTCCAGCATCAATCAAGCTATAATGAAAGCCATCAAAGCGTATCCATACCTCAAAGAGTGGCAGGACCTCGGGATGTTTAAGGCATTTCCCATGGTGCCATTGGATGATTATAAAAAAATGAAGGCCAGGCGTGTTGCTTGCGTTTCCTGCCCTGTCGGATGCAAAGATGTTGTCAAAATTCCAGAAGGGCCATATGCCGGAATTGAAAAACACACCAGCTCGGCAATTAATCTGCTAGCGCCTATGATGTACGGCATGAAAAATATGTGGGAATCCTGCCGGTTGGTGATTGAGCTCGACAATTTGGGGTTAGACATGTTCGAGTTTTTCAACTTAATGGAATTTGCTAAAAAATTGACTGATTCCAAAATCATCCAGTTGAAATCAGATGAACCCGAGATAGATGTAAAATCTTTCCACTCCATGATATCTTGGACAAAAAAGGTCGCTTATAGGGAGGGAACGGGCGATCTGTTAGCCGATGGTGTCTTGACGGCGATTGAAAAGATCGGCCCTGCTGCTAAAAAGCATG
>JAOZRT010000176.1:0-2559 GCA_029940035.1 Desulfobacterales bacterium
CGAGAACTTTTAAATAACATTTAAAAAAGACTTGACAAACTTTACGCAATGCATAATATATGAAACATTACACGACGCGTAATATTGAGATTGCAATGGCACAGAGCACATTTGGTAAAAAAAATGATAAACAAACAAGGAGAAGACAAAATGACTGAAACAAAACAAAAAACTGAAGCAAAACAAAAAGAAGATAAAAAAACTGAAACAAAACAAAGCAAGGAAAAATTGACGGAAGAAGTTGTTGCCGATTTAGCAGAAATTCAAAAAGTAGTGAAACAGGCTATTGAAATGGGTGCCACTAATGTCGAACAGATTCATCAATCCATTGCTAAAATGCCGCTTAAATATCTTGAGAAAATCGAAAGGATCGAGAGCGCTGCAAAAAAAGTCGGAGATATTCAGGAAAAGACGATTGGGTATGTTTATGATTTGATCCGGAGAGTTAACAACCGGGTCGATGGTGTTGCCAAAGATTTGCTTAAAAAAACGGGCGATAAATAAAATATAGAGTAGTCTGGCTTCTCATCCGATGTGTGGGAAGCCAGGCTTATGACATTAAAAATTTTAATAGTTCAGCAAAAAAGGTTAAGACAATATGGAATTTACTACACTAAAGTTTGAAGAAGTTGAGTCTGGAATTGGTATGCTCACTCTTAACCGTCCGGATCAACTGAATGCAATTACCAGGAAAATGCTGGAAGAGTTGTATGCCCTTTTTCATGATCTAAATAAGCGCAAAGATTTGAGGGTTCTTATAATTACCGGCGCAGGCCGGGGGTTTTGTGCAGGGCCGGATATAGAGGAAGCATTTCCTTCATCTGCAGAAGGACTTAAATCTTTTTCTTCTGCATCGGTTCATCTGGAGGAGGCACAGAAGATCTACGCCGGGATTGTTGTGGAAATGCGTCGCCTGGCTCAGCCCATCATTGCAGCAATTAAAGGTCCTGCAGCCGGTGCTGGAATGAGCATAGCGCTGGCATCGGACATTATTATTGCAGCACCCAGCGCAAAGTTTACACCGTCCTTTATAAACATTGGTCTTTCCGGTGGTGACCTGGGTTCAACATATTTTTTACCGAGAATGATTGGATACGCCCGTGCTTCCGAGATTTTAATGACGGGCAGGACAGTGAGTGCCGAGGAAGCAGAGAGAATTGGTCTTGTCAGTCGTCTGGTTGAAGAGAATAAGCTCATAGACTCAGCCATGGAAACGGCCAGGACTCTGATCAAAAAGACGCCGCTTGGTTTGAGGCTTACAAAAGAGGCTTTGAAATATAATCTGGATGTTTCATCCTTTGAAGCAGCTATTGAGTTTGAAAATAAAAATCAAAGTATACTTTGTTGTGCACCTGAGTTTTATGATGCATTCGATGCAAGTATCAACCGGCGATGAAACTTTAAACTCTGGAGACGTATAACGTTGCGTATTTGTTTTCTTTCTGATCTACATATATCCCGATATGGTGATATCAATGAGGCAGCTCTTTTTTATCCCTATCTGAAAGTCGGTGGACAGGTGTCTGATATGGGTCTTCTATGGTCTACACATTGGGCATACGATGGATGGAAGATCCAGGAAAACACTGTGTCGGGACATTGGCGCATATTAGATCCGGACAGTATCAGTCGACCGACATTCTTCACAGGTTTAGATGGTTTGAAGAAACAGGCAGAAGTCTGGCGTGCTGCCGATGCAATCAATCTGGTCTCATCACCGCCTTTGAAAGATGAAAGAATAAGATTGCTTAAAATTGATCCCACAAATACCAATCTCATGCTATTTCAGGTTCGAGAGGCCCTTGATTCGTTAGATCCTCCTGCGGACTGGCTCATTCTGTCCGGTGATATCACTGATAACGGGTATGGATACTTCCTTGTTAATAAAGTACTTAAACCCTGGCTAAAAACATCTAAAGTCTTTGCAGTGCCGGGCAATCATGACCTGAACCGGATTATTCCTTATTACCGGGGAATGGAGCCGGGTACGACTACAAGGGAGGAAAAGGAACAGCAGTTCTGGGGATGGCACAAAGCTCATATAGGGAGGCCTTCTTTCTCAATGGGGTGTTCCTCACCAATCAAAGCTGGAAATGATATATACCTTATTGGACTTGATAGCGTGAAAAAGGTTTCCCCTGCTTTTGGTGTCGAATTCATGTTTAATGCAATTGGGGAAGTTAGTTATGCAGCAATTCAACGTTTAAAGGAAAATGTCCACCAGACCCGAAAGAGGAGTCCCGGCTGCTGTATTATAGTTGTCCTCCATCATCATATTCCCTGGCAGCGATTAGGCGATCAAGAGCTGTTTGGACAATACACGGCCATTAACAATGCAAGGGAGCTTTGGGAAACTTTAGTTGATTTGAAAATTAATGTTGTTGCCAGTGGGCATCAACACCATAGTTATTACCGAAATAATATAGGCCCGGGTAAACTGACGGTGTTATCCAGCCCTTCAACTACTTTAGGGGATAGTCGGGACACAGGTGCAGGGTGCTTCATGTGGCTTATGGACATCGATTCAGATAAAAAAACTAAAGTATCTCGTCATTCTGT
>JAOZRT010000176.1:2659-9284 GCA_029940035.1 Desulfobacterales bacterium
GTTAGAGCAACGGCTTTCCAACCTTTTTCAGGAATATGGCAAGATCAGCGTTATTGGGCAGTGTTTCGGCGGGTTATATGCGCTCAAACTGGCCCATGCAAATCCAGATATGGTAAGATCTGTCATTACCTTGGGAACTTCCATGTCCAATCCGCTTAATGCCGACAGGCTGAGATGGTTATATAAATTAATGAATGGGCAGAATAAATTGAATAATTTAGACGATAATCTATCAGAAATAACATCTGATTTTCCGGGAAAATTATCGATGCCGACCACATGTATTTATGCAAAAACAGATGGTGTTATCGACTGGAAAAATTCATTATGCAGTGAAACCGGGCAAAGTGAGAACATTAATATATTCACCAGCCATTTTGGTATGGGACACAATCCCCGTATGCTCTGGGTGATTGCAGATCGGTTGTCGCAAAAAGAAGGGGCCTGGGAGGCGTTTAAACCAAGCAAGGGTGAAGAAAAATTGCAGCACGCATAATTAATTTATGAGGTTCTGCTATTTTTTTCTTGACACCACTGCAAAATTTTTTATAAAATTATCTTACCGTGCGGTCGGTAATATACCGTTTGATATGAAATAACAAAATTGAGGGAGAATAACCATGAGTGAAGATGTAGTTGTTGTGAGTGCATTAAGAACCGCATTTGGAAAATTCTGTGGGACATTAAGGGAAACACCAACCTATGAATTGGGTGCATTTGTTATTGAGGCTGCACTGAAAGAAGCCAATATACCAAAATATCGGGTGGATCAAGTTTTTATGGGGTGTGCTATCCACGCGGAAAACGAGGACTTTGTCTCCCCCATACTGGCACGCCAGTCGCTATTAAAAGCAGGGCTTCCACCGCAAACAGTTTCCATGACCATCGATAAAGCCTGCTGTTCCTCAATGGCAGCTACTCATATGGGATTTAATACAATAAAATGGGGTGAAGCTGATATAGTTGTTGTTTTGGGGGCAGATAATTATAGCAGGGTTCCCTTTATTGTGAATCCCGGAGCAAGGTTGGGTCAAGGCCCCAGATTAGGCCATATAAAAATCAGAGATCCGCTTATTGGTCTTGGGTACAAAGATTTTAATCCGGTAGCTGTTGATGCGGGAATGGTTGCACTGAATTATTCGGTAACCCGGGAAGATCAGGATGAATGGGCACTTTTAAGCCAGCAGCGTTATCAGGAAGCCAAGAACGCTGGGAAATTTAAGGATGAGATAATCCCAATTAAAGTCAAATTGGGAAAAGAAGAGATCGTATTTGAAGAAGATGAGTTTCCAAAACCTTATACCTCCCTGGAGAAGCTGGCAAAGTTGCCTACTGTCTATGACAGCCCTACTGTAACACCTGGTAATGCACCCGGTTTAAACGACGGTGCATCCTGCATGGTTTTAATGAGTTCAAAAAAAGCCAGGGAACTGAATCTAAAACCTCTGGCGCGTATTCTTACAACAGGAAGTATTTGTGACCTGCCTAATAATATAACAATCACCCCTGCAAGAGTGATCAACAATATATTGGAAAAAGCAGGCTTAGAAATTGAGGATGTTGATTTGTTCGAGATAAATGAGGCCTTTGCTGCAATGCCGGTGACCTGCGCTAAAATTCTCTCCAATGGTAATAAAGAGGCAGAACAAAAAATTAGAGAGAAGTTGAATGTTAACGGCGGTGCCATAGCCATTGGTCATCCTCTCGGAGCAAGTGCCATTCGAATTACATTGACTATGATTCACGAACTGAGAAGAAGGGGTGGTGGTAAAGGAATTGCAGCTATTTGTGGTGGGTTGGCGCAGGGTGAAGGTATTTTATTTGAAACTTTATAGTTGTTTGGAAACAGCGGTTGGTTTTAGGCTGATATGAAGTGATAGGTTGATGTAATCGACAGAGCGGAGCTATGTCTAAATTTTAAAACCCAGGATATGAAGGAAGGAGTTAAAGCATTCCTGGAAAAGAGAAATCCAAACTATATTTGGAAAATAGTGGGTTTCCCCAAAATTCTTACAGGAATAAGGAGGAAACATTATAATGAAGGCAATTTAAAGTGGGCAAGCCTTACCCGGAGCAGGATCACACTGAATGGCTTTTTTATGAGTATTCCTGAACACTTGAGGAACAGTAATAACTCATTGTCACCTATTCTGGTTTATCTGGATAACCACAAGGCCGGTATCCTGTAGCAGGTAGTGGATACCGTGGAAGCCTTTGCGGCAGAGAACAACACCAAAGCAGGCCACTTCCTGCTGGCCGCAGGGAACTCAGGCATTGAAGCGACCACCAACATCGTGATCGCAAAAGCCCAATATTTAATGCTGGCAGTGGTATACGGGGTGGTTATCCTTCTGTGCCTGCTGACCTTTCGGTCTCTGAGAGCCATGATTTCCATTGTTGTGCCGCTGGCGTTGACATCAATACTGTGCCAGGCGCTGATGGCCTGGATGGGCATTGGCGTAAAAGTGGCCACTTTACCGGTGATTGCCTTGGGTGTTGGGGTTGGCGTTGACTACGGAATTTACATTTACAGCAAGCTGCGCTACTATTTGAGACAGGGTAAATCGGTTCATCAGTCATATTTCCTAACTATGAAAACTACTGGAAAAGCAGTGGCCTTCACCGGCGTGACATTGGCAATCGGGGTGTCCACCTGGGCATTCTCGCCCATAAAGTTTCAGGCCGACATGGGCATCCTGCTCACCTTCATGTTCCTTGTGAACATGCTCGGTGCGATCATACTGCTCCCGGCCCTGGCCAGCCGGATGATCCGCGAAGAGGCTTTTGAGGAAAAGCTCGATGTGCTTGAAGTGAAATCGAAACCAGCGTGATGGTCACCGGAGGATTACCGTATACCTGGTAACACGGGTGGTATTGTGTTGCAGCCACTGCCGAAGATATCGTCTTTGCACTGGGTGTAAAAAAATTGAAAGACACCGATTATGGCGGTCTTCTACTAACTAGTAAAGTTTTTTACAAAAATAACCTTTAACATGCAAAAAAGGGAGGAGTTATGGTAGGAATTTGTTCATTTAGCGGTTATGTTCCACGTTACCGCCTTAACAGGAAACTGATTTATCAAGCCATGGGTTGGATGAATCCGGGCAATATAGCCAATGCAAAGGGCGAAAAGGCCGTTGCCAATTTTGATGAAGACAGCATTACAATGGCTGTTGCAGCAGGGTTGATTGCCCTGACAGGAAAGGACCGTTCAAAGGTGGAATGTGTATATCTGGCCTCCACCACGATGCCCTACAAGGAAAGACTCAATTCAAATATAGTCTCCGCCGCCCTTGGCTTGAATGATCATATTCGAACGGCTGATTTTTCAGGTGGTCTAAAAGCAGGAACTACCGCGTTGTTGGCCGCTTTAGAGGGAGTTGAATCCAAAAGGTTAAACAATGTCGTGGTAACCGCAGCAGAATGCAGGCTGGGGAAGCCGGCTTCACCCCAGGAATTGATTTTAGGGGATGCAGCTGCGGCTATGGTGGTAGGGAATGAAAATGTGTTGGCCGAATTCAAAGGGTCGTATTCCGTTGCCTATGATTTTGTCGATCATTACCGGGGTCATTCTACTAAATATGATCGCCAGTGGGAAGATCGATGGATCCGGGATCTGGGGTATGATCAGTTTGTACCGGAGGTCATCAACGGCCTTTTGAATAAATATGCACTAAAGATCGAAGATTTCGCTAAAGTCATTTATGACTGTCATTATCCTGCAGCACGCAAAAAACTCAATAAGGTCATCGGAATCGCACCGGATGCGGATCAAAATAATTTTCAGACGGAAATCGGGCAAAGCGGTGCAGCGCAATCCCTAATGATGCTATCCAGTGCACTTGAGGAGGCGAACCCGGGCGACAAACTTTTGGTAGTCAGCTTCGGCAGTGGCTGCGATGCGCTATATTTCGAGGTCACTGAAAACATCAAAAAAAGAGCCAAAAACAACGGCATTTCAACAAGCTTAACCAATAAGGCCTTTTTGGATAACTACTCCAAATACCTGGTATGGCGTGGTATTCTACCGGGCGAAGGGGGGTTGCGAACAGAAGAGGATGAGTGGACCCGCTGGCCAGCCCTGTGGCGTTCACGCAAAATGGTCCTGGGTCTCTGGGGAACAAAATGCAGAAAATGCAGGGCTGTGCAAATCCCCCCTCAAAAAGTGTGTGTTAACCAAGAATGCAATGCCGTCGGTGAAACGGAAGACTATCTTTTTTCGGATAAAGTCGGATATATTGAAAGCTTCACCGGCGATATGCTGGCTGCCACCTTGAATCCGCCTGCCATTTACGGCCAGATCAAGTTTGATGGCGGCGGAAAGATGATGTTTGACTTTACGGACTGCGACCTGGATGTACTGAAGACCGGCATGTCGGTTTCCATGAGTTTTCGCAGAAAATATTATGATGAAAAAAGGGATCTATCCGGCTATTTCTGGAAAGCTGTTCCCTTTAAGGAGGAGAACTAAATGGCTGATGGAATCAAAGATAAGGTAGCAGTATTAGGAATGGGATGCAGTCGATTCGGTGAACGCTGGGAATCGGACGCGGAAGATTTGGCAGCAGAAGCCCTGGTGGAATGTTTGGAGGATGCCGGGATTGAAAAGAAAGATATTCAGGCGGCCTATATCGGCACCCACTTTCCCACAATGCATATTGGCAAAGCCGCCCCTCCGCTGGCAGTGGCGCTAAAATTACCCTATATCCCTGTAACGCGGTTGGAGAACTATTGTGCCACGGCCACGGAGGCTTTCCGGGCGGCCTGTTATTCCGTGGCGGCAGGTGTCTACGATATCGTTTTGGCACTGGGTGTGGAAAAACTGAAAGACACCGGTTATGGCGGTCTTCCCGCCGCAGGTGTCCTGGGTGTCAAACCATTCATGATAGGCAGCAACGCTACCGCACCGGGAATGTTTGCACAACTGGGCACGGCTTACAGTGCCAGATGGGGTATATCCATGGAAAAAATAAAAGATGCTCTCGCCCATATTTCGGCTAAAAGCCATGCCAATGGTGCGCTAAACCCCAAAGCTCACCTGCGCAAGGTCATAACCGAAGAGCAAATCAAAGCCGCTCCCATGATCGCCTATCCATTAGGACTTTTTGACTGCTGCGGTGTGAGTGACGGCTCTGCTTGCGCCATTGTCACTACACCTGAGATCGCCAAAAGCATGAAAAAAAATCAGAACGTCGTCAATGTAAAGGCGTTATCTGTAACTGTTAGTTCCGGTGATGAGGCGCTCAACACCAGCTGGGACGGCGCCCATTTTGCCACCACTCGAATTGCCGCCACCAATGCCTATAAAGAAGCGGGCATTAAAGATCCAAGGGAAGAGATCAGTATGTTTGAAGTGCATGACTGTTTTTCCATTACTGAGATGGTCACCATGGAAGACCTGCACATCTCTCCCAAGGGCGGCGCCTACGAAGATATTATGAGCGGGTTTTATGATCTTGACGGTCAGATTCCCTGTCAGATTGACGGGGGATTGAAATGTTTCGGCCATCCCATCGGTGCTTCGGGGCTGCGGATGATTTACGCTATGTACGAGCAATTACTGGAAAGGGTGCCGGAGGAAAGAAAAGTTAAAAATGCCCGGCTGGGATTAACTCATAATTTGGGGGGATTCCCGCACCAAAATGTTTGCGCCATGTCGATTGTAGGCCTGGATTAACTGAAATAATCAAATCTGAAATTATGGAGATCTATTATGTCTAAGATTGATTTTAAGGGAAGAGTTGCCATTGTGACTGGAGCGGGGGCCGGTTTGGGTAGAGATTATGCCATTGAATTGGCAAAACGTGGTGCCAAGGTCGTGGTTAATGATCTGGGTGGTTCGCGGGATGGGATGGGATCAAGTGATGCAGCAGCGAACAAGGTTGTGGAAGAGATCGAAGCCCAAAACGGTGAAGCCATTCCAAATTTCGATTCGGTTGCCACGGTTGAAGGTGGCGTAAATATTGTTAAAACCGCCATAGATGTATTTGGTAAGGTGGACATCGTAATAAACAATGCCGGAATTCTCAGAGATAAAACGTTTCATAATATGGAACCGGAAAGCTGGGATTCAATCTTGGCTGTCCATTTGAGAGGGGCTTACTGCGTTTCCAAACCTGCATTTGTCCATATGCGGGAAAAGGGCTATGGCAGAATTGTGATGACGTCCTCGGGTGCTGGCTTATTTGGCAATTTCGGCCAAACCAATTACAGCTCAGCCAAAATGGGCCTTTTAGGTTTGACCAATACCCTGAAACTCGAAGGTGCAAGATACAACATTAAGGTCAATGTCATTGTCCCTGCCGCGATGACAAGACTGACCGAAGATGTATTCCCGCCGGAAATGGCTAAAGCGTTTAAGGCGGAGTATATCACGCCTGCGACTCTATACCTGTGTTCCGAGCAGTGCCGGGATTCGGGGGCATATATCAATGCTTGTGCTGGTTACTACAGTCGATCAGCCATCGTCACCGGCCCCGGAACTATTTTCTCTGAAATGCCTTCTCCGGAACAGATTTCGGAAAGATGGGATGAGATCATGAGCCTGGACAACGCAACGTACTACGATGACATCAACAAAATGACGGCGGCGTGTCTTAAGCCGACCGGTTAATTGTTTACGAGA
>JAOZRT010000512.1 GCA_029940035.1 Desulfobacterales bacterium
AGTCGGCGACACCGGCCTGCTCTAAAAACCCCTTGCGGACCAGATCATTGAGAAAAAATTCAACGTCGTCTCTATTTCGATTTTCGGTCATTGAAAGAATATCATTAAGCGGTATGAAAGGCCCCTTTGCAAGCAGATCAAGGACCGCTCGCCAAAATTGGTTAAGCATGACAGATTTCAGGGGATAGGACAGCCTGAGATGAAGCACACCTTCCTTTTCCGAGAGCCTGACGTTCTGCCTCAAACGATAGGCAAGCGGCTTGATCTGCTTTGAACTCTCACTAAATTGATCCATTGGTTGGTATATTTTCATGATAGAAACGATAAAGGATTGTTATCAGGGTTTTCAAGCTTCAATAAACCCGTGCTCGGACAGATAGGAGATAATTCCCTCTACCAATACTTCGGAATTCCCTTCCAATATCTGCCCCTTCTTCTCGATTTTGCTACCGGTGAGCAGCTGCTGAATCCGTTGAGATGCAGGGAGCCTACTGTCCGGTGCCAGTGTTTTCTTGGTACGGGGGAGGGGCGGCATTATTTTCGAAACAGAAAGCATGGTTTCGAATGGTTCGGAGAGACCGATAGCCGGTTGGATCGGGGCAGCATTAGCCTTCTCGATATCTGCATACTTTGGAACGCGGTATGCAAACGCACCCATGTCCGCACTCAGGACAGCCGGCAACCGACATTGGATCTTCTCCCGGACACCCCTGCCGCAGATTCGGGTCGCCTTCACACAGTGATCTTCAGCAAAATATTCCAGATCTACGATCGCCGAAATAAACGGACATTCCAGATGACGAGCCATGAAGGCACCGACCTGACCATTCTGCCGGTCCATGGATTCCTTACCGCACAATATGAGATCCGCTCGAAGTTGTGCCGCTGCCGCTGCCAATAACTTTGCCTTGGCCTGGGAGTCGAGTGTTTCGGTCGTATCGATCTGAAAGATCGCCTCACCGCCCAGCGCCAGGCAACGCTTCAGTTCTGCTTCGGCGATAATTTTTCCTAAAGTCACCAAAATAATCCTGGTCTCAGGAACGTGCTCCTTGATCTTGAGAGCAATTTCCAGGGCTGCCTCATCATAAGGGTTGACCCGCAGGATGTGATCCTCCGGTGTCAGAAAATGGTACGCCGGATCCATGCCGGTCCTGGCATAAGTCTGCTCTATTTGTTTGATGCATACCACAACATTCATCATTAACAGTTCCAACCCGTTACTATATGCGGGCATGTCGCTTTTCAGCCCATGGATGAAGCCACGACTTCAATAATATCCTTCACTTTGGGCGGTTTATCTGCCTCCAGTGCACTGACGCCGTCTTCCAGCATGGTCAGGCAGTAGGGACATGCTGTGGCCACTATATCCGTGCCAGCGTCGATTACTTCCCGGGCACGTATGTGGTTGATTCGGCGCCCGGCAGTTTCGTGAAGCCACATATGCCCGCCCCCGCCACCACAGCAAAACCCATTTTCACGATTACGTTCCAGCTCCTTGATCGTGATGCCGGGAACGGATCTACCGATCTCCCGTAAAGGCTCGAAAATCTGATTCACTCGGCCCAGATAACAAGGATCGTGAATCGCAAGCGACCGTACCGTTGGATATTTTACATGGATTTTTTCTTCCCTGATAAGCCCAGCCACTAGTTCGCTGGCATGCAGCACCTCATACGATCCGCCCAAGCGGGGATATTCATTTTTCAGGCTGTGAAAACAGTGGGGACAAAGGGTTATGATTTTGCCAAACGAATGCCCTTTCAGCTGTTGAATATTCTCGTTGGCCATTTGCAAAAATAAAGTTTCATCTCCCAGCCGACGGGCGGGGTCACCACAGCACTGCTCGCGATTGCCGAGAAGGGCATAATCAATCCTAGCAAACTTTAAAATGTGGACCAGGGCGCGAGAAACCTCCCGGTATCTGGGGTGATATGCACCGGCGCAGCCAACCCAAATCAGGAATTTGGTATCGGGCGTATCCCTGCCGATGATGGGCGCCGCTAAATTTAGGGTCCAATCGGTCCTGAGGGCTGCACCTTTCCCGTACGTGTCACCAAACAATTGCAAATTCCGGATCATGGGACGCGCCTCCACGGGCAACGTCCCCATGCCCATAACCCGTTGTCGCCGGAATTCGATGATCTTATCCACCGGTTCCACGAACACCGGGCACGTCTCGACGCAGGCCATACAGGTCGTACAGGCCCATATCTCATCATCGCCGGTCACACCCTGGACAGATACGTGTTCTCCCTGGTAAACGTTCTCTGCAGCCAGGAGCAATGCTTGAACCACTTTACGGGGCGACAAAGCTTTTTCCGACTGGGATGCCGGGCAGCACGCAACACACCGGCCGCAGGACACACAGGCTTCGGTTTCCAGGAGCTGTTTCCAGGAAAAATCCTTGATGGTCTTAACAAAAGGCTGGTGACTTCCTCTGTGCCGTTTCCCGAAATCACTG
>JAOZRT010000177.1 GCA_029940035.1 Desulfobacterales bacterium
CGGCCTGTCACGCCGGAGGTCGCGAGTTCGAGTCTCGTCGCTCCCGCCATAAAATCAAGGGGTTAGCGCAAATTAGCGTTGGCCCCTTTTTTATTGGTTGCGGATAGGTTGCGTTTGGTTGCGACTGAACCAAGGTCATCCAATCCATCAACCTCAGACTTACTCCCACCTGGGACCCAGTGATAATAAATATCCATTCTTTAACGTTTCTACTTTTCGGTGATGCTTTAGTTCTCTGAGGGTGTTCGTGAGCTGCTGGGACATATCCACTTTCCTGCTCTGACCATTTTTTGGAGTTTCAATCCTTCCCTTGGACAAACTCCTTTCGATGGTTATGAACCTACCATTGAAATCAATATCATTCCACTGTAGCCCCAAACCTTCGCCGAATCTTATTCCAGTTCGCGCTAATGTCAGAATCAGGGGATAATGTCGAAGAAAGTGAATTTGACACGTGTCCAGCAGAGTTGCCAGCTCATCCATATTATAAGGGTCAATTTTTGGCTTTGCCTAATAAATATTTTCCCAACATTATGAGCAGGATTCACCGATATTATTTCATCATCTATGGCAAGGTTCAAAACACCAGCAACAGCATTCTTCATATGTGTGACCGTACTGGAAGCAAAACCATCCGCTGTTTTCTTCATTAAAAATCGTTTAACCATAAAGCGGTTAATTTCGTTAGTCTTGGATTTGCCAAATACCGGTAACACATGATTCTTCAGAATTCCCTTATAGTCACTTGTCGTGGATGGCTTGCAGGTAGCCGGTACTGTCAGCGTTATCCAAGTACCAGCATACTCTTCAAATGTGGCTGCTGTAACTGTCTTTTTTTCTGCAAGGTCCATATCCCCTAAGACCAGCTTCGCTTCAATTTTTTTAGCGATACCCTCAGCTGCTTTCTTATCCCTACCAACTTTTTTAGCTTACCTCCTTCCTTGGTGGTCAATGAAAATCCACCAAACTCCAGAACCTTTTGTTTTTTCTCTGACTTTAACTCCCATGATACCCTCCTTATTTCAATAAGTTAGATTCAGATCTGAGTTAAAGTCGCCCTTACCTCTCTCCGAACCCTTATAACACTTTTGGCATTTAAATTCTCTCCGTTTTTTTGATTTATTGCACATCCAAAAAACTCCGGAATTTTGGATGAACTTTTTCCAAACAATTGATTTTCTTTGGATTTTACACCTAATTTCGAAAAATGTTAGGGTACGGCATGATCAAGAAAGAATACCTCAATATTGCAGATTTATCGAAATACTCCGGCATTTCACAGAGGACCCTATGGGACCTTTTGAAAGATCCTGTCAATCCGATTCCCCATTTTAGAGTCGGGTCTACTGGCAGGATTGTTCGTGTGAAGAGAAGTGAATTCGATTTATGGATGGAATCACAGCGACCTACGGATGTCGCTTGGATGAATCAAGTCGTGGATGAAATATTAAATTGAATGGAACCAATGAACGGCGTTGGAAAATTAAGGAACACTATGAATTCACAAACAAACAATATTTTAACTCCGGTTGACAGACAACTGTATACGCAGCGCGCTGCGTTTCCACCAAAGGACAAACATTGCAATCGATTGCACTGATAGTCCGTTTTGTAGGTGGGTAATTTGGTGGTCAGTCCGATTCTATGACATATCTATCTGGCTGCATGACATCAGGCTTGATGATCCCGGGGGTAGATCTCGCGAAAAGTCACCAAAAAGTTCCAATAGGCCCGTTATCTCTCGGAGGTAGCGGGTCTCCTTTTTGCTCTTGAATTTAGGATCAACTTAAGATATTAGATGTGTGTCTCACCGATCAACCTTTCCAGTTTTCTTTCAGAAAATATCATAGGGGGTGCCATGGGTTCATTGAGAATAATCCTCATTGTTTTGGTTCTTTATTGGCCTTCTTTATCCCTTGCTGAATAATTTTTATGTGTAGCTGAGAAATCCGCAGGTGTAAAATATGACAAATCTGCAAAGGAGTGGGATTCCACAAAATTTAAAACAAAAACAGACAGTAAATATATTATTACAGCAAGTAAGGATAAGGACTCCAAATTTATAATTAAAGAGCTGGGAAGTGATTCTAAAACTTGTTGGTGTGAGGAAGGTTTCAATGACTATGGATTTTTACATTGTTCTTGCTGGTATGGAGAATTGAAGTTCAATAAGGTGAATGGTAGATTTATTAAAACCTATATCTCCGGATATTTCAACGTGTTGCCGGGAGAAAATAGTATAACTGATGAATCAAGTGATACACCATATATAGAAATAGGGAAATGCTCTTCGTTCTATCTCTATATACAGCGGTTTTTAGTTTTTTATAGAAAAAACTCTTGACAGGGGTTTACATAAACATAAACTTGTATTAAGATTATGACAAAGAAGCCGATAACACTATATAAGGGCGCATTTTTCACAGTTGAGTGTGCGATTCGTCGCAACGGCTCATCGCTGTTTGTCAAGATAGTTGTCGCATGAACATAGATTTATTTATCATCCCAGAACAAACAAAGATTCTTAGGATAATAAACAGATACGCTGATTTTGGAAAAATTTCCAATAAACAGCTGTTTCATAAAGTTGAAGGTGACATTTGGGAGTTTAAAAACTTTCAGGTTCGAATCTTGATGTATCATTCTGAAAACCGCATCATTGTCTTAACACACGGATTTAAAAAGAAAAAAGATAAGATTCCACCAAAGGAAATTGTTCGATCAAATAATATAATGGAGGAATATGAACGAGTTAAAGGGGGGTGGGCAAATGACTAATAAAACCAAATACGACAAGTATTTAGAGGACCCCGAATTTAGAAGGTTGATGGCCCAAGAAAACTTTATCATGGATGTAACTGAGGGTTTATGTGAAATCTTAGAGCAAAAAAAGGTTAAAAGGATTAAGCTCGCCGAATTACTTGGTAAAACCAAAGGCTTTATTTCCCAACTTCTTAATGGCTCCAGGAATATGACATTACGCTCCCTGGCAGATATTTCCTATTGCCTTGGCTATCGAGCTAAAGTTATTTTTTTTGAAAGGGAATCAGTAAGACAAAACACTGTAAATTTGCCTTGGAATATGAACACTGCGAAAAGACTGCCACGCAATAATATTCAAATTTCGGATGACTATCATCTGGAATTTGGTGAAAAAATTTCCAGAGTGGCGAGTTAGCTATGGAAATCGAAAAAAAAACAAAAGATTTTAAATCTTTGTCTAGAGTCGTAAAGACCGCTGACCTAGAAGAAATCTTTTTAACTTCAAGTAATGTTTGGAGGGATATAGACGCGTTAAATTGTGAAAACATTAATGCTAAAATTGGTTTTGGTGGTGAACTATTGAATTTGGGAGATGGACATTTTACTGCAAAGGTAAATTTCTCAATAAAAGGAACCTGTAAGGATGAGGAAGAAGGGGAAGAAAGAGAGATAATAAAAATCGAAGTTGAATATGTTCTTGCTTATTCATTGACCGGGGAAGCGCTTCCTAAAAAAGACGACCTCGGACCTTTTTGTGAAATAAATGCCGTTTATAATGCTTGGCCGTATTGTAGAGAGTACATTCAAACAACTACAAATCGGATGGGGGTTCCAGCCTTAACGCTTCCACTATTAAAATTCAGACCTCCAAAAAGAAAAAAGGCTATAGAAAAAGAGAAGAAAGGGAAATAATTTTGTTCGCTTTATCTTTGTTCTTAAACCCGGTTGCTTCGGCGCCGGGTTTTTATTTGCAATGCCGGCCATGCCGTTATAGTGATAACTAAACATGAAAGGAGGCGGTATGAAATCGAACCAGTTTGCTGTGTTGGTTGTGGTCGCCTTTATCGGTGGTATTGCTGGCGGCTTTGTGTCGGATCAGGTTGGATCCATTGGGCCGGCGTTTGCCTCTGGAGAGAAAAAGCTGAAGATTATTGAGGCAAATGAGTTTAGGGTTGTGGACGATAAGGGCAAAGCCCTTGCAAGCCTTAAATCTTATGAAAATAAAAGTCCACCTTATGCCTTATTGGCTTTTTATGGCGAAAAGAAGGAGAATTTCACCCAAGTTAAAAGCATGTTATCTCCAAAAGGACTATCGGTTTATGGAGATAGTTTCAATACAAGTTGTGAAGCGGAGGGAATGGAGGTCTCCTCAAATTATGGAAGTGCAACCCAGAAATCCATCTATGTTGGAATGTCATCAAATACCGCAACGTTTAATATGCAACAAGATTACCGTCTTCAGAGCAGTTTAAGCCTAATGCCAAATGGATTCCAAAATTTCCAAATTCATCTATGAAAGCCAGTTGAGGCTTCATGGAATTCCCCTATTATATATATTTATTGACCAACTATTCCGGATTGTATATGGCAGTCAAGGACTGCCTTGCCATTTCCCGGGAATTTATTATTTAATCCTAAAATATTAACAACGGCATTTCAGCTATGGAGGCGTCAGGGAATCAGAAATCAAGCTCTTTTCAAGATTGATCATAACTGTTATTTTATTAGTTTGTGCATTTTTATTGGGTGTGATGGTGGTTCAGAAGATGCAAATGACAATGTCGCTAACGCAAATCTGGCAGGGACATGGGAAATATACGAAATTTATCATGCTGAGGGATGCGGAGGGGGAACTTTTGAGGACGAATACATAATAACAATAACGCAAGAAGGATCACAGATTGTCATTGATTTCGGAGACGGGTATATATTGGACGGAGTTGTCAATGGCAGAAATGTTACGTGGATAGAAGAATTCGATGATACGCAAGGCCATGTAGTAGCCAATTACGAGGTAGTTGTGGCCGAAGGGGACAATAGTTTTCAAGGGTCTTCCAACATGACACGGACGCCAGGTATATGTAATGCAACTTCCGAGATCACAGGTGCCCGAATACTTGATGACGACAATGATATGTAATCTTGCTGAGTTCAAAGATCTTGTCTCAAACTAGAAACAGGAGAAAGTCAATGTTTAACAAATGTGTGTGGAAAAAATCACTTGTCTTGTGTTTGATATTCTCTTATGTTCTGTTCATGGTTTCAACGGGGTCTATGGCATCCGATGGGACCGATGTTAACCAAGCAGAAAACATTTCAAACGTTTTAATGGTGACAGCCCTCATTTTGGCGGGGGTTGCTGTCGTTATGCTGATAACAAACAAAAAATCAGAAAAACAAATTGATGCGAATTCAATCAGGAGACTGCCTTTTCAACCAGTTGTGTGGGTTGATGATGGATCCGATGAAAGATCTAACAATTTTGGCGCAGGTCTATCTTTCAGTTTTTAAGGATAAAAAGGAGAATTAGGCTCTAATGGTGGCACAATGAAGTCAATGGATTGATATCATTCATTTGATGGGATTTAAAATGGCCATGGCCAAATATTTCAGGCGCTATAAAATCTTTGTTTTGATCGGAATCAGCTTTTTTAAAGCATGGCGGATAAAATTAGGCAAAGACATAACTCGAGTAGAATATAACTATAGAGAATTAGAGGATAAATTATGTGATGCAGACATTCCTCTCATTTTGGGTTGGGTCGAGGCCGTGGTTCGATACGGTGCGATTCGGACACGAAGGAAATGCTTTTTCCGGGCCTATATCGCAGCGGTTGTCCTTAACAGATTAGGGTGCCCCGTCGAGATGAACGTCGGTTTAAAGGGAAGGGGAAAGCGGCGCATAGCTTCTGGGCACTGTTGGTTAACCTTAAATAATAGAATAGTATGTGAAGAATCAAATCCGATTGATAATTTCCCAATCGAAATTGGACAAGCAGAAAACGGCATTCGGTTTTGGGCCGGACATTCTTTTTAACAGTCGTTGAAATTTCTTATACTTTTTTGCTTTCGCGATAAAATAAGGCTATAAAGCTTTACCAGGATGAAACTGATACGATGGGAGAAAATACATTTAGTATATCAGAAAGGCTGATATGGCGTGAAGTCAATGGCGAATTGTGTGTGATAGAGCTTGAATCCGGCAAATATCATATTTTTAACGATATTGCGAGAGAGATTTGGGATGCTTTGGAGTCAAAGAAAGATATAGAGGAAATAGCAGCCTTGATTACGGATCATTTTGTTATAGGTATTGAGGAGGCAAGGAAAGATATCTCTGATTTTTTAAACAGGCTGGTACAGATTGGCCTTATTTCAACAAATGCAAATACAACTGAAAGGAGTGGAGATGAAAGACAAATCACAATCGGAAAAGACTATAGTTGAAGAAAAAGAGAATGATAAAAAAGAATATCAAAAACCATCTGTTGAAAGCCTCAATCCCCTTGATATCATGAGTGCGTATCAAGATAATTCCTCTGATCTCGAGTTTTAGCGAGGGCAAGGATATACTGTTTGACGATAGGGGATGATTATTTTTGTCTGTTTTCGAATTGCCGGGTCTCAACTTGTCAATCACGGGGACACCGCGGATATTCCAAATTGAACTAGAACATCTTTTTCAATTATGCTCCAACAAGGATGTTGTACCAGATGTGACCCTGCAAGCCACGGCAATCCCGTTTCCACTTTTTCAAAACCATTTACCAAGTTGGATTTGCCGCCAATTTGATCTGAACTCCCTTGAACAGCAGCCTTCTATGCTGAAAGGGCCCAGTGGCAGTATGGCCATAGCAGTCAGCATAGAAGGCGTGCCATATTGTGCCTGGACAAATAAACCAGATAAAAAAATCTATCTCGTTTCTGCTTTGCGAAACGGTGCATACCGAAGTGCTCCCGTTCAGTCCATTTTAATGCCCTTGTTTCGGGAATTGCTGCTTTGTAGCGAGTATTTACTGATTCATGGTGCTTCAGCAGTTACACCAGATAATGTAGGATTGCTATTCATTGCGCCCAGCCGGGGTGGCAAAACCACAACCATGTTGTCAGTGCTCCGGCAGGGAGGACGCATGATAGCAGATGACCTTTCTGTTTTTTGCCCCCCCTTTGATACCATCAACATCCGCGGCATACCAAAGCTGTTGAATATTAGAAAAACAACAGCAGAATTCTATCCTGAATTGGGAGAACATTACAAATCTTTCACAAAGCGTCCTAATGGCATCAGCAGATTTGTTTCACCCAAAAGCATATATGGAGAATATTGTATGCAATCGCAGGCAGTTGTACGTATTATTTATTTCATTGAAATATCACCTGATGGTCCCAAAGCAATTAAGGTTACGACAGCGGATGCCATGCGCAGATTAATTTTAGCCAATGCATTTATAGCGGACCAGCCGGTAATACCGGAAGCCATTGTATCTTTAAGTAAAATCATTTCTCAAACACAGACATACTATCTTAAGACCGGTTCAGAACCGGCTAATTTGGGGAAATGGTTGATTGAACACAGCAGTCGACATGCCTGTGCATAGTAAGAGATATAAAATATCTTATCAGCCGATAAACCTCATAAGATGACCACGGAAGATTAATGCATGATTAGAGGACAGTTTTGCCGCAATCCAAACCAAATATACGTACGCAGAGTAATTCGCGAATTCATAACCCAAGGAAAAACGGAAAGTATTCCTCAAGCCGTAGATCTGCCATGGCTAAATAAAACTGTGATGCAGCACGGACTTTTTGCAATATTTTTAAAAATGATATCTGCTGACAGCATTCCACCTGATATTTCAAAACGCTGGCAGCACGCATCAATAGTTGTGTTGATGAAAAACAATTATGCTTTGCAGGCAGCGATGGAACTGCTGTCGATATGTAAACAGAACAACATCCCTGCTGTTGCACTGCGGGGCGTCGTGCTTGCGCATTCGGTTTATTGCGATCCCATGCTAAGACCAATGACAGATGTAGATATATTGGTGCCGAACAGTGCAGCAGAAGAACTGTTACAGCTCAGTAAAAAGTACTTATGGCGTCCGTTCAAACGGCTCCGCAGTCAATATGTGCTTAACCTTAACCGGACCAAGGTTGAAATTCATCTATCCTTTCTAACACCAAAGCGTTATAAAAATATTGCCGATTTTAATTTTTGGCTTGATAATCAGCGAACAATATCCACCCCAAAAGGGTTCCTGGACTGCCTGTCTCCGGAACACGAGCTCTTAGGATTAGTTTTTCACTGGTATATCCATCATCAACTCGAAGGATATTTAAAGGGTATTGATATTGCTTTATTGATATTAAACAACGCAGTAGATTGGGATTATGTAGAATGGTGGTGTAAACGATACGCTCTGACTCGAATGTTTTGCTTTACCATGGCATATGTAAATTTTTTATTCGGCTTAAATCTTTCCCCAAAAACCTTGGACCTTGAAAAGAGTCTTCCCTTGAATCATAGTGTGATGTTTGATGCATTTATAGCACCATCAATAGATCAGGATCACCTCAAATATGCAATGAGAAGGAAAATGAATCAACTATTTGTTGCAGAATCATTCAGTGTCAAATTGAAACAAGCTATGCGGTATATGGATTTATATGAGCTGATAAAAAATCGAGTTTAAATATCCATTGTTATAGAGATCGATTGCATTGATAATCGTTTCAGGAATTGGAATTATGCCCCATGTCCGCACATGTAATGGATAAAAAAGGGAGGTGGCAAATTCGTGTCGCAAAATGGGCCATGGCATGGGCACCATCACCTGAAGAAGTATTGATTCAAACTCTTAATCCTATAAAAGTGCTTAGGGACGATAGGCGCAGCCGAGTACTATTGTGTGACTCCTTGTCTGGGGCACAAACCGGACCGTGGGTAGTGAAGCGCCCGGTAGAAAAAGACGACTCCTTCTGGATAAGGTTGACCACTCTGTATAGAAGGGGTGAAGCTAACCGGATGTTTTCTTCAGCACAAGACATGATAGTATCTGGAATCCCTGTTCCCGATGCGATTATGCAGTTTGAGCGTCGTCGCTTTGGCATGATTGTAGAATCCTGGTTTGTATATCGCTATGTCCCTGGAAAGCGCTGTGAAGAAAGACATCTGCCACAAGTGATTTCTGTACTGAACATGCTCCACCATAAGGGACTTTACCATGGAGATCCCCATCCGAATAACTGGCTACAATCAGATGATGGGGTTGTAGCTCTCGATATGAATCCACGATCCAAAAAAGCGCATGGCTTTTGGCGGGCATATGACTTTGTTTTATTAGAGCGTCACTCATCAAAGGTGGTAGGATTAATTGACGTCGATTCGATGAACTGGCATCTTGCCAAGGCATACCTTGCCCTGATACAAAAATGGCGGACAATTAAATATAATGTAAAAATAACCTTTCGATCCATCTGCAATAATATATAGGTAGGTG
>JAOZRT010000513.1 GCA_029940035.1 Desulfobacterales bacterium
AGCAGGGATAAATCCCTGCGCTACATGGTTGATTCGAGGAATGGGCATGTAGGCCAGGGCTTCAGCCCTGTATCGTCCTCTGGCCTCTGAGGGCTCCCTGTCCTCTGTCTTCCGTCCTCCGAAGTTCTGGGGCTCTGTAGTTCTGGCTTTTGGGGTTCTGTAGCTCTGCAGTTCCGTGGCTCTCATTCCAATAAGGACTTTCCTTTTAAAAGTGTCTGCAATGGAACGGCTTCTACATGCTTTGCTATTGGAAATCTTTGGGTTCCAGGGTAAATTACCAAAACACGCTTTAGATTCAAATCATTGAGCGCGATCTTAATGGAAGGTGTTATGCGCGGGGAGTCGGTCCGCTTGCACTCTACACCATACAGTGCATCACCCTTCTGTAGAATCAGATCGATTTCTGCGCCTTGATGCGTGGCCCAAAAGTATATTTGGTCATGGGGCTCAGTTTTCAGCAACTGCTCAATGACAAACCCTTCCCAGGAGGCTCCCAACTTGGGGTGAGAAAGCAGGTTCTTCATGGATTTGATACCCAGAAGTTGATGCAGAAGTCCGCTGTCGCTCACATATATTTTAGGTGACTTTACCTGACGTTTCTTTAGGTTCGCATGATAGGGCTGCAATTGACGAATCATAAATGCGTCGGTAAGCAAATCCAAATAGCGTCGTGTGGATGATTCACTAACGCCAAGGGCGCGAGCCGGTTCAGCAGCATTCCAAATCTGACCATGGTAATGTGCCACCATGGTCCAAAAGCGCTGAAGGGCGGTTGCTGCGACTCGTACACCCCACTGGGGCAAATCACGTTCCAGGAGTGTTTGAATGAAGTTTTTACGCCACACCAGGCTATCATCATTGTTCCGGGCAAGATATGAAAGGGGAAGGCCTCCCCTCAACCATAGGTGCTCCTCAGCGTCAAGGTTCAATTCCGACAAGGAAAAACCACCAATAACCAAACGCTCCATTCTACCGGCAAGGCTTTCCGAAGTTTGTCGCATGAGCTTGCCAGAAGCACTTCCAAGAATGAGAAACCGAGCCGGTGTGTCCCTTCGATCAGCGAGCACGCGAAGGATTGGGAACAGATCGGGTCGCCGTTGGATTTCATCGATTACGACCAATCCCTTCAGCGGTCTAAGGGCGGTCATAGGTTCATCCAGCCGGGCCAGGTTTGCTGGATCTTCAAGGTCAAAATAGTTGACTGAATTTTCGTCAAGCAACTCGCGAGCAAGTGTGGTTTTACCGCTTTGACGAGGTCCAACCAGCACGACAATGCGGCTGCGGGCCAGTGCGCTAGTTAATGCAGAAAGTATAGATACCCGATGAATCATGACTGCAACATACCATGAAATTCCGTCATGTCAAGAAGGAAATTCATGGTCATTTTGTCTTTCTTTGGGATGACATTCGCCGAAACTTAATTCTAACCAACGGATTGGGGCGATACCGCTATAATTTTGACCTGATCTGTCAAAATGATATGATACTATCCACAGAAAATATATTCGGCAAGTCATGCGCGATAACTTTGAAGTCGATTTCAAAGGGCTGCAGTAAGGATAATTCCATGAACTGGAACTGTAGGGTGTTGAAAACATATAGTTTGTTTAGATAAGGAGGTGGACCATGAGAGTGAGAGTTGATGTGATAAAGATACTGATAATTACAGGGTTTGTATTAGGCGTAATATGTCTGGTGAGGACAGCTCGGGGTGAGGAGAAAACGTATCTCAAGACCAGTAACCTTGACCCACGGAAGACAGTTGCCTATGACTACAACCCGAAAGGGCAGGACAGAGCGAAAGGATACCTGCGAAAGAGTATTCTTGATCCACGGAAGACTGTAGTCTACGACGCAGACGGGAAAGAGCAGGGGTACTTTAGGAAGAGCTACCTTGACAGCCGAAAGACTGTCTACGTTCCGAGGGGAGACTAATATGAAAAAAAGATATTTTTATGAATTTAAAGGCAATGTATATCTTGAAGCAGATAATCAGGATGAGGCTGAAGACCTTATTATGGGCATTTCGCTTGAAGATTATTTGATTGATGAAGATGTTTTTGAAATTGATGAACACTATGTTCCAATTGGCCTCGAAGAGCGCAAAGAAAAAATTGATACAATCCTCCATCCTCTGGATGATGAGTATAATGATTACCATGGTAAGAAACAATCGTATGGACCTCTTTTCAGAGAATTTATCCACGGTAAAATTGATAGACAGGAATTAGTGAACCGAATGATTCAAGTTGAGGAAAAGGGAATGGATGACTCTGGATATGCCTATGAAGTTGATATGGTAGATTTAATATCTAAAAAGGATAAAACTGCCAGGCTTTGTGTTGTTGATTAAAATATCAATAAGTATATATTCTAATATTTCAACCGATTGTGCTGGCCCGGCTCAGCGATTCGAAAGTTATATATTTATGGGCGTCCCTAATCCC
>JAOZRT010000178.1 GCA_029940035.1 Desulfobacterales bacterium
GCGAGCTTTCCAGGCAAAGGGACAGGTGCTAAACGAAGATGGTAAAGAGAAGGCTCGAGAAATGATGGCCTCGTTACAAGAGCGGTCAGGAAAGATCATTGCTCCCGTAACCGAGCGGCTGCACAACAGGTTCCGCTAACAGTCCTTTGAAAAACAACCAGATCATTATGAAGCTGATCTATCAAAACAAATGGAACACAACTTTCAATAATAAAAAGTAGAGCAGGGCAATGACAACTAAAAACCTAGCCCGGAAAATCGTTCTAGACAAAAGTACAGAAATACTGGTACGGTCGGCCCCTCTTCTAACCAAAGTTGCACCAGTCCGCCATGCTTCTCTACGCGCTGGAGAGTTGCTATTCAGTATTGCTCGAAACAAAAAGAAGTCAGTTTTTGTGCATCCTCCAGGGGTGATTAAAGACCGTGCTGATTTTAAACAAGCAATAGTGCATACAATAGACCGGGG
Organism: Desulfobacterales bacterium; assembly: GCA_029940035.1. Taxonomy (GTDB): domain Bacteria; phylum Desulfobacterota; class Desulfobacteria; order Desulfobacterales; family B30-G6; genus JAJDNW01. The sequence continues at coordinate 467 of JAOZRT010000178.1, forward strand.
GCTAACTAATATTTCCACTGCCGCTTTTCGAGGACTGATCAATACCTTACTGCGAAACGTTATCTTAGAAGGTGGTGATCGAAAAGCAACTAACCTCTTTTATGAGCAAAATGGCACATACCCCCCCAATTTATTGACAATCAGTCCTGGAAAAGCCTGCAATCTTCGCTGTACAGGCTGTTATGCCAACTCAGGGATGACTGGGGAAAAATTGGATTGGACCACATTTGATCGGATTATCGCAGAAGCTAAAACGCTGTGGGGTGTTCGTTTTTTCGTTATCAGTGGAGGTGAACCGCTTGCCTACCGATCTGAAGGTAAAAATATTCTAGATGCAGCCGAGAAACATTCCGATTGTTTTTTCCTGATGTATACCAATGGAACGCTCATCACTGACCAAGTGGCGGAGCGTTTGGCACAATTGGGAAATCTCACACCGGCGATTTCGGTTGAAGGTTGGCGGGAAGCGACTGACAAACGCCGCGGTCAAGGTGTATTTGATAAAGTTCTGAGGGCTATGGGGCGACTGCGTCAAACAGGCGTTCTTTTTGGTATCTCTCTTACAGCCACGCGCCACAATGCAGAGGAAATCCTCTCAGATGAATTTATTGATTTCTTCTTTGAGGAGCAAGGAGCGATGTACGGCTGGCTTTTCCAATATATGCCCATTGGCCGCTCCTTCACACTTGACTTATTGCCTACTATCCAACAAAGAAAGTGGATGTGGCAGCGTTCCTGGAAAATTATCCGCGAGAAACATATTTTTCTGGCTGATTTCTGGAACCATGCTACTTTATCGAATGGATGCATTGCGGCCGGCCGAACACGAGGGGATGGCTATCTATACATAGACTGGAATGGGGCTGTATCACCTTGCGTGTTCGTTCCCTATTCTCCTGTCAATGTTAAAGATACATTCGCTGGCGGGGGTACGCTGAATGATATTTGGAAAGAGCCTTTCTTTGCAGGCATCCGTGATTGGCAGGAAGGCTACCACCAAAACGATGGCAACTGGTTAGCGCCGTGCATCATCCGCGACCACCATGCTGAGCTGCGCAGGTTGATTTCTATAAATGAACCGGATCCAACAGACGAGAATGCGCGCAAGGCATTACTTGACCCTCAATACGTACAGGGTCTTGAGGACTACGGCAAGCAGTACCAATTGCTGACTGAACAACTCTGGAGAGAAAATTATCTCCAAAAACATGAAGAACTGGCAGGAGACGGATAGTCATTGCTGGGGCGTTATGTTTTTTAACTATGATCGGATTGCCCACTATGTTATTTTTTTACTAAATTTTGGCGTTATATGTTTATGTCTTGCTTGGATGAGTTACAGACAAACATCTCTATACCTTATGGATTGTAATTATGGCAAGTATAAGTGATTTCTGCACTAATTTACTGGCTGCTTTTAACGCGCAGGGTGTTTCATTGGCCGGGGGCAGCAACAGGCTCGTAATGCCATCACTGATTGATCATTGGTTCATCATCACAATCGTTTTGATTGGCTTCCTTTTGATAAATCAACAAGGACAATAAAAGCATGACAAATAGATCTAATATCCCTCGTCATATCGGAATAATCATGGACGGCAATGGCCGCTGGGCTCAATCACGGGGCCAACCTCGAATAACAGGACATCGAGCGGGCGTCGAAGCAGCCCGCGGGATTGTCAATGCGTGTGTCGAATTGCACATTCAAGTGCTGACGCTGTATGTATTTTCAACGGAAAATTGGAAACGTCCATTGGGGGAAGTTTCATTTCTTATGCGCCTGGCTGAAAAATATGCACTCGGAGAAATCGATGAGTTGCATCAAAACGGTGTTCGCGTTCAACATATGGGGCAGAGGGACAAGTTGCCGTCAACTCTATTGGACAGTTTGGATAAGCTCGCTGCTCAAACAAAGAACAACAAGCGCCTGACCTTGAATCTTGCCATTAACTACAGCGGACGGGTTGAAATCCTTAACGCGGCCGCTCTAATCATTCAAGCTCATCTCAAAGGGGAAATCAATATTGATGATATTAGTCCGATGGATTTTACATATTTTTTGTATTGTCCAAATGTTCCCGATGTTGATTTAATCATTCGTACCGGCGGTGAAAAGAGATTGAGTAATTTCCTATTGTGGCGCTCTGTAGAGGCAGTTTACTGGTCCACGCCGATTTATTGGCCTGACTTTCAAACACAAGATTTATCGAAAGCGATTAAATTCTACAAAGACCAAAACATGCAATTAAAAAATGAAACAAGGATATTTGGAGCAAATCACAAGCAGAATAATTGAAATAACTAATAAATAGTCTGTGAATTTCAATCGGGATGACTGGATATCGTTAGATAATTCTGGTTGATACATTCTAGACATAAATACAATTTTTTAATTTCTGGAGAATAGCATGGATCCAATTATATTTACAATCCCTGGTACCAATCTTTCGTTGCACTGGTATGGGGTGATTATGGCTGTGGTTATCATCATTGCCGGGTTGATCGCAGAATGGGGGGTTCGACTCCGGGGAGAAGAGGGCGAACAGATTTGGGGATTACTGGTCTGGGGAGTACCCTTTGGGATTGTCGGTGCCAGGCTCTGGTATGTGTTAAATGATATTTTGGGGGGAGGTCAGTATTACCTTGACAATCCCCTTAAAATCATAAATCTTCCAGAAGGCGGGCTGCACTTTTATGGTGCAATTTTGTTTGGAGCTTTGGGGACATTTATCTACGTCAAAAGAAGCAGCTTGGATTTCCTTTTATTTCTGGATGCCGCTGCACCTGCACTGCTCATAGGCCAGGCGCTGGGTAGACCCGCAAACTTTATTAACCAGGAGTTATACGGGCAACCTACCGATTTACCCTGGGGTATTGCCATAGATGCATCGCACCGGATTGGGCTCTGGAAGAACATGAGCGAATTCCCGTTTGAAACCACTAGATTCCATCCTACTTTCGGCTATGAGATGATCTGGAATATCCTGGCAGCCGGGATTCTATTATGGATCGCCCTAAAATACAAAGAAAAAATCAAACCGGCTTCCATCTTTGCTGGCTGGCTGATCTTGGAAGGGTTAGGCAGGGAAATTATAGAATGTTTCCGGCCGGATCAACCCCGCCTTCCCGGAACTGACATCAGCTATTCTCGCATTGTTGCTGGCCTGATGATCCTGGTGGGTATTTTCTGGCTGCTGAATAAATATGAGATTATTAAGCTTCCTTTCCTCGAGCCGGGATCGGAGAAATACCGGCTGTCACCAGGTGGGAGTAAAACTCAACAGGACTCATCAATAACAAGGGAGATTAATAATGCAAAGTAATACTGGTATCAAGCTGGGATTAGCGCTAAGTGGCGGTGGAGCGCGAGGGCTGGCGCATATAGGTGTACTTAGAGCCTTGGAAAACGCTAATATCCAACCGGATTACCTAGCTGGCACGAGTATGGGTGGGGTAATCGCAGCCGGGTATGCTGCCGGTCTAAGTCCTGATGATTTGGAACAGATAGCCCTTAAATATGCTTCGGTACGTAAACTATGGAGATTGGCCGACCCAACCCTACCTCGCCGCGGTTTATTCCAGGGAGAACGACTACTAACCTTCTTCGATAAGCAAATGAAGGGGGCCACTTTCGCTGACTTGCGTATTCCTCTCACATTAATTGCTGTAGACTTGAATAATGGGCAGGAAGTTCATTTACAAGAAGGCAGTGTGGCTGAGGCTGTTCGGGCCACTGTGTCTGTACCGGGTTTGCTAACCCCGGTGGAGAACAACGGCCAAAGGTTAGTGGACGGCGGCTTGCTCAACAACGTACCGGTGGATGTAGTACGCGAGATGGGGTCAGATGTGATTCTTGCCGTTGATGTTTATACACCCAAAAAGGGAAATTCTTTTTGGCAAGAAATGGGGCATAAGCGCTTTCTTTCTGGAACAGTAGGAGAATTAATTGCTGTACTTGGGGATTCGTTAGACCTTTTAGTCCGACAACAAAACGTTAACATGCTTCAAGATAATCCGCCTGATTTTTTAATCTGCCCGGACATACCCGTGGATGTCACCGTTGTGACTGGGTATCACCGAGCTGCCGAGCTGATTTCCCTGGGGGAGGAAGCCACTGCTGCCACTATATCGGATTTACAAACTTCCCTTACGCCAATAAAACAAATCTAAACCTATTAGGAAATATTACATGGAACTAGCAATTGAAACAAAACAACTTACAAAACAATATAACTCTCAACCAGAAGACATGTTTGCCATTCAGGGGATTTCTCTTGAGGTTCCCAGGGGTCAGCTATTTGGGCTGATTGGGCCAGATGGTGCAGGAAAGACCACCACCATCCGGATTTTGTCCACTGCCATGAAACCAAGCTCTGGATATGCAAAAATTGGGGGTTTTGATGTCGATAGCCAACCGGAAGATGCCCGTTTACTTATCGGTTATATGCCTCAAGCTTTCAGTCTGTACCCGGATCTGAATGTAATAGAGAACCTGGGTTTTATTGCTGATATCCAGGGAGTTTCGGGAAGTCGCAAGAAAGAGCGAATTGGAGAATTATTGGCTTTTAGCAGGCTGGATAGATTCCAGGAACGACGCAGCGAACACTTATCAGGCGGTATGCGCAAAAAACTGGCTTTGGCCTGTGCTCTCATCCATGAACCCAGAGTGTTATTACTGGACGAACCAACAACCGGGGTTGACCCCGTTTCGCGCCGTGAACTCTGGCAGATCATTTCCGAAGTACTCCTCCTGGGTGTGAGTGTCCTCGTAAGCACCCCGTATATGGATGAAGCGGAGCGGTGTCACAAAGTTGGAATTCTTAACGAAGGACAGATCCTCACCATGGGTTCTCCTAAAGAATTAACCGCACAGCTCCCCTACCAAATGATGGAGATCGTCGCCCGCCCACGACGGATAACACGGCAAGTTATAAATGCTACTGATGGGATTTTAGCGTGGAGGCCGGTTGGAGATCGAATTCGGATGGCAGTTGAAGAGCCCGGTAAGGTTGAGAAGAAACTTCGGTCGGCATTCAAAAAGACCACTGGGGAGATCCGCATTCTTCGACAAGCCAAGCCCATTATGGATGATGTGTTTATTCACCTGGTCGAATCTAGTGGAGCTGAAAATGAAGTCTGAAAATGCTATTGTTGCCGATAAATTGACGAAAGAATTTGGAGACTTCACTGCAGTTGATCAGGTAAGCTTCACAATCCCGAAGGGAGAAATCTTTGGATTACTAGGACCAAATGGCGCCGGAAAAACCACTACTATCCGGATGCTTTGTGGGCTGCTCCGCCCCTCAACTGGAGATGCAAAAGTGATGGGGTATCAGATATCATCACAGCCTGAAAAAATCAAGACCAAGATCGGATATATGTCCCAACAGTTCTCTCTCTACAATGACCTGACCGCCTATGAAAATTTGGATTTTTATGCCAGACTTTACGGTCTATCCAACAAACATAGAGAAACTAGGATTGGTGAACTAATTGAAATGGCGGGGTTAGAAAATCACAGAAGGTCACTGACTTCCAATTTGTCCGGTGCGTGGCGTCAGCGGTTAGCCCTGGCGTGCGCCATTGTGCATAATCCGCCAATGCTGTTCCTTGATGAACCCACAGCGGGTGTTGATCCGATTTCCAGGCGGGAATTCTGGAAGCTGATCTATGGTCTTGCCGGGCAGGGCGTCAGCGTACTCGCTACAACCCATTATATGGATGAGGCAGAATACTGCAACAATATTGGGATGATGTATCGGTCAAAACTAATCACCCTTGATGATCCTGATACGCTTAAAGAAAGCTATCAAGACATACTCGTCGAAATAGATTGCGAGTCACCGGGGAAGGCGTTGCTGCTAATAAATGAAATGTCGGGTGTGCTAGAAGCTGCTTTGTATGGCGCTTTGCTTCATGTGACAATTGAAAAACAAGTTTTAACAAAACGGATCCAGCGAAAGTTGGAAAGCGAGGGTATTGTTGTAAACCGAATTGAGGAAATTTTGCCTTCGCTTGAAGATGTGTTTGTCAACATGATCAAATCTGAGCGTCGAGCTCTTGTACGCGCCGAATTTAATATTGAAGGAGAATTAATATGAAACGAATGTTGACCATAATGCGCAAGGAACTCATTCACATCGTCCGTGACCCAAAAACTTTGATGTTAGTCATCGTTATGCCGGTGATGATGTTAGCCTTACTTGGATATGCGGTTACCTCTGATATTGAGAACATTCCTTTGGCAGTGGTTGATTTGTCCAAATCCGAAGCAAGCCAAGGGTTTATCGATCGTTACTGGATTAGCGGGTTTTTTGAAATAACCGCGTACGCTGAAAGCGAAAAGGAGATTCTAGAATTAATTGACTCTGGCATAGTAAAAACAGGAGTGTTGATTCCCGAAGGTTTTGGGAGAGAGATAGATACCGGTGGATCCAGTCCAGTCCAATTTTATATTGATGGCTCTAATCCAACGGTCGCGCAGGCAGCTCAACTAGCAGCAGAAACAATTGGGCAAGTGGCATCTCAAGAAATTTTTATTGAAAACTTGAGCAAACGAATGGGGGGCGTTGATTTCAAACTTCCGATCGATGCCCGGATCCGCTTTTTATACAATCCCAACATGAAGAGAATGGATTTTTGGATTCCTGGTTTAGTAGCAATCATCCTGCAAATCCAATCTTTATTACTAACTGCCTTCGCAATTGTGAGGGAAAGGGAACAAGGAACTTTAGAGCAGTTAATCGTTACCCCGATTAAATCATGGGAGCTAATGCTGGGCAAAATCTTACCCTTTGTCGCAGTTGCGCTGGTCAATGTTGCGCTAACGGTTGGCGTTGGTATGTTTTGGTTTGGCGTTCCAGTTGCAGGCAGCATTCCACTCCTCTTCGGACTGAGCTTGATATTCCTTTTAGGCTCTCTGGGGTTGGGTGTGCTCATCTCAAATATCTCGACCAACCAAATGCAGGCGATGTACATAGCCTCCTTTATTATGATCCCAGCGTTTATTCTGTCTGGCTTGATGGTACCTCGAGATAACATGCCTTGGTTGGCCTACTATTCCGGCTATTTACTGCCAGTAACTTATTTCCTTGAAATCGTGCGCGGCATTATCACAAAAGGCGTTGGGCTAACTTATTTGTGGCCCTGGGTTTGGCCGATGGCCGTTTTCAGTATTGCTGTGTTTTTTTTGAGCGTAATTCTCTTCCGGAAACGTGTTGACTGACCTAAACATAAAAAGAATTGTAATCATTTCTAAAATACAAACTATATGGAGAATGAAAATGAAAAATAAAAAAGTACTTTGGCTGATTAGTGTCTTATTTGTGTTATCCGTTACTGCTTGCAGCGGGTTACCAATTAACGGAAACGACGATGGTGATTTACACGCCTCGGGGAGGGTTTCAGCCTTGCAAGTTGACATTGCACCTGAAGTTGGTGGTATTGTCCAGGAAATCAAAGTTGAGGAAGGAGATTCGGTTAAGGCAGGGGACATCCTTTTCCGAGTTGATAACACACTGCTCCAGGCCCAATACAACCAAGCTGTTACCATGGTCAACGTGGCCAAGGTAGCTGTCGAATCGGCGAATGCACAATTGGCAGCTGTTGAACTTCAACTGGAAATGACCCTTCAGGGAGTTCGTCAACAAAAGCAAATAACAGTTGGCTCTGCTTGGCAGGAAAGCCAGCCAGATGATTTTAATATGCCTGTTTGGTATTTCACTGATAACGAAAACTTGGCTGCGGTAGATCAAGAAGTCCAAGCTGCTGAAGAAGCTTTAAGGATTGAATTGAGTAATCTGGAAGCTGTGTTAGAAGACTACAAAAATTCAGATTTGATTGAGGTAGAAGAGCGGCTTGCCAAGGCTCAAGCAGCTTACAAAATCTCTGAGATTACATTGGAGCAGGCTAAAAACGCTGATGAGAATGAAGAATTGGAGGATATAGCTCAGGATCTATTTGACGAGGCTAGCTCAGAACTTGATGCCACTCAATCCTCATATGATCGAATTTTGACTACAGCAGCGGCCAAAGATGTGTTGGAAGCCAGGAGTCGATTTGCTGTAGCTCAGCGGCGCTACGAGAATGCGCTGAACAATCTTTCACAATTACAAACCGGTGTTCAATCCTTGCAATTTAAGGCAGCCGAAGCCGCTGTAACAATGGCTGAAACAGGCGTTGCCCAGGCTGAAGCAAACCTTCTGCAAGCACAAACAGCTCTGGAAGTGTTTGAGATACAGCTGGATAAATTTGTTGTAAAAGCCCCGATAGATGGCATCGTGCTTTCCCGTAATCTTGAAGGCGGTGAAATGATCGTACCGGGAAGTGTGACAATAGTTATCGGGCAATTGGAAGAAGTGCGTTTGACGGTATATATCCCTGAAGATAAGTACGGGCAAATCCAATTAGGTCAATCCGTGACCATAACGGTTGATTCTTTTCCTGATGAAATTTTTCATGGACAGGTCATTCGAATAGCTGACGAGGCTGAATTTACCCCACGCAATGTTCAAACAGTAGAAGGCCGCCTTGCCACAGTATATGCGGTAGATATTCTGGCGCCTAATTCCAACCTCAAGCTTAAACCTGGTATGCCCGCGGATATTGTGATCAATATCCCTTAAGTATGTCGCTGAGATTTTTCATAATATCCATTGCTCTTCCCTGATATGCACCACTAAATCAAGGAAGAGTAATGGAAGGAAATTTTTCGTCAAAATATTTGCTTC
>JAOZRT010000514.1 GCA_029940035.1 Desulfobacterales bacterium
TGGCAGACCCTTGGTATGCCGCCGGAGATGGGCGGCCAGGGCGCACCCGGTTTTGTCACTGCTGCCTGCTCCGAGTATTTTCTGGCTGCCAACTGGGCGCTTTACTCTTATGCCAGCATGGGCAATGGCACGGCGCTTCTGATCGCATTATACGGCACCCCTGAGCAGAAGGAAAAATATATCCCCAATATCACCTCTGCAAAATGGGGCGGCACCATGCTGCTCACCGAATCCCAGGCCGGCAGCGACGTAGGCGCCCTGGAGACCACGGCCGTGAAAAACGATGACGGTACCTATACCCTGACCGGCAACAAGATCTTCATCACCAATGGCGAGCACGATCTGGTTGACAATATCATTCATCCCGTACTGGCACGCATCGAAGGAGATCCCCCGGGAACCAAGGGCATTTCCATTTTCATCGTGCCCAAATACTTTGTCAACGACGACGGCAGCCTGGGCGAACGCAACGACATCGTTTGCACCGGCGTCGAAGAAAAGCACGGCATTCACGCCAGTGCCACGGCCAGCATGGCCCTGGGCAGCAAAGGCAAATGTATCGGTTTTCTCCTGGGGGAACGATGCGATGGCATGAAGGTCATGTTCAACATGATCAACCACGCCCGTATGGGCGTAGGCCTGCAGGGCCTGTCCTATGCTTCGGCAGCCTATCTTCTGGCTGTGAATTATGCCAGGGAGCGTATCCAGGGACGCAAGCTCGAGGACTTCAAGGATCATGGTGCGCCCTCCGTACCCATCATCGAGCACCCGGACGTACGCCGCAACCTGTTGTGGATGAAATCTTATGTCAATGGTATGCAAAGCTTTTACCAGTACCTTTCCTACTGTGCCACCCGGGCCGATGTCGGGGAAACCCCGGAAGATCGCGAGAAGTACGAAAACCTTTTTGACATGCTCACGCCCTCCATCAAGGACTACCTGGCGGTCAAGGGGCACGAAGTCTGCATCCAGGCTATCCAGGTATACGGCGGTGCCGGCTACTGCCAGGACTTTCTCGTGGAACAATATGCCCGGGACTGCAAAATCGGCTCCATTTATGAAGGCACCAGCGGCATTCAGGCCATGGACATGCTGGCCCGCAAAATGGGTCGCAAGGAAGGGAGGGTATTTGCCAGCCTTCTCGGAGAAATGGGGCAAACCATCGCGGAAGCCCGCGGGATAGAGGGACTCCCAGAACTGGCCGACGCATTCGAAAAGACCATTAACCGGCTTACCGAGATTTCCATGAGCATGGGAAAAAGGGCCATGTCCCTGGAGTTCAAAACGGCCTTTGCCCATTCCGTACCTTTTTTGAATGTCATTGGCGACACCATCATGGGCTGGATGCTGCTCTGGCGCGCCAATGTAGCATCCCAAAAACTGGCTAACGGCGCCAAAAAGAAGGACATCTCTTTTTACAACGGCCAGATCAAGACAGCCCAGTTCTACATTCACACCATCCTGCCGGAAGTAATGGGCAAGATGGATGCCATTGCCGCCGGCCACCCGGCTGCCATCGAAATGGACGATGCCGGGTTCGGCGGGTAATAACCAATAACAGGTTGCGGGATCCAAACCTGTAACTCGCAACATGCAACACGCAACAGCACTTTTTAAAAGGAGATCAATCATGAATATTGACGACATTAAAACCATTGCAGTCATCGGCGCCGGCGACATGGGTCACGGCATTGCGGAAGTGGCTCTCATTGCGGGTTACAAGGTCTATCTGCGGGACATCAACCAGGAGTTCGTTGACAAGGGTGTTGGCCGTATCAACGCCAGCCTGGAAAAACTGGTTTCCAAGGGTAAGGTTCCGGCAGAACATTTCGAAAAGATAAAAAATGAACTGATGGTTCCCTGCACGGACCTCGAAGAAGCGGTCAAAGAGGCGGATCTGGTCATCGAGGCCATTCCCGAACTCATGGACCTGAAGAAGGAAACCTTCAAAATCATGGACGCAGCAGCACCGGCTCACACCATCTTCGCATCCAACACCTCCACCATGAAGATCACCGAAATTGCCTCAGCCACCAACCGGCCTGAAAAGGTCCTGGGGCTGCACTATTTCAACCCGGCCGTCATCATGAAGCTGGTGGAAGTGATCAAGGGCGAAAAAACCACGGAAGAAACCATGCAGATCGGATATGACTTTGTGGTCAAAATCAGCAAAGTCCCGGTCAAAGTGCACAAGGACGTTCCCGGCTTTATCGTCAACCGGGTCCAGGCCCCCAGCGGCGTGCTGCTTGGCTGCATTCTGGATAGACAGATTGCCGAACCCGAAGCAGTGGATGCGATTTTCAGAAATATGGGATCCCCCATGGGGCCATATGAGACCATGGACTACACCGGGCTTGATATCAGTTATCACGGCAGTGCTTATTTTGCAGAAGCCATCCACGAAGATTTCCGTGCCGGTCAAACCCTTACCGCCAAGT
>JAOZRT010000179.1 GCA_029940035.1 Desulfobacterales bacterium
GCGAATAACCAATATCCAATAACGAATGATCAATGTCCAAGTGCAGATAGCAAACCTGATCATTGGAAATTGGATATTGATTATTGGATATTTAAAAACACGATAAAAACCGATATTTTATAATGTTTTCCAATTTTTGTTTTACAATTACAGCCTTATTTCCGGTCTTCCACAAGCTGTTTATAATTTTCTTCGTACTCCCTCATTAGTGGTCCATCCGTACGCCAGAGCATGCAGGTATTCTTAATTCTTTCAACCGCCTCCGGCAGGTGTTTCGGGTCCATGGGTTTGCGGGACATTGCGCTCCAGGCGCCCTGCACGGCAGCCGGCGCCATGGTATTGAGCAAGGCCACCAGGTGGGCACACCCTTTGGCCCCTCCCACCAAATCTTTAACCCGGGCGGTGAAGCCCGCCACAATGGGCATGCCGACAACAGGCAGCAGCGTATCACGGGCGTCCTGGCATTCCTCTCTGGGCGCCGTCGGCATCTCGACATCTATGTCCTGGATAACAAGCCCGAGGGGGGCAACCTGCATGCGGATCACCATGTGGTGAATGGTGCCGGGCGGAACTTTTTGCCCTGTCGGGCGGAAGGAGTCCATCAGACGTTCATCGTGCAGGATGCCTTCCACGATGATGGAGTCGGCATCCCCTTCGTAAGTGGCGATGTCTATTTGACGGGTGTGAATTTTTTTCTGTTTATTTTTGTCAATTATCATTTTTCATTCCTGTTTTTTGGATTTCGTGTTTTCGTGATTATTATTTTATGAATGTGGAGAAAGCTATACCATATCATCTATTTAATCAATGTGATTGCATACCATTCATGCTAAAAGGAAGATAAGATGAAAGAAACCGTTAAACTCGAAATTTTTTCCGACTACATCTGACCCTGGTGCTATTTCATCACCGGGCGTGTTGATAAACTGAAAAAGAATTACAACGTGGATGTCGAGTGGCTGGCCTTTCCATTGCACCCGGAAACGCCGGAAGAAGGCGTATCTCTCCAAGACCTGTTCAAGGGGCGCAACTTCGACATCAATGAAATGATGCTGAAATTAAAAGAAACGGCCGCCAGCCTCAGCTTGCCCCTTGGAAACCGCAAAAGGACTTACAACAGCCGCCTGGCCCAGGAGCTGGGCAAGTGGGCCGAGGAAGAGGGCAGGGGGGATGCGTTTCACATGGCCATGTTCAAAGCCTATTTCGTGGATGGTATCAACCTGGCCAAAATAGATCTGCTGGTTGAAATCGCCGAAACCATAGACCTGGACGGCGCTGCGGCAAGAGAGGTCCTGGAAAAAAGGACATATAAAAGCGCAGTGGATGGGGACTGGAAAATGGCCTATAATTTGGGCATAACCGCCGTGCCCACGTTTCTGGTTAACGAGAACCGGTTGGTGGGTGCCCAGACCTACGAAGCACTTGAGAGACTTATTCGGGGTTAGATAACAAGTATGAAACATGGGCTTCTGTTGAAATGGTCCTGTGATATTCCAAAAAGCACAGTCGTGGAAACTCCCAATGATACAATGGATTATGCTTTTTTATAGACACCACGGGATATGGCCTTGATTTTCCCATTTCTTTTTAAGCGGAACAGCATATTGCGGATTTTCTTCACATCAATGCCTGTTTTTTTAGTAAGATCCGCGACGGTTATCCCCTTCCCGCTTCGGATGACAAGGTCCGCCACCTTCGCGGTATCGGCGCTACCGGTTCTTCCTCTTGCTGGTTTTTCAGCGACATAGCGCCCCCGTTCCGGTGTTTTGATCCGCTTCTTTTTTCTGAGTTGTGAAATGACATAGCGGACCCTGGCAATATCCAGGCCGGTTTTCTTCACAAGCCCGGTGGTCGTTATGCCTTTCGGGCTTTTCTGGATGATTTTCTCCACGGTCGTAAAGTCATTGGGCACCGCTATTTTTCCTGCCGCGCGGGTTTTTCTTTTTCCGGCCAATGTTTCCGATTTCCGGCGTTTTGCCACCGGCTTTACAGAATATTTACGGCCATACGTCGAGACCTCTTCACCGGTATCCATGTCGATGCCAAAGAGATCCGACAGATCGGCGGCTTCCATAATTCGTCCGGTTTTCCCTTCGGCCTTTTGCAAAATACTCCTGGAGGTTTCGGCAACCGCCTCGGATACGAGATCGTCCATCCTGGCTTTTCTCAGTTTGAAGAAAAGACCGGGATCTTCATCCAATCGCGCCCCGATGCCATATAGTGTGGCAGCCACATGTTTGCACATCCCGGCCCAGTCCGGGCAGCTGCATGAAAATTCTATCTCATTGGGAGTTGGAAACAGGCCTTTGCCCGTTTGGGTAAACAGTTCCCCAAGGGCCCTGGGAAATTTACCGGTCAGAAGTTTCTTCAGGGAATCGAATTTTCCTTCGCAGGCGTCCTTGATATGGCGCCAGTTCGGACGCGATATCTTTTTTATTTCAATGGTGACGACATACGGTTTAGATCTGGACCCCTGCACCTGCGCGGTTACTCGCCCGGGATCCACCTGAAGGTCCAACACTGCGCTGTGACGCACATAGCTGCGGCCGCGCCCGATGCGGTTGGCGTAATCCGCATACTGCTCCAGGTTCGTGTTCCATGCCTTTCCCCACCAAGTGGTGGCGATGGCGCGTCCCGTGATCCTCACCGGTTTCATTCCCGGATTTTTTTTCATCAACTTTTTGAGCTTGTTCTCCGCTTTTCTCTTTCTTTCTCCTACTGTCACATATTTGGGAAATCGTCGGTAAACCATCATCACCTCGTATCATTATAAGGAAAGGGTAAACAGATCCATGAGTGTGGCATTATCCATCTCCGTAATCCACCCCTCGCCGGTGGCGGAGACGACCTTTTCGGAAAGCACTCTTTTCTCTTCCAGCATATTGTCTATTTTCTCTTCAACGGTCCCTTTGGTCAAAAACTTATGCACCACCACATTTTTTTTCTGACCGATGCGAAAAGCGCGGTCCGTGGCCTGGTTCTCGACGGCAGGGTTCCACCATCTGTCAAAATGGATTACGTGGTTGGCACGGGTCAAGTTGAGTCCTAGGCCGCCGGCTTTCAAAGAGAGAACCATAAACGGGACATATTCACTGCTCTGAAAACGTTCAATGATTTTTTTGCGTTTTCCCACCGGCACGCTCCCATGAAAAACTAGACCCTCCCGGCCGAATACGGTTTCAAGGAAATCGCTCAGAGGTCCGGTTATCTCCTTGAACTGGGTGAAAACCAGCACCTTTTCCCGCTTTTCGGAAATGGTCTCGCATATCTCCCGCAGCCGAATCAATTTTCCACTGTGCTTTTCTTCGTAGCCACCACTCCCCATGTACTGGTCGGGATGATTGCACAACTGCTTGAATTTCATCAGAGACGCCAGCACCAGCCCCTTCCGCTTAATCCCCTCTGTCTCCGCAATCGTCTCTGCAAGTTCCCGAATCAGCGTTTTGTAAAGCACCACCTGCTTTTTGCTCAGGGATGCGTAGGTTTTCATCTCCACCTTGTCGGGCAGATCTGAAATAACGGACTTGTCCGTTTTCAATCGCCTGAGGATGTAGGGGCTTACCACGGTCCGGAGCTGTTTGTATCCGCCCGGGCGGTTTTTTAGACTTTTGGTGAATTTTCCGAACTCAGTCTTGTTGCCGAGAAGCCCCGGGTTGACGAAATCGAACAGGGACCACAGGTCAAAGAGCCGGTTTTCAACGGGTGTCCCGGTCATGACGATTCGGTTTTTTGCCTTTAATGTCTTGATCGCCCGGGTCTGCTTAGTCCCCGGGTTTTTAATGGCCTGGGCCTCATCCAGGATCACATGGCCCCAGGTATAGGCGCTGAGCCATGCAACCCTCTGGGCCAGGGCGTAAGTGGTGATAACCAGATCGATTCCGGCCAGGGTTTTAACGCTCTGTTTTTTCACCTTCCTATCGGGTTGAAAATCCGGGTGGGCAACAACGTAATGAAGATTCGGGAAAAAGGTTGTGATTTCATGGATCCAGTTGGCAATCAGGGAGGCCGGTATCACGAGCAGGTTGGCCCTGCGACTGTTTTTCGATTTCAATACGCTCAGAAAGGCAAGAAGTTGAATGGTTTTCCCCAGCCCCATATCGTCCGCCAGGCAGGCTCCAAAGCCGATGGAGTGTAAAAAATAGAGCCAATCCAACCCCTGTTGCTGATAGCCCCTTAACGTGGCCTTGAACCCCTTCCCGGGTTTTACCGCAGGGATCAGTTCAGGTTGCTGCATTTTTTCAATAACGGATTCAAGCCACTGGCCTCTCGATACCGTCACCGCCGTGTCTGTTGAATCGATGCCGGGGATTTTTTCAGAATTAAGCTGCATTCGCAGGGCATCCATGATACCAACCCCTTCCTGGTCTGAAAAGGCCTGCGCTTTTTCATAAGCTTCCAGGGCCTGCCGCAGCTTTTCAGGGTCCACCGCCACCCATCGGTTTTTAATGTAGGCAAGGCCTGCCGACGCTTCAAGGAGTTTCAAGGCCTCTTCCCTGGTAATGGCCATATCCCCCAGCATGAGCTGGGGGTTAAAGGTCAGAATGGCGTCCAATCCTACATGCGATGGCGACTTTTCGCCGATCGTTACACTCAACCGTGGGCCGGAGGCCCGGCCTTTCCACCAGTCAGGAATGCGGCAGACGATGCCGGCATCCTCATACAGGGGCACCTCTTTCAGAAACAACAGTGCCTCTTCGGACGGCCATTCAAGGGGATGGATCAACTCACCGCTTTCATATAACCCGGCAATAAATTTGCTTTTCTCCGATGCCACTTGAACCGGAGAGAGCAGTTCCATCAGCTTTTTACTGTCGTTGCCGTATTCCTTAAGGGCATGTTTCAGGGGTAAATGCTTGGAGCGGCCTTGGCTGCCCACGCGGGTTGAATAGGTGGCAAGAAATGCGAAGGGGAGCCTGCCGTGCTTGTTCTCCACCAGATGGAAAAATACCCGGCCGACCAGATGGATATCCGGACTAAAGGAGCGAACAAGCGATTTGACGCTTCCGACATGGTTCAGAATGAGCGATGAAAACGCCGAAGAAAGATTCGCCCAGACCCCCAGCAGCAGGTCCCGGTTGATATATTCCGCACCGGACATCATGGGCACACCATCCAGGCTTCCGGAAAGCACAGCAGGGCTGATATCGATCGCCGCCCGGTCCCGAAGGCTTTCGAGGTCCGGGGTTCGGGTTAATTTTCGGATAAAGCGGCCGGAAAACCGCCGGAAGAAGGAAAGCGACGGTGACAAGGAGACCCTGGGGTCGCAGAATCCGAGGAAAAGTAGCCACGTTGACGGGGTAGCGGAAAAGTGTCTGAAGATCTCCGCCTGCATCAGTTCGCTGCTAAGGGTGATATAGGTTTTTGTGTCGGTCCATTCCGGTTGTAATGAACCATCCGGCATCACAACCACGTGCAATTCTTGTTTCATCATTATTGTATTGTGTCGCCGGGCTATATAAAAATTTCCGGCTCACGCCGGGCCTGGTAGTTTTTGCATACCCAGTTAACGATCTTATTGAGCATGGGATCGTCCACCACCCGGGCGCCGGTGGGGCAATTCTTTACGCAGGCATTGCACAAGGTGCAGGCGAGGTTGTCTGTCACAACCGTATCCTCGATGGTGATCGCCCCCACAGGGCAAAGCGGCGCACACGTTCCGCAGAGGGTGCACGTCTCCTCTATGGTTGTGGCAGCCCTGTCTGCCAGGGGACTCCGGTCCCTGAAGATGTAGGGTGTGTTGCCGGGCAGTTCGACCCGGACAGCATCATCAATGGACGCCACATTGTCCAGCTTGGTGCGGATATTAGACCCGAATTCCCGTGCTTTGGCCATATCCTGGTCATCGGGGCGGCCGTTGGCCAGGGGCCGGGTCTCGCTCGCAAATGAATGCTCACCGATAAAAGCGCCTCCGGCAATGGGGAGAAATCCCACATCTTCCGTCAGATCACCCAATTCCAACAGCGCATCCTCATAGTCCCGGTTGCCGTAGAGCACCACAACCACTGCAGGCGTCTTACCGGCTTTTATCTGTTGCAGCCTGGGAATGGCTGTTTGGGCAACCCTGCCTTCATAAACAGGGGCGCCTATAATAATCAGGTCGCCCTCCTTTTCATCCTGCGGAGTCGTTTGTGTTTCCGGCAGCGTTAAATCAATGTGCCGGACATTTTCAGCATGCATTCCTTCGGCAATGCCCTGGAGAATTTTCTGGGTCGTTTTCGTGGGCGAATAATAAGCCAGCGTTACGGTTTTTACATTCACGGATATACTCCTTTTAACTACTACATTAGATTTGGCTATCAGCTTCAGCCTTCAAGAAGAATTTTCAGCATCCGGCGCAGTGGTTCCGCAGCGCCCCACAGGAGCTGGTCGCCCACGGAAAAAGCTGTCAAGTACTGGGATCCGATGTTCATTTTGCGGAGCCGCCCCACCGGGACAAAGAGGGTGCCGGTAACCTTGGCCGGGGTGAGTTCCTTGAGGGTGGCCTCTTTTTCGTTGGGCACCACGGATACCCATGCATTGTGCGCATCGATCATCCCTTCGATTTCATCGAGTGGAAGGTCACGGCTAAGCTTGATGGTAAAGGCCTGGCTGTGGCACCGCATGGACCCGATACGGACGCACTGCCCGTCAATGGGGATGGGATTGTCTTCTCGCCCCAGGATTTTGTTGGTCTCAGCAATACCTTTCCATTCCTCGCGGGTCTGGCCGTTCTCCATGGGACGGTCGATCCAGGGAATCAGGCTGGCAGCCAGGGGGGCGCCGAAATAATCGGTTGGAAAATCCCCCTGCCGCAGCGTGCTGGTGACCTGCCGGTCAAGCACCTGGATGGCTGTGGCCGGGTCGGACAACAGAAGGGACGATGCATTGCCGATGAAGTGCATCTGAGACACCAGCTCACGCATGTTGTTGGCCCCGGCACCGGAGGCAGCCTGATAGGTCATGGACGTCATCCACTCGATCAGATTTTTTTCGAACAAGCCCCCAAGGGCCATGAGCATCAGGGAGACGGTGCAGTTACCGCCGATAAAGTCTTTGACCCCGTTGGCCAGGGCATCATCGATCACCTGGCGGTTGACCGGATCCAGAACGATGACGCTGTTGTTTTCCATCCTTAACGTGGAAGCGGCATCGATCCAGAACCCCTGCCAGCCGTCTTCGCGTAGTTTGGGGTAGTATTCCTGGGTGTAGCCGCCGCCCTGGCAGGATACCAGAATGTCCATTTGCGCCAGGAGCTTAAGATCAAGCGCATCCTGCACCTTTGGAACGTCCCGGCCAATATCCGGTCCGGGCTGACCTGCCTGGGAGGTGGAAAAGAACATGGGTTCAAATTCCGCGAAATCGTTTTCCGCCAGCATGCGCTCCATAAGGACCGAACCCACCATGCCCCTCCAGCCGATAATGCCAACTTTTTTCATCTCTCTCTCCTTGTTGCATAAAAAAGCCCCTTTGAATCGTCGGTTCAAAGAGGCTTTAGTTTTTTTCTGCTTTACTGCTATTGCCGTTATTTGAACCGACTCACCTGTGTCCGGGTCATCCGCTTGGTCGCCCGGGTGGTAGATCCTCTGGTGGTCATGTGAATAACGGTAGTGAACATGTTTTATCCTGCTATGCATTTTATTGAACTATAAGTTTATCTAATTACAGCAGATTGTCAAGTTTTATTCCAGTATTAAAAACCTGGTCCTCTGGACCCGGGTATCTAATTAACCTGTGTACCACCAGCGCTCCATTGTCTTCCAGCCATCGGTATCGCGGTTGGCGGCCAGGGGGCCATGCGCAACGGTATCGAGGTTGGCAAACACATACTGGGCATATACCGGGATAATGGTGCCGCCGTCATCGCGGACGAGTTTTTGCATCTCCCAGTACATGTCGCGCCGGCGACCGACATCGAGCTCGGTGCGGGCCTCTTTTAACAGCGTGTTGAAGCGCTCGTTTTTCCAGTGGGCATCGTTCCAGGGAGAATCGGCCGCGTAGGCTGTCGTGAACATCAGGTCCTCGGTGGGGCGGCCACTCCAGAAACAGGTGCAGAACGGCTTTTTCAGCCAGACGTTTGACCAGTAGCCGTCATTGGGTTCGCGCACCACCTTGATATCAATACCGGCTTTGGAGGCTGACTCGGTGAACAATACAGCAGCATCAACGGCTTTAGGGAAGGCGGCATCGGCAGCGTGCAGCTTCACCGACAGGTTGTCGAGACCGGCCTTTTTCAGGTGAAAGCGTGCTTTGTCCGGGTCATAGGCGTGCTGCTCCATTTCAGTATTGAAATACCGGTTAGCCGGCGTTATCGGGCTGTCGTTCGCCGGACTTCCAATCAATAGTACCGTTCTTGGATGGGAAGATAATAAAGAAGTACTCTGAAACAATATAGGGGAAGTCGGCGTTCCCGCTAGCAAGCTTGAATTGTACGGTCAGGTTGTCAACTTTGTTGATTTCAGTCACCGCCTTCAGCAAGGGTTTGCCGGCTGATTTGGTGTTCTCTCCGCGGTGGTGGTTGATGGAGGCGATGACATCGTCTGCGGTTAAGGATTTGCCGTTGTGGAAGGTAACACCCTTGCGCAGGCGAAAGGTCCAGGTGTCCGCATTCTTGCTGGCCTCCCAGGATTCGGCCAGTTCCGGTATCACGGCGCCCTTGTGGTCGATCTCCGTCAGGCAGTTGCCGATGGCGCCGACCATGAAAGCATTGATCACACCGGTTCCGTAGGTTGCGGGATCAAGCGATTCAGCGGTACTTCCGCCGCTGACTCCCAAACGGAAGCGGCCGCCCTTTTTAGGGGTGGCTGCACGGGCCGCAGGGGACCAGATTGCCGAGGACACAGTCGCGGTCAACCCCAGGATAGAGCAACACGGTTAAGAAACTCCCGACGGTTGATGCGGCCGCTGGTCAGCAATTTTTCAAGTTCAGACAGTTTTGACATGAAGTACCTCCTTTTTTATTGATCCAATTTTTCCAGACGAGTCAAGGGTCACCTCCAATAGCAATCGCTAATATCCAATGTCCAATTATCAAGTTTCAGCAGGGCTGAAGCCCTGCGCTACAAAGCATACAGCCGACTGCTTTGTAGCGCAGGGATTTATCCCTGCTAAACCGTGTTCCGAATTCCGAATGTATTATGCTGTTTTCCTTAACTCCCTTCATAAGCCACCGGCTCAGCCGGTGAGAATTGAAAAGGTTCTAC
>JAOZRT010000180.1 GCA_029940035.1 Desulfobacterales bacterium
CTTTTTGCGAGTCTGTCAACTTTAGATCACTCAAAAACTTCGGGTCAATTTTTCGGCAGAGCCTAATAGCTCTGACCTGGCCCAGAAGACCAGGTTTTTAATACTGGAATAAAGTTATTGGTTTTAACCGGCCCTAAGGTTGGTAGATTTGAAGTGGTGATTGTTAGTTTATATAGTCTTTCTTTCCATCGATATGGCCTTTTTTTTCAACGTATGAATCCAGTTCTTTCACAATAAAATCTACAATAAATGCGTGCTCTTCTTTTCCTGAGCCCTCTACCCGCAATGGGTCGCTGAAGGTGATATATACTGATTTGTCCGGGCATATCTTCCCAAAGTCCTTGAACCTCTCGCCATTGCCCCAGGCATCTGTTTTCAGGGCCAGCGGTACAACAGGTACCTTGCAGCGTTTAGCGAGTTTAACCCCCAGCGAATTAAAATTTTTAGGATCGAAATGGATACTGCGCGTGGTCTGCGGAAATATGATGATGGACGTGTTGGCCTTTAGCCGGTTTCGTCCTTCGTTCAAAACGGTTTTGAGATCTTGGCGTGGATTGTCCCGACCCACGATAATCGGGTTGCGACTTCGCATTACATGTTTGAAAAATGGAAAAGACATTAAGCTTTCCTTGATCACGAAAGTCACATCACAGTGCGGCTGAATCAGGCAGGGCAGGACAAATGTCTCCAGAATACTCATGTGATTGCTGACAAATACACAAGGAGATTCCAGTTTTCTGATGACATCCAGGTTCCTTATCTCGAAGCGTCCCCCAACGGCCTCGAGTGCCCTTATTGTATTTAAGCTGTCTTGAATCCAGTGATCGTTAGTATATGCACCTTTTTTGCATAGCTTTGAGGCTTTCAGGACAAGCATGGATATCTTGACATAGAATGTCAAAGTGGGGTTGCTGAGGGAAAACCAATGCTTTGGCAGATCAGGGGAATAGTACGTATTCTGAGCCGTTAACCCATTTAATATCATTGATGTGATTCCAGTCTTTTTCGGCACTTAGGCCTCGATGTGCTCACCTTCAAGGTGCTGTATGGCGGCTTCACGTATGGTTTCAAGGGATGCTTGAACATCCGCTGGCAGCTCCAGAGGGCAATGCGTTTCAAGGATATCCCTGGCTTTTTCCACGGCCTTGCTGCCCCAGGTTTTACTGCCCTGGGCGATCCAGGGTTCCAGGGTTTCGCGGTTTATAAGCTGCGGCTGCCAGTGCTCCTTTTTAAAATGCTGCATGGTGTGGGGGGTGCTGATAAAGGCGCCCTGGGGCCCTACTTCGCGGATCACGTCCATGCCGATGTGTTCCGCATCCATGTCGAATCCCTGGATAACGCGTCGCACGTAGCTGATGATCTCGGCGTTCATCACCAGGGCGGCCGGCGATCCCACCAGGCCCTGCCCCATGTAACCGATGTCGTGAATCAGGTTGGCCCCGTCCAGACCGGCCATGAGCAGGGACATGGACCACTCCATGCTTGCCTGTTCATCCGGGGCGTGCGCATCGCTCACCCCGGCCGTCCCCCACATGGGAATGCCGTAATAGTGATAGAGGTCGGCACAGGCTGATAGTGCCAGGCGGTATTCCGGGCAACCATAGACACAGGCCGACGTCTTCATGTCCAGGGTGGACATGCCGAACCCGGAAACGATGGGCGCCCCCTTGGCGCGCAGCTGATGCAGAACGATCCCGCTCAAAGCCTCGGCATTGCCCACGGTAATGGCGCCGGCCAGGGTCACCGGTGCACTGGCGCCCGACATCATGCCCGGTGTGTAGTTCACGGGCACGGCATTGTCGGCGCAGAAAAAGAGCTTCTGAATGGCGCCGGAGGAGTGCAAAAGCGGCGTCAACGGTTCGGCATAGTGGATATGGATCGGCTTTTCCCTCAAACGCTCTTTTCCGCCCATCACCGCAGCAGCCATGTCATTGATGACGGCGATGTCCTTCATCCCCGCGGCCGTGTAAAAAATCGGTTTGATGGAATTCTCCAGCTGGGTTTTGAACGAGTCGATGTACATCAGATTGGTGGGAGAGTCGTACGGCAGGGCATAGGAGCCGAGAAAATCGATCTCTTCCAGGGCATCCGCAACCTTTGCGGCATTGGCCACATCCGACAGGCGCGATTCACGCAACTCGCCGGAGTCCAGGTCATAGGTCTTGATGAGGTCCGTCCCCATGCCGAAATAGGTCTTGTTGCCTTCCAGCTGCATGGCTGCCTGGCCCAGGCGGTTGTAGATGGTGATGCGTGACGGGGCGCTGCGGATGCACGCCTCCACCAGCCAGTTGGGTATCTGCACGATGTTGTCCGGCTTTACCCGGCAGCCGGCGTCGGCCAGCATCTCCACGGCCTCGGGATACATCACCTTGACCCCGACTGTTTCCAGAAGCTCCAGGGTGGCCGTGTGGATGTGTTTGATCTGGTCGTGGGTAAGGATTCTATACGTGGGTACACATTGCGATTTAAAATTGGTTTGCATTACCACCTTCACATCCTCCATCTGTGGTTGGATTGAACTGTGCCCTGTTTTTATTTGTTTGAACCACAAAGGCACCCCGGTGAAATCGTCTTCGACGGCACTATCGTGCATTTCACTGGGTGAACAAAGGACACAAATTCCAGAGGACAGAGCCTCAGAAGACAGAGAACGGAAGATGGAATGCGATGACCGGAAGTCAGATGACAGAAATCAGTCCTCTGTGATTCCGTCCTCTGTTCTCCGGGTTCAAGTCCTCTGTTCTCTTTCGATCTGTCCTCCGTCTTCGGTCATCTGTGGTTCTGGCCTTTGGGGTCCAGTTGCTGCATGGCTTCGGGCGTTCCGATGAAGACCACCTTGTTCAGCAGAGCGTCCATGCCTTTCTTCTGATCGATCTTCTCCAGCTTGGTCTTGCCCATCACGCAGTTGAACAGATAGATATCCCCCCCGGCCTGGACAATGCCCTTGGCTCTGGCAATGCCGGCAGGTATCCGGGAAACCATTGTTTCCAGCGCATCAACATCCTTGGCCGACCAGTCAAGGGTCCTGGACAGCAGTTGGTCGGGCGGCATCATGGAAATGCCGGGCGCGGCCATGAGCCCGTCGATGAAACGCTCGAGTTCCTCTGGTGAAATGTCCGGCGATTGATGCCCTGCATCCGGTCCGGCTGTGGGCAGATATGTTTCAAGGGGTATGTCGGCATACATTGTTTCGATAAATATAGGCGCCGGATGGTGGCGGGCCACGATCTGTCGCACGCGTTCGATGGTAGCCCCATCAGCCTCATCAACCTTGTTGATGATAAATACCGTGGCACTTTCGATCTGCTTCTCGACAGACGTAAACGTGTCGTAGGCATCCTCGAAGTTGGCCGCATCGATGATACAGAACTGTTCCTTGAGGTGGAATTGGCCCTTGAATATAGACAGGTGCAAATCTTTTTTCAAATCAGTGGGATTGGCAACGCCGGTGGCCTCGATGATCAGGACATCGGGCTGCTTGTTCCGGGCGATGTCCATGAGCCCCTTGATGAAATCAGTCTTGACGCATACACAGAAGATCGACCCCCTGCTGATCTCCAGCATATCCAGGTCATCCCCCTCCACCAGGGCGCCGTCCACCCCCAGATCACCGAACTCGTTCATCAGGATCATGAGTTGCTTGTCCTGCGGGAAGGCGTTGATGATCCGGTTGAGAAAAGTGGTTTTACCGCTGCCCAGAAAACCGGTGATCAGATAAACTTCAGTAATTCCCGCCATGCTGTATTGCTCCTTCAATTATTAACCACAAAAGAACCTATGACCCATTGTTGCGCGTTGCAGGTTGCGGGTTACGTGTTGCTGTTAGCTATCAGTTCTTCAGTCTGTAACCCCCGGGCTTGTTGCCCGGTCATGCCGATGACGCAAAGCTGAAATCCAACCCGTATCCTGTAACCCGCAACTCGAGACGGGATTCCGGAATTGATAACGCTCGGATTCAATATCAATATCTTAGCCGACCATCGTAAGCAGATGCAATGGCACCAATTAGTTCTTCCTGATCCGGAATCAGGGATTCGAATATTGGTTCACCCGCAATGGCGATGCTGGGCAATTTCTTAATCCGGTTTTCTTTAAACAATCTGGCGGCATCAGGCGTGCGCATGTCCCTTTCCCTGATTTCGATAATTTCCTGAATTTCCGGCGGCAAGTCCCTTACCGCTTGCATCATGTAGACGCAGGCCGCTCACTGCCTGAAGTCGGTCACGAATATGTCAACCACTACTTTATCGGATGCCATCTGCTCTACTCCACTATGCTGAACCACAAAGACACAATTTCCAGAGGACAGAGCTTCAGAAGACAGAGAACAGAAGTCAGATGTTAGAAATCAGAATCCCGGTTTAGGGGCAGAACTTCAATGATCTATCCTCTGTTTTCCGGCTTCCGTCCTCAGTTCTCCGTCATCTGTTGTTCTGTGGCTCTAACGTTCTGGGGTTCTGACCTCAGTCGTTCCACGATCGCCTCTTCCAGTTCATCTCTTGGCGGGATGGCATCGAACACGAGTTCGCCATCCATGAACACGGCCGGGATGGGTGCCAGCCGGTGGTGTTCGTAGACGCCCTTCTCGCCGAACAGGGAGCACGAAAGTGCCAGAAAGCGCTTTTTGCCCGCATGTGATTGAATGTCCATCCGGCTGTAGGTCACCTGCCGGTCATATGCGGGCAGGATATCCAGGATGGCTTCTTCCATGTAGACACAGGGCAGGGAGGAGTTCCCTTTGTAAGTAACCTCTATGTGAATTTTGTTCTGCATGAAAACAAAGCCCCTGTGAGACAGTAACGTGGCATAACCCTGTTGAACGGCAACATCCAGATCTAACATCGAAATCGGAACAAAAGCCACTCCGGCATCCGGCTTTTGATTACGCCTGTGATTTCGACTGCGATGCAAGAAACCTATTATATGTCCATGCGTGTCTTTTTACCCGAACCGGCCTTGTCCAGGTTTTGCTTGATGTTATCAAAATCAAAACCCTCATCCCGCAGCGACAATATGCGGTCGCGCAGTTCATCCGAGCCGGCCCGTTCAGCCAGGGCGTCGATTAACTCCTCATACTGCGGGATCATGCTCTGAAAAACCAGATCTTCCTCGATACAGATCGTGGGCAGGACCTTGCCTTTCAGGTAGGTAAACATGCCAATGCCTTCCTTGGTTTTGATGGACCACTCCGTGTAGTCGATCACCTCCTGGACATCCTCCGGCAGGGCGGCAATCGACTCCATCATGTACCCGCATGCGGCACACTGCACACTGTCCAGAGTCAGAACGTCAATGCGTATTTTATCACTCATGGCTTACAATTCCTGTATCATGTAGTCAGTAGATATAAAAAACGAAACGCGAAAAATCCGTGCCATCCGTGTCTAAATCTTATCCCTTAGGGTACTTGGGATAGTGTTCGTCAAACCACTCCCTGGCTTCATACGCCTGAATCAGATGTTCCGCCGGAACATCAAAGGGGATATCTCAGCCGGGGGCGAAGGTGTAGCCTTTGGTTCCGCCGGCGGCCAGGCTCACCAGGGCATCCTCCCTGGGGGAGAGCAACCCCAGGCTGAGGGCCAGGGTCAATTTCAGGTTGCCGCCAAAGCCTTTGTTGTATTTCAAGGCGATGTCACGGATGAAATTCATGTTCAGCTGCTCGTCGATGGCAAAGCCGTGGGTGCCGACCTGGCAAACCTCCTCGATGACCTTGGTGCAGTCGCCGCAGATAAAAAAGGTGGATGTTTTGCCGGCATCGTGAATGGCCTGTACCGCTTCCCGGCAGTTGGGCGTCACAAATTCCTGAAAGGTTTCCGGACGAATCTGGGAAGATACCGGGTCAACGATGGCAATGATGTCACACCCCATTTCAGCATAGAACCGGACGGATTCAGCGCAGAGCCTGCCGGCATATTCGATAACCGCGTGGGCAAACTCTTTTTTCTTTTTCACTGCCGTGAAAATGCGTACCCCGGCCAGGTGGGACGCCAGGGTCAGGGGACCGGTCACCAGGCCCAGCATGGCGCAGTCCATTTCATCCAACTGTGGTTTGGCCTTGGCGGCTGCCTCGAAAATGACAGGCCACCGGCCGCTGGATTTGGTGAACATCCCAAGCCCGAGTTCATCGGGCGTCTCTGTTTCACACGGGTGTATCCGCACCGAAGGCACGTTGTCCTCCCAGTACTCCAGTTCACACCCCACAGACTCGGCTTCCACCGACAAATCGAACAGCAACGGAATGCCGTCCGCGTGATAAGTCCTGGCCGCTTCCACCACTCCCTTGGCCAGCAGGTCGGCATCCTTGAAATAGCGGTCCGTCCTTTCCTTGATTAAATAAGCGCAGTTGCACCCGGCGTAGGGAACCCAGGGGGCCTTGTCGGTTCTTTTTCCGCGCGTGGCGTCAATTAACATCTGTTTAGCCATAATATTGTTCCTTATTTGAACAGAAAATATTTTTTGGCCCAATTTCTGTGTTGGTTTTTGTTTCAACCCTTCGAAATACGACTACAGTATGCCTGTGGGTTGAAACTCGAATCCGCCTTGACCTTGAACCAAAATCTTATTTTGTACCCTCGCGTTTATTTAAAAAGGGAACTCGATTCCCATCTCTGCGATCTCGTCCTTGACCCGGCGGAACATGTCGTAATGTTCCTGGGTCGGGACCGCCTTGGCCACGTCGTAGCATTCGTGATACTCGGATCCGATGGGCGCATCCGCGGCGTCGTCCTCATACGTAGCCAGCAGACGGTTGGCGATATCGTTCACCGCGGCCCGGGACAACCCCTGACGGGCCACGGCATGCCCCACTTCCATACCGATGCGGGCTTCGAGCGGCGTGGCCCTATTTTTATATTTGTTGCGGGTCGAAGCCATCTCCCACAGATGCCAGCCGTTCACCGTGGATACCATGGCATGCACGGCCGTTTCCCTGAACAGCATTTCCGTCATGGGGCCGGCGTTGGCAAAACCATTGGACGTTTGCAGCAGCTTACTGTTTCTGGCCAGCGCCTGGCCTGCCATGGCAATCGCCCACAAAAGCTCCCGGGTGGTATTGGAACCGTAATTCAAATGAAAGGGAAAGTGCTGGTTGAAGATGGCGCCGTGAATCACCAGGCCGATCAGGCTGTAGGCCACCGTGGTGACAGCCGTGCCTTCCGACCCGCCACACCATCCACCGTAAATCGCACCGGTCAGGTTGCCCGTGTAGCAGCCGTACTGGGCATAGTGCAGGGAACGGTTCAGCAGGGTGTCGGCGGTCTTGAACTCGGTCAGAGAGCCCACCAGCCGTGCATCTGTTTTCTGAACACCCCATTCATCATTGGAAACCGCGATCTGGCCGCTGTCGTGCTCGGCGGTCCCCACCGCCACCATGAAGGTTCCCGGCCGCCCCAGCAACCTGGCAGCCATTTTCTGGTTGTAGATATGCTGAATGCACCCGCTGATTTCCGTGGGGCCGGACGATTCGATCAGATGGCCGAAGGTCTCTTCCAGAATCGGGCCGCAGATGCCGTCCAATAGCGGTTCCTTGAGATAGGCCATACAGATCGACTGATGGTACTTTTCGTCACAGGTGATATCCGGGCTCATGATGCAAAAGGGCGGCGCCGGATCTTCCACCTGGCGGTGTTTCCACAAAACAGCATCCTTGCCCTCACCCACCCAGTACTGGTCATGGGCCATGTAGAGCGCTTCCCGGATTTCTTCGTCGGTAACCTGGATGAGCCGGTGGGAGTCGGTATTGTAGTAGCCTACTTCCCGGAAAAGGTCCCAGGCAGCCTGCCACACCCTGTCGGCCATGTCATCGTCCGTGGGGCACGGGTTTTGAGGGTCGTACTTGATTTCATACTTTTTGATGAGTTTCTTCAGGGTGGGGGTAAAATGTTTCGGAAGAAAGTCATCTTCATCCATAAAGGGGCCGGTCTGGGAACGTTCCAGAATTTCCCAGTGCCTGTAGGCTGTGGTCATATCATCTCTCCTTGTATTGGAATGGGCATTGATCATTCCTTTTTGAATAATATCTTTGTGTCCTTTGTGTCTTTGTGGTTTCAGTCCATCTTAATCCAACGATGCAACTATGGGGTTAAATCAGCCGGCCATCAGGTTCATCAACAGCTCCGGAGCGCTCTTGGCCTCCTGGCAGTACAAATCAGCCCCGATCTTGTCCGCCCACATCTGGGAAGTGGGGGCACCGCCGATGACGACTTTGTATTTGTCGCGTATTCCCTTGGCCTCCAGGATTTCGATGATCTCCTTCTGGCGTGGCATGGTGGTGGTCATCAGGGAGGAGGCCCCGATGAAATCAGCCCCCATGGCCTCGGCTTCCTTGATGAACGTCAAGGGGTCCACATTATACCCCAGGTCCTTGACCTCGAAGCCGTTGGTTTCCAGAATAAGTTTGGCGATGTTTTTACCGATCTCGTGCAAATCGCCCTTGACCACGCCGATAACGATCTTGCCCTTGACTGCCTGGCCGCCCACGGCATCCAGGTAGGGGGTCATGACTTCCACCACTCCGGACAGGGCTTCACCAGCCAGCATGATCTCCGGCAGAAAAATTTCCAGTTCGGAAAAAAGATCCCCCACACGGGCCATGGTCCGGGTCATTTCCGCGATCATTTCCAGAGGGTCTGCACCATCCTTCAGAAGTGTTCCGGCCAGTTCCCGGGCATCTTCAGTTTCACCGTCTTCCACTAGTTTGCTCAATTCATCCAATGACATATGCTTCCTCCCCTTCATTTGAAACGTACGGCCGCCGGTAATCCAACGATTGCATGGTATTCCGTCAGCAAAACATTTTCCTACAGTAAGTGCAGCAACCGTTTCCGATTAAAAATTTTAATGAAAAACTATTTCATCATGATACTTGTATATACAAGCCCTTGAACCATAATTGAAGATCTCGATTGTTGTCAAGCTGTATATTCCATCCCCAACCACCAGCCGACACCGGCATTCCTGCTCAATAAAACAGACTTTACCCCAACGTTGCAAACGCCGGAGGGCTTCAGAGTCAAGGCGCCTGAGTGTGAAGTCGTAGTTTTTTACCTTGTCGGGCGTAGCTCGAAGAGCGAAGCCGGAGAAAGTCACCTGGGAGAATATCCAAACAATGGTTTCATTTCTACAATATTGGTTATAATAACAATTCATTATATATACTT
>JAOZRT010000181.1 GCA_029940035.1 Desulfobacterales bacterium
GGAAGGCATAACTATTTGTATTTCTATTATATAACGTCCGTGAAATATTGACATTCGATGTATCATAAAGATAAATGTCAATATTTCACGGACGTCCCCTAGTTTCTGAAATGAGGAGCGCAGCGGATTTCACCAGGGCGGTTTTTGGTATCTGGCCCTGACTACTGACCACTGACTGCCGACTACCGATTATCTGTCCTCCGGCTTCCGTCTTCTGAGGTTCTGAAGCTCTGTGGTTCTGATACACCGGCCTTCAGACCGGCGGAAACATCCAATACTTGGATCGGGCAATGATCTTTTCATAAGACGTCGAACTTCTGCGCAGGTATCTGTTCACGATAATGCTGCTGTTACCATTGCGGGAGGCTTCTAAAAAGGATTGAAGGCCTTCCAACGAATCAAACTGCTCCACAAACAGCTCGCCCCAGCAATTGATGTAGACCACACAGTAATCTTCGTCAAACTCGGTCCAGGGGGTTTTCTCAAAACCGGAAACAACCAGAACCCTGCAGACCTGTCCCTCCTCCAGATAGTCGTCTATGCCGATGTTGACGGTTTTATAGGTCCCCACCAACTCCCGGATAACGACGCCTAAGTTCCGGATTTCCTGAATCGTGGTATCGGAAATATTGGGCAGCATGCGAATCCCGTCCCTGGCGAAAAAATCGTTCCACACCATAAAAGCGATAATGCTGACAACATTCGGACTTGTCATCAAGGCATGCTCGCGGTCTTCGCCGCCATAAAGCACCCAGGCGCCATTTTCCAGCCCCAGATGAAAGGTTCCGATATTGAGCCTTCCGTTGGGACGGCGGATGATAGCTATTTTATGTTCCTTTTTCTTGAAAAACGCAGATATTTTTCTGCTTAGAATGGTCAGGTCCCTGTGGGCGCCCCTGCCTGTAATTTCCTCACCGGCATCGGTAATATGGGTGAATATCTGCTGGAGGTGCTGGAAAAGGCGTTCCCCGAAATCCATCTGCCGGGCGACATCCCACTGATCATATGCTGCCAGGTCGAGCATCCTTGCCCGGGGCACCGGGTGGTCAGTCTCAAAGAAAGTGCCGGTCATCCTCTCTTTTATGGCCTGATCCGTTCTATCCGACCCGATCCTGCACTTCAGATACAAACACTCCCTGAGAAACGCCAACTGCTCGGTCTGGCCCGCCCGGGCATAGCTGTCAAATATCATACCCGCTGTGAAGATGGTTGTTTCCGGAAAAGGCTCGCCGGGTTCTTTGGTGAGTATCTTTGCACGGTATTGATGGCACAGCAGCGGATCGTCAGGCGCATGCAGCGCTGTCTCGAGCAGGGCCATTTTGAGAATCGATTTAAGGGGGAATAAAAGAGACTTCTGGAACTGCCACAGAGCTGCTGCAAAATATTCGCTTCTGTCGATGGCTTGCAACTTCCCTAAATCGATAAGATCATCATCGACAACGCCGTCTGCACTTCCGGCGACAACTGCCGCAGCACAGGCGTAGTCCACGGCATGGTCAGGGTCAAAGCAGAGCCACCACAAAGGAATTTTTCCGCATACGGAAATACAGGTCCGGTAGAATTCTTCTTTCAAGGTGTTCTGTTGAGCGCTGCCGGAGCTCTCGGCATTGACGCTGCCAAACCGGTTCATACGGATCTCATGCACGTCGGATATGAAAAAATAGACCGGCATGCCGAGATGGGAGTCCATCCAGTCCTTGATGAGGTTCAGCTTCTGGTTGATCTGTTGCCATGCTGTTTGGGTAAAACCTTTTTTATCGATGCACACCCAGATATCACAATCGGAGCCGGGCGTCTGGCTGACGGTACCCACGCTGCCGATGGTATAGAGCCCCTCGATCAAACAGGGGTCGTCATGCGGCGTTGGGGTGGTCACGGACGGAGGGGCGGAAAACCTGACCCGGAACGCATCCTCCCGTGCTGTTATCTCCTGGTTGTTCTTGATGTGATACACGCTGAACGGCCGCTCCAGTTCCTTGATATATCCGGGGCAGGAAGGGTCGTTGACGCTTAACAACCAAGGCAGAAGATAGAGAACCGTCTCCCCGGTTTCCGGGGAAAGCTCGCAAAATACCGCTTTCCTGAACTCATTGTATGCCAGATACTGCTGCTTATTGCAGGCCAATACGTTCCGAATATGTTCGATGCGGCTTGTTTCCATATTCATACCTGAATTTGCACGCGTTGGAGGCTTCTTATATCTTGTTGATCTTCAATGGGGGGCCATTGATATTTTCATTGGCTTTTTTCAACTGTTCTTCACCGGAAATCACGGCAACCCCCTGTTCGTCTTTTTCCCGTGAAAAATAGGTCTTCCCCGCATTTATGATGTCCTCGTGTTGCAACTCGAGCAGCCGCTCCTTGAAACAACGCCTGTCATCGTCCGTCAAGCTAACCAGTTTGCGATAAAAGGCTTTCTTTGCTGCGGGCCCCGGGGGATCGGGTTTGTCAATTTCGGAACACACCTGCAAAATAGCCTCTTTGACATCTTCACCGGTGTAGTTCCCGGACAGGATGAAATCCGCCGCCCCCTCGAATGCAGCAAGGGTCGCGAGAATATGGGGGTCGCGGTAGGAAGCGAAATTGAAAAGGCCTGTTTCCGAACTGTAAAGCGCAAAACCGCCGTACGCGCCGCCTTTTTCACGAATCTCCCGGTGCAGGTACATGGAGCGCATCATTTTGCTGATAATGGCCAGGGCCGGGGAATCTGTATGCCCCATGCGTACGGTACGGATTGTTTTAGCCACAAAGGACACGGCACTGGATGTGCTCCAGCCTTCCCGGACAGGCTCATCCTGCAGGAAGACAGGCGGCACGGTAAACCCCGAGCCCCCGGGTGCAAAGGCTGAAACCCCTGCCAGGGCGCCGCCATCGGCAAGAAATTCGAGACTGCCCTGCAGATCACCCTCTTCACCCACCAGCCCCACATTCATGTTTTCCTTTGTGATCACCAGGTCACGGATGGCAGTCAAATCGCGGGACACAGCTGCTACTTTTTCATCGGTCAGTTTTTCGGTAAGGGTTTGCATAAACTTTAACTGCTGAATCCCTCCCCAGACTTCGGACAATGCAGCTGCTTCGGAAAAGGTGCGCGAGGCCAGGGAAATTGCCAGGCGATGCCCGTTGTGGACCACCATGGCGTCAAGGCCGGCTTTGTATTCAAGCAGCAGACTTTTCAGGCGGGTCACATCGCTGAAATCAGCTTCAAAAAGAACTTCGCCGATGATATCGAACATTTTTCCCAGGTTGCGTGACAGGCATTTGCCGTTTACGGCCAGAAAGGGCATGCACGCTCCATCGGAGTCGAACCGTGTGCGGGCCGTGCCTGAGAGGCTGATGCCACCCGTATGGGCATCGATCAGCCGGACCAGGTCGGTAAAATCCCTGCGCTGCGTGCTGACCTTGGGCAGTGCGTAGCACAGAAAAGGCGCCAGGGGCAGCAAGGGCGCTGTCAACGCCCCCACTCCGAGAGCGGCTGTAAAATAAAAAATGCCCGATGTGGGCTGGGAAAAACAGATTGCCGGATATGAGGCATGGTCTGCGGAAGGTGCCACAGCATGAATCGATGGCGGCACGTCTTCGATGTCCAGGGTGGGCAGGCGGCTGATATCTTCTTTTTGCTCCTGCATCTTTTCCAGGGCAACCGCATCCTGCACTATGGATTCCAGCGCCTCTGGCGAGAGGTGGCCCTGAATCCCGTCCAGCTCCTTTCTGACCCGTTCCATCTCTTTGGCGGCCATGGACTGGTCGGGGTCGAGGGTAAACAGCACCTGATGCCGGTTGTCCAGCAGAAACCGCCTTATGTGGTTTTCAAAAAAACCGCCCCGGGCTGCTGCTTCCCTTATTTTGCTGATATCTGCATCAAATTGCAGGACCTTTTCGGGTCGGCCGCCATGGAACCAGCTCCCGGATATTGTCAGCAAAAGTTTGATGCCGAAAGGGTACGGCATATTGGTGATCTCCTTGCGATGAAATTCGATCTGATGGATGGCCCCATCGATCAATTCCCGGTCAATACCTTCTTCCACCAGCCGGGTCAGGGTATCGAAAACAATCCCTTCGATTTTGCCGGCATCTGCAGGATCAACATCTTTCAGCCCGCATGCAAAAAGAGTGTCCCTGTTGTCTGCATCAAACCCGGTAACGTCGGCGAGGGATGAGCCCAGTTCGGAATCGATCAGCGCCTTTCTCAAGGGCGAGGCAGCATTGCCCAGCAAAATCTGCTCCAGCAATTTCAGCACCAGGACATCGAAGGTGTGCTTAATGTCAGCGCACAACCAGGCCACGCACACCTGTGACTTTTTAGCGGGGTCCTCACCGGGATCCAGGGGATAGGTATAGGTGACACGTCTGGGGTCTTTCCAGCGTTTCTGGGAAGGCACTTCGGTTTTCGGGTCAATGGCCGTAAAGTGGCTTAGAATTTTATCGTGGATGAACGCTAGGTGGTCTTCAAGCGGCAGGTCGCCGTATGTATAAAAAAACGCATTGCTCGGATGGTAGTGTCGTTGATGAAATCGGCGTAGCTGGTCATGCGTCAAGGCAGGGATTTCTGCAGGCTCGCCGCCCGAGTTGTACTGGTAGGTCGTGTCCGGGTACAGGGCGTTCAACAGGGACCGTGCCATCACCTGGTCCGGCGAGGACATGGCCCCTTTCATCTCGTTGTAAACCACGCCTTTATATACCAGGTGCGTCTCCCCTTCCTTGCCGGGAACAGCATCCGTCTCCAGGCGGTGCCCCTCCTGTTTGAAGCTCAGGCGGTCAATGCGGGGAAAGAAGGCCGCGTCCAGGTAAACGTCCATCAAATTATAGAAATCTTTGCGATTCTGCGTTGAAAAGGGATACATGGTCCAATCCGAGGCGGTAAAAGCATTCATGAACGTGTTCAAGCTGCGTTTCAGCATGGAGAAAAACGGATCGCGCACCGGAAATTTCTTTGAGCCGCACAGGACCGTATGTTCCAGAATATGGGCAACGCCTGTTGAATCCGATGGGACGGTTTTAAAGGCAACGCTGAACGTATTCTCGGCGTCCTGCTTGCTGATGTGGATATGCCTGGCGCCCGTGGAATGACTCAGTTCATAAAGGGTTGAGTCGATCTCCTTCAGCTCAACCACACGCTGAACCCCGTATCCATATTGGGCGCATTGTTCTTCCAGTTGGGCATCCTTATTATTTAACATTTCAGCCATAATTTACCTTCAATGTATTACCTGAATTTTAAACACCTGCGCTCACCTTATGTTAAGACAACCATCATGTTAATTGTTCAACTTGGGGTTTAGGTCGGTATGTATACGCCCCTGCTTTTGCGCGTGATTTTCCCCATGTTGTGCAGGCGGTAAATGGCGTTGCGCACTTTTTTTTCCTCATAGCCTGTTTTTGCACGAATGTCGGCAAAGCCCACACCGGTTCGGGAACGTTTGATTATCTGATAAACAGAGTCCGAGGCAGTGCCGGCCTTGCTGTTTTTCCGACGTTGGGAAGCAGTTCCGGTGCCGGACCGTCCCTTGCCGACATAAGCCCCGGATTTGACCAGGCTTTCAAGACGGTCCAATTTCGCCATCAGCATATCCACATCCTTGCGGGTCGGGATATCGTAATTGCGGATGAAAAGTTTGACCATGGCGTCAAAGCTGGCCGGTTTTCTTTTTTTTCGTGTCATGGTGCTCTCCTGTAATATTTCTTACCAGTCCGTTTGCTGCGAAATTCAAGCTAATTGATAACAAATATAAAGTCAAGTCAGGCACTTCGAGAGGATAAAAACACCAGCAAAGCAAATCTAATTGAAACCCTTGTGGTTTCATGTTAATCCTGCCAAAAGGAGTAACTGACTGATGACATCACCCGCCGTATTAATGAAGGCTTGGAAGCTTTACCCCAAAAAACAGCTGGGCCAGAATTTTCTAGCGGATGCAAATATGGCCGCGGCGATCGTCGGTTACATAGGTCTGTCGGACGATGATGTGGTGCTCGAGATTGGCGCCGGGCTGGGTTCCCTGACCCTGCCCCTGGCACGACAGGCGCTCAAGGTCATCGCGGTTGAAAAAGATCACCGCCTGGTGGAACTCCTCAATACCGAACTCGTTGCTGCAGGTCTTGACAATGTCGGCCTGCTCGAGCAGGACATCCTGAAGCTCGACATCCCGGCCTTTGCCAAAACGGAAAATGTCGATCTCACCGTGGTGGGCAATGTCCCCTACAACATATCATCCCAGATCCTGATACAGCTCATGACGGCAAGGGCTTGTATAAAAAAATCAATCCTTATGTTTCAGAAGGAGCTGGCCCAGAGGATAACCGCCCCTCCCGGTTCAAAAACCTATGGCCGGGTTTCGGTCATGGTGCAATACTGTGCACAGGTCAAAGTTCTGACGGAAGTCAAAGCAGGGTTGTTCTTTCCGAAACCCAACATCGATTCCCTTGTACTTGAAATCGACTTCAATGCCGACGCCGGAAAACAGGTAAAGGATGAGGCCTTTTTTTTCGATGTCATCAAAGCGGCCTTTTCCAAACGCCGCAAGACCCTGCGAAATTCATTGACGGGTTTCATTCCGGGATTCGATGGCAATTTGTCCGCCAAGGCCCTGGAAGAAGCAGGTCTCGATCCTGTCAGGCGGGCGGAAACGCTCACCGTGGAAGAGTTCGTGCGCCTTTCAAACCACATCCACAGCACGTATCGGTAAGGCTCACTGAATAGTCGGCTCTGTTCACTTCACCACGGATGGGCTTCCCTTCAAGGAAACTGCGGATATTTTCAGCTGCCATTTTCACAGCGGCCTGCATCATGTCCGGCACATGGTCAGCCTTGTGGGGTGAACCCATCAGATTGGGCAGGTCGAAAAAAGGAAAATCCAGTTTATACACTTCTGGATCGCCGGGTTCTGACCACCAGGTGTCAATGCCCGCGCCAAAGGACGGTGTCGCCCTAAGATGTTCATACAAGGCTGCCTGGTCAATCACCTTCCCCCGCGCGACGTTGATCAGAATGGCATCCGGCTTCATCAGCTGCAATTCTCGGCGGCCTAGCATGTTGACGGTTTCCAGTGTAAGGGGTACGGTCAACACCACCACATCCGACCTTTCCAGCACCTTGTCCATGTCAGCCAGGGTTCCCATGAAATCAAGATCAACGGACGATATGCCCCTGCGGTTGATGCCAAGAACCCGCATGCCGACCTTCTTCATCAGATCCGCAATGGCGTCACCGTTACCGCCCATGCCGATGATGCCGCATGTTCCGCCCCTCAATTCCTTACTGAACACCGAAAATTCGAAGCGACCGTTTACCAGGCCCAGGTGACCGGGAATCATCTTTTTGGCCAGACAGAGAACCATGCCCAGCACATGTTCGGCTATAGGGCCGGCAAAGGCCCCGGCGTTGCCGGACACTTTTATGTGGGACGGCAGAAGGTCAAAAGGAACATTGTTGACGCCTGCAAAAATAAGCTGCACGAGCTGTACGTTTTCAAGTCCGGCCGCTTCCTTTGGCTCGACTTCGGCTCGCGCAAAGCTCCTGGCAAGGATCACATCAGCCTTGGCCAGCACCTCGACCCGCTTGGCAGAATCGAGGTCCGACAGGCAGCAGATTTCCGAAATGCCACCCAGAACAGACAACAAAATCTGCATCTCTTGTTCATCAGGGGTGAATGTTACGGCGGTCAGAAAAGACATTTTGTGTGCCTCTGGATTGTAGAGCGAAAAAATTAGGGATTTATTATCAAAACATTTGGAACCTTATAGCCCGAAAAATTGCAGGCAGCTCTTTGACTGCAATTTTTCGGGCATTTACATATCCTCGGCAATGGAAACCGTCCGATCACCCAGCATGTTCACATAGCTGCCCATCTCGTTGTCGTACCACCCGTAAATGACGGTCTGGGTGACCGGCACCCTCAAGATCCTTTTATTCAACATGGCCACGATCTCTTTGTCGATGCCCGGCACCTTCTCCAGGTCGATGGTCACTTCGGCGGTCCTGCGGTGCGTCTCATTACCCTCTATGATGGCGGCAGCCCTGGGAAAGCCGATGATGTCACCTGAGACGTTTTGTTGGTCCGTGTAGTAAAGGTAACCATTGGGATCAAGCTCTGCGGCCTGGCTATAGATGTCATTGATAAGATCCCGCTTGATCGGTTCCGTGTCCAGCTCTTCCTGGAGATTGACCACCAGGATGATGAGGGATCCACTGGCCGTGGGGATTCTCACCGATTCCGCAATAAACCCTATTTTCTGCATGGCCGGTATGACCAGGCTCAGAGCCTTGGCCGCACCGGTGGTGGTCAGGATGATATTGTTCATGATGCTGCGGTTTTTTCTAAGGTCGGTCTTACCACTCTTGGGCAGGCGGTCCAGCACGGCCTGCGAACCCGTGGCTGCATGCACCGTGGCCATGGAAGCGGATAGGATCTTGTTGGGGCCGAAAGCATCCAGCAGGGGTTTTATCATGTGGGCCAGGCAGGTGGTGGTGCACGATGCGTTGGATATGACCCGGTGCCGCCGGGGGTCATAATCACTGTCGTTGATGCCCATGACCGTGGTCACCGCATCCTCCGGCATGGCCTGCCCCTTATCCTCGATCTTGAAAGGGGCGGAGGCAATCACTTTGTCGGCGCCTGCATCCAGATGCCCCCGCAGAGATCCCCTGGCATGGTCCGGCGGCAGAGTCGGGTCCAAAAACTGCCCGGTCGTTTCCACCACCAGCCTTACCCCTTGCCGCCGCCATCCGATATCCACTGGATTCCGGTTTGACCGCAGAAAGGTGACGTGTGTGCCATCCAGGACCATGCTGCCGTTTTTTTCGTCCACAGCTTCTACAACGGGCTGTGCGCTTTGCCCGTACAGATAAGTCTGGAGCCGTCCATAGGTGGAATCCCGCTGGACATAATGGGCAATATCCTCGAGCGACGTTCCGGCCGGCCGTCCGATATTGACGACGATTTCCTTGAAATACTTGCGGGCCACGTGATGCCAGACCGTCAGTTTGCCGATCCGTCCAAACCCGTTGACCCCAAGTTTCAAATCGCTATTGCTGCCTGCATCTCCCATTTTATCCCCCAATCATTTTCACGCTCAACTTTTAAACCCTATGGTTGCATAAACAATATGGCAAAGTAGAGATAATAAGTTGTAATA
>JAOZRT010000182.1:0-1070 GCA_029940035.1 Desulfobacterales bacterium
CTATCAGCTGCCTTCACAATCCTTTCAAGCTCTCTGATGACAGCATCCTCAAGTGGAGGCACCTCATGGTTATTCAATATTTCTGAGACCTTATTCTGTGATCGTTCATGCACGCCCCTTGAGTCTTTGGCCCAGTCCGAATAGGTACGAAAGTCGAATATGCTTGGATAAAAACGGATTTCATCCCGAAAATGGTTGTAGGTATGCTCGTCGACAATAAAATTCCCTTTGGGGCCGGCACGATGCACAGCATCAAGTCCAATTTTATTCTCGTTGACGTCAAACTTGGCCCATATCCGTCGCATGATTTGCACTATTTCATCATCAATGGCAAGTTGCGCCAAGCTTGAGCCCATCCCCCCGTCCAGAGTGCCGGCACCGGAAAGGACGGCGGCTCCGGATGCTGCCGCCATGAATGTCCCCATACCTTTCTGAAGCAGTAGCTGTTCAAAAATGAATCCGTCGGACACCAAGGCAGGGCATTCAGAGGGCATTTTATAATAGCGTGTACCCAGCTGCGCCAGGGCAGCATATAACAACAGATTCTCAGGCCCGCCGGTAATCGAGTTGCCGGTCCGCATCTCCACCACGCTTGGATAGCAATAATAAACAGTAGGTATGCCGGGATAAAGGATTTGAAGCAGCGTGAAGGCCCCTAAAACTTCTGCATTGCCCTGCGCGATCGTTCCAGCAAGGGTAACCGGTGCGCTGGCTCCGAGCATCGGTTCAACCGCAACCTTAACCGGCAATCCATTTTCACCGCACACTTTCAGCCTTTCGATCTCATCTTCCGGATAATAAAGCGGTGACATTGGGCAAACAATAGCATGAAAGAGAGGGCGCTGGATCATGGCCTCTTTGGTGCCCCGGACGGCAAGCTGCATCTCGACAAGATATTTCATATTGATTGAGCCCATATTAAGGCCCATGAAGTGCTTGCGGGAATTCTCCAATAGTATTTTTGTTGCATGAAGATCAGAAGATTTCGAAGGAACGTCCTGTATACTCATGAGTCCGGAAAAATCGATAGCATCTAAACCATCAGAAACAATGCCCGACTCTTTTTGATC
>JAOZRT010000182.1:1170-9125 GCA_029940035.1 Desulfobacterales bacterium
CACTTTATAAGAATTCAGCTATCAATAGTAAAAGCATATAACGGCGGTCATCACAATTTTGAATCTTGTAGGGTTGATAACCGCCGCTATAGAATAATCTTAAAACAATTTTTTATACGCGCATTTAAGCAAACCACCAGCGTTCCAAGGCTCTCCAACCATCGGCATCCTTGTTGGCAGCCAGGGGACCATGGGCGACCGTATCGCGATTGGCAAAAACATATTGGGCATAGACCGGAATGATGGTGCCTCCGTCATCCTTTACGATCTCCTGCATCTCCCAGTACATCGCCCGGCGCTTGTCGGAGTCGAGTTCGGTGCGGGCTTCGACAAGCAGCTTGTTGAAGCGCTCGTTTTTCCAATGGGCATCGTTCCAAGGAGACTCGGCAGCATAGACAGTGGTGAACATCAGGTCTTCGGTGGGGCGCCCGTCCCAATAACTGCCACAGAATGGTTTTTTCAGCCACACATTGGACCAGTAGCCATCATCGGGCTCACGGACCACATTGATGTCAATCCCGATATTGGAGGCCGACTCCTTGAACAGCACCGCGGCATCAACGGCCTTGGGAAAAGCAGAATTCGCGATGTGAAGCTTCACCGAAAGTTTGTCGAGCCCGGCCTTTTTCAAATAGTGGCGCGCCTTGTCCGGGTCATAGCTGCGTTGTTTCATCTCGGTGTTGAAATAGCGGTTGGCCGGCGTGATGGGGCTGTCGTTGCCCACCTGGCCATAGCCGGCCAGCAGAATGTCCACCATCTGCTTACGGTTGATGGCGTGTTTGAGGGCCAGACGCACATTGACGTCATCGAAAGGCGCAACGTCTGTGAACATGGGCATGGTGAAGTGCTGGGTCCCGGTCACGGCGTTGACTTCTATTCCGGGTTTCTTTTTCAGTAGGTGAACGGTGCTGACGTCGACACTGCCGATACTATCCACCTCCCCGGTTATGAGGGCTGTGGTTCGGGCCATGGAATCGCTGAGAGGCACCAGCTCCACCCGGTCGAAATGGGCACGCCCCTCCTTCCAGTAGTCTGCATAACGTTCGCCCACATAACGCACGCCCGGCTCTAATTCGATCAGTTTGTAGCCGCCTGTGGCAACGCCCGGTTGCCAGTCGAGCTTCCCGTCCTTGGCAGGGAATATGATGAAGAAATACTCGGAAACGATATAGGGAAAATCCGCATTGCCGCTTTCGAGTTCGAACACAACCGTGTGGTTGTCCAGTTTCTTAATATCCGTCACTGCTTTCAACAGCGATTTGCCCGACGATTTTGTGTGTTCCCCGCGATGGTGATTGAATGAGGCAATGACATCATCCGCTGTAAGGGTTTTACCGTTGTGGAAAGTCACCCCCTTGCGCAGGTGAAAAGTCCAGGCGCTGGCACTGGCGTTGGTCTCCCATGATTCGGCCAGTTCCGGTATTATCCTACCCTTGTGGTCGACTTCGGTCAGGCAGTTGCCGATAGCTCCCATCATAAAGTTATTGATTACACCGGTACCGTAAGTTGCCGGGTCAAGTGATTCGGCCGTGCTGGCGCCTCTCAGGCCCAGGCGGAAGGAGCCGCCTGTTTTTGGTGTTTGAGCCTGTGCACTCGAATTCCACAGTGTGGGGGAAACAGCTCCCGCCAACCCCAAAATCGAAAGACTCCTCAAAAATTGCCGGCGGCTTATGCAACCGCTGACTAACAATTTCTCGAGTTTCATGAGTTCTGACATGGTTAACCTCCTTTGTGTTTGAGTATCAAATACGTATTCTTTGATACGTTAATCTACGGTGCCTATCCTTACGATGAAAACTTAATAATCATTAGAAATGATCAGCCATTTTTCCAGGCATGATTCTCATTCTACAGCATAGGGTATAAATCCATTCATACACGCAACAAATTACGGCCCGGGCGGGCTCCGTTGTGCTCTGAATGATCGATCACCCTCGTTCCGTTCACGATTACATTCTCCACTCCCTTGGCATAAGCAAAAGGCTGCGAATCGGTGACCCCGTCATTGAGTTTTTCATAGTCCAGCACCACCACATCGGCAAAATAGCCTTTGCGCAACAAACCCCGCTCACGGAGCCCAAAGTGCGTCGCCGGCATGCTGGTCATTTTTCGAACGGCATCTTCCAGGCGTAATGTTTTTCTTTCGCGAACATGGCAAGTGAGAAAATGGATCATACCGGCGTAGCTGGCCTTGAATGGCGCTGTATTCCGCATCGGACTGTCCAAATCGATGCTGATGAAGTCCGCTTCAAAGCTGAACAAAGGGTGAGA
The DNA here is from genome assembly GCA_029940035.1 of Desulfobacterales bacterium. Classification (GTDB taxonomy): domain Bacteria; phylum Desulfobacterota; class Desulfobacteria; order Desulfobacterales; family B30-G6; genus JAJDNW01. Next base: position 3,442 of record JAOZRT010000182.1, read on the forward strand.
AACCATATCAGCCACATGCGCTTCCGTAAACATCAGGCCCACGGCGATCAGATCCTCCATGCCTGCACCGGCAGCCGCCATGATGTCAAAATAGCAGTCCCACGGGTCCTTTCCCCAGAGTTGGGCGATTTCTTCAAAATTTTTACCGGCGATTTCTGGAAAAGGCTTTTCCTGTACGATGCTCACCCGAAACCAGTCGCCGTTGTGAATGAAGCGCCAGTAACGGTCGCATTCCGTACGCAGGCGTTTGCGCACGGCAGGATCTTTCATCCTCAAGGCGGCCTGTTCAGCCCCGCCCTCCAAAACCCAGGGGGGCAGGATGGCGGCCAGCTTACCGATACCGCCTTCATAGCCTACGCAGTCGGTCTGAATGTCAAACCCCTTTTCACGGGCCTGCTCCAAGGTCTCCACGGCCCGAATCCAAGCCCCTTGAGGTGCGTTGGTGTTTTCACGCACGTTCAGATGCGAAAGCTGTCCTTTTATGTTGCTGTTTTTGACGATTTGTACGAATTCCTCTACAGCCAGCTGCAGATGCTCGTCATAGTTGCGGATGTGGCTGGCATACATGCCGCCGTAAACTTTTGCTATCTTGGCCAAATGCGCGATCTCTTCTGTTGACGCAAGACGCCCGGGGGCGTATTCCAGCCCGGTAGACATGCCCAAAGCACCTGCATCCATGGCTTCCCTTACATGATTTTCCATGGCCTTCATCTGATCGGCGGTTACGTCCTTGCTCGGGACAGCAACCCCGGATGTAGTCCGGATGGTGTTGTGCCCCACGAACCACGCTAAATTCCCGGCGGTCTTCATTCGGGCGATTGTGTCCAGATACTCGGAAAAGCTGGACCAGGTTGCTGATCCTTGGTAAGCAAAGGATTTTAAAACTTCTTCACAGTAGCCTCGGGAAAATTCACTCAATGGCGCCATGCTGAACCCACAATTACCAGCTATATGGGTGGTAACGCCCTGTCGGATAGTACTTTGCATGGCTGGATTGGCGTTAATGGTCCAATCTGTGTGACTGTGACAGTCGATGAATCCCGGACAGACAAGCTTGCCTTGAGCATCGATAACATGGTCTGCTTGGGCTTCGGGCAGACGCTCCACTGCCGTAATCCGATCCCCCTCGATCATCACGTCAGCCGGGTAAAGGGGGTTGCCGGTTCCATCGGCTAACCAACCATTTCGAATTAGGATGCTCATATATCCTCCTGTCTTCCTTTTTCCACCTCTGAAATTGAACGATCGATTATTGAAACCATCTCATCAATCTCTTGTTTTTCAATAATAAAAGGCGGCGCCACTAATGTGTGATCGCCTAAAGTGCCGTCCACGCATCCGCTACCGGGGTACAATATCAATCCGTTTTTAAATGCTGTTTTTGATATTAAATCGGCAACTATTCCACCCTGCTTTTCGGAAAAAGGCTCCTTGGTTTTTTGATCTTTGACAAATTCGATACCCCACAAAAACCCTTTGCCACGGATGTCTCCTACAATTTTGTGGGAATATAGTGTTTTTAATTGGTCTTCCAAGTACCCGCTGAGGTTTTGGACATTTTCGATCAGCCTATGCTTCTGCATGTATTCGATCACACTGCATCCTACAGCACCTGCCATGGGAGTCCCGGAATAGGTATGCCCTGGAGCGAATATCCCCTTTTTTCCGTTTTTGAGAACATCAAATATTTTTTCGGATATAATGACGCCCGCTAGAGGGTAGTAGCCAGCGCTGGCTCCCTTGGCAAAGACGATCATGTCCGGGGTAACATCCCAGTGCTCGATCCCAAAATTCAAACCGGTTCTACCAAAACCGGTCATCACCTCGTCGACAATGAACAGGATATCGAACTCATCACAAATGTCTCTGATGATCTTATAGTATTCCGGAGGCGGTACAACAGCGCCGGCGGCAGCGCCGACAACCGGTTCTGCAATGAACGCACTGATATATTCTTCACCAACCATCTGGATGGTTTCTTTCAGACGGTGGGCGCAGGCTAGGTTACAATCCGGATGGTGGCTGTTTTCAGGGCATCGGTAGCAATTGGGGATGGGAATTTTCGGATAGGGCAAAAGGGAGTTCGCATAATTTTTCCTGCGCTGAACATGCCCGCTCATGGATAGCGCCCCCATAGTGATGCCGTGGTAGCTCAACCAGCGTGAGACGATCAGCTCCTTCCTGACCTTGTCTTGCTCCAGATAATATTGGTGGGCTATTTTGGCAGCCATTTCAGTGCCTTCAGACCCGCTGGACACAAAAAAGACACCGTCGAGACCATTTGGCGCCATATCAGCAATCATGGTTGCCAGTTTTTCGCTCGGTTCGCTGGTGAAGTGGGATCTAAAAACATAAGCCACCTTCTCTGCCTGGGCAGCGTATGTCTCGCCGATTTCCTTGACCCCATGGCCGATGTTGCACACCACAGGACCAGAGGTCCCGTCGATGTAGCGTTTCCCGGAACTGTCGTATAGATAAATCCCCTCCCCTCTCTCCACCATAGGAGCGACGGACCGCAGGTTATAGTGCAGGAAATGACTGTTTTCGATATTGCCAACCATGATGTCTTCTCCCAAAGTTTGTAGAAAATGGTTAAATCTTTACTGAAACGTTTCAGTAAAATGCTAAAAAGATACCTGCCACTTTTAACATGTCAGCGGAGATATCCGGAATCCTGGTATCCACACGTTTTTCGGACTACGAGTTCTGCATCCAGGACGATCTTTTCCACCATGTGCGGGACCTTTTCTTCGATTCGATTAATGAGTATTTTCACCCCCATGGCACCCATCTCATATTTTTTTTGGCTTATGGTGGTAAGCTCAATGCCTGCCAAGGCTCCCGTTTTGATGTTATCGATGCCCATTAAGGCGATATCTTTTGGAATTTCCAGTCCTGAATGCAATATGGCCTCGCGGGCGCCCAGTGCCATATTGTCATCATGAGCAAAAAAAGCAGTTGGGGGGTTTTTACTTTTTAGAAGCCTTTCGCAAACCAGATATGCCTCCTGATGAGAGTATTTTCCTTCTTTAATACAGCGCTTAGGGATTTTAATTCCGATTTTCTTTAATGCTGCTTTGCTGCCTTTAAGACTTTCAATGGCATTGGACGCATTTAGTGACCCAGTAATAATAGCAATCTTGTCGTGGCCTAGCTTCCAAAGATGCTCGATACCTTTGTATCCTGCAGAATAGTTATCCATGATAATGTATTCTGCTTTTTTTTCCAAATAAGGGATAAGGGGTATTCGATTGATGCAAACAAACGGAATTTTTTCATCGATAAGAAATTCAATGTGAGGGTCTTCTGCTACAACAGTTGATATGATAATTCCATCGACACCGCGAGAGCAAAGTATATCAAGATAATCTTCCTGAGTTTTTAAATTTCCGTCGGTTGTGCATAGTATGGTACTATAACCATGTTTTTTTGCTGTGTCCTCAACCCCTTTTGCCAATTCAGCAAAAAAATGATCCGCTATATCGTTGATAATCAATCCGATTATATAGCTCCGCTTATTGACCAGACTTTTAGCCACCAAGCTTGGCTGATACCCGGTTTTTTTGGCAATCTCCTTTATTTTTTGGCGTTTTTCATCCCCGATACCAGGACGATTGTTGAGTGACATAGAAACAGCAGCCACTGACGCATTCGCCATTTTGGCGACATCCTTTATGGTTACGCGTTTATTCATCCTGATAATTGTCAAAATATTTAGGAATTTAGAAAATCAGCGACCTCCGGCAAAGCCGGAGGTATGAGGAAGGCCCCTCGAAGGGGCCTGCTCTACCGGAGGTTGCTGATTTAACTCCCTGCATCAGACACCGGCGTAGGTTAAGTGAACACTGTTGTCACATGTATTCCTCACCGGATCGGTAGAACCTTTTCAATTCTCACCGGCTGAGCCGGTGGCTTATGAAGGGAGTTATAAGGCAAATAATTCTATACTGAAACGTTTCAGTATTTATTATGAAAGTTTTTTAATGATGTCAATAGAATTTATTTAGGACATTATTAATTCTTTGGGTTTGATGATCGTTGCCAAACAGTGGAATTAATGATGGGTGAGGAAATATTCGGCTGTATGTCGACAGATGGATCTTATAATTTACGAAATATATTATCGCTTTTTCGTTGTTGCGGCTGGATTGTGATTTCGCTTGAATTATGTCAACTCACTGAAATCACGTATACATTAAGTTGTGTTAAACAATCACAACCTGAAGGGTGTCGTCGAGGATGATGTAATCACCTGTTTTTTCATCAAAGCTCATATCTATAGGTTTCTCCTGAAAGTCCTAATCGAGGCCTGTTCAATATCGAAACGGTCACCCCATTGGTTTATTCCATGCGAGCGAAGGAGTGATTCGATTCTGGCCAATTCAGGGGTGCTCTGCATTCCTAGCATCGTTATATTTCCTTATAGGATAAAGTTGTTCAATCCGTATTAGCAGTCATCGGTTACAATTTTAGGCTTGTGCCAAGAGCTTCACGCACTTCCTCATTCACCTCATCCGACGTCTTTTGCCAGTATATTCGACCACGTCGGATGAAAAGCTTGCCCAAGAACTTTCCGTTTTTCCCCTTATCATTTAGTTTCCTTGATGGTAATCTTTTCAGGAAAACATCCAAATAAGAAAGAAGAAAATATTGTTGCACCTCAACTTAGTGAAATAGATATAAACATACTGATGGATGAAATTATTTCATTTTATTTCGAATGCTAAAGGGGTTGGAGGGGGCGTTCTGGAATGTCGAATTGATTTCGGACCAGGATACCGTGTTTATTTTGGCCGGGATGGTGATAGTATCGTAATCTTGCTTGGTGGAGGTACGAAGAAACGCCAGCAGAATGACATAGAGGCTGCCCAGGCACTTTGGAAGGAATACAAAAGACGAAAACGTCGGGAGAATTGAAAATGGCACTCACTAGGGATTTTAAGGAAACTATTAAAAACCGGATCGCGCGCGACCCGATTTTTCGGGAAGAACTACTTAAAGAAGGAATTGACTGCCTTCTGATCGGCGATGTGGATACCGGAAAAGCTATCTTGCGCGATTACATTAACGCCACAATCGGTTTCGATGCCCTTGGTACAGTAACCGCTAAGTCCCCTAAAAGCCTGATGCGCATGTTTGGTCCTAAGGGAAATCCCCAAGCTCGAAATATTTTTGAAATTATCGCCTATCTTCAAAAAAAGGAAGGTATCCATTTTAAAGTCCAGACGGTGCGTTAAGAAAATTAAGATACTTGTTTTGTAATTTCCATCAGGGATCCTCTCCAAGTAGTAGGTGAAATCCTGAAATCCAAAACTGTTTATTAATTTGGAGGGTGGAGATACCATGGTTGGTAGTCACAGAATTGATTGGTTATCGCATGGAGCAGATCTTCCTTTACTCGTTGCTCCTCCCGCCCCGCATCACTCTGTCGGCGATATTACCATACGATAGCGGGCATCGGCATCAACTGCATCACGGTCCAGCACAAACCGTCGATATTCTCCACTTCGCCATAAAGTAAACTGGTCGTCGTAGTGGGGGCTCATGACATTTCCGGAAATACCGCCTGGAAGAATCCTTCTGGAGTTGGTCATCTCCTTGAAATCGATGATATAACGAAAAGATGCCCCCCCTCCTTGTGCCTCATATGACTGCGACACCTTAAAATAGGTGGGATTGACGGT
>JAOZRT010000183.1 GCA_029940035.1 Desulfobacterales bacterium
CGCTTTGTGTCCCTTTGCTTCTCTTTCTCCATAAGACACCAAAGCGTAGCATTCGCTCAGCATGATTATTTGTCGGTTCGACTCCGCTAACTTCAAGAAAGACCCATAGCGAATCGATCTGTCTGATCAGTGAACGGGCCAATGCTCCGGCTTCATCTTTTTGCTGGTTATGATCGAATAACAAATCTATGAAGCGTTGATAAAATTCATACCACTGGTCTACATCAGGCGGAGCTTTTGCCCAATGACAAAGTAGCTGGAGTTCTTTCAATATTTTTATGCCGAAGTGTTGGCTGCCTTTATCTTTAGATTCAGACAATGCCTTTGCTTTGCGAATTAAGTGGGCAAGACATGTCTGTCTGAGGTTAGCCCATTTTTTATAGGTACCGTAATTGTCGCTTACCAGAATGCCTTTCCAGTCTTGTATTAATTCCAGAAAAGCTTCTTTGGATCGATTCTTATGAATCATGAAATATGCTACCGTGCTGTTTACCATTACCCACAGCCAATTGAGTGCGCCGTTTTGAAACCAAGAAGTTTCGTCGACATGGTTTATATCGTTTTCTCGGGCCAGTTCGCCAATTTTATCATAAATTGGTTTTAACGCCGCTGATGCTCTATCAACAACACTTTGAATAGCACCGATTGAAATCGAGAAGTTAAGCACGGACTTACAAAAAGTACGAACCGTCTCGCGGCTATTGCCTTGTATGCCGCTCATTTCGGCAATTAGTGCACTTAATCTCGGACCATAACCGGTTTGATGCTCTTTAGGAACTTTGGCTTTTACGATCTTACCACAATTTTGGCACTTGCCTTTGTTGAGAATCAAGTGCAAAATATCCATTTGGATTTCGGGTAGATCGATAACCTGTTGTGTATAGTAGGGCTCGAGACTGCCAGCGATAATTACTGAACACCCGCATTCACATTTTTCTGGTAAGATTTCTTGTTGCTGAGTCGGTTCCAGTAGTTGTTGCCTGTGCCCCTTGTGGCCTTTTTGAGCCCCTTTTTTACACTTGTTCTTTTTTATTTTTTTCTTTGGTTTCTTAAACGGGCCGTCAGATGACGGCGGTTTACTGGAATTTTGAGAATTTTTATTTACCCGAACCTCCAGCTGTTCTATCCGCTTTTCCAGCTTCTGGACACTGGAAACAAGAGTAACAATGGTTTGTTCCAGGTGTATGATGTACTGTTTTACCGGCTCCGGTGTTGCAGCCCAGTCAAGGTTTGAAAATGTTCTTTTCAGTTCCATAACTGAGTGCATAACACATTAGTAATAAAAAATCTAGATTTATTCTCAATTATTTCAAATAGTTACGAGTGCACACGTTTTACCAATGTATTCAAGTGGCTAGGGGAGAGCCAGAGCGGCTCTCAAACCCCCTGAATAGATACGATAGGTTGTTCTAAATCACACCCCTATTGACATCTGTTTTGTATGTTGGCAGTGACATATATTTTGTGATAGTTTACAAAATCGGTACATTTGTTACTTTTAACATGATAGTCTATGTTCAGGGTTGAGCCATGAAATACAAGCTTATCGACCACACGGCCGACTTCGGCATCCACGTTTTCGGAGGCGATGCACCAGAATTGTTCGAACATGCGGCCCTGGCCATGTTCGAATTGACTGTCGACGCCGGAAGCCCCGGGGATTGCCACCAAAGCCTGGTTTCCGTTGAGGGAAAAGACTGGCCCGACCTGATGGTCAACTGGTTGAGGGAGCTGCTGTACCTGTGGGCGGGCACGGAAAAAATCCTGCGGTCAATTGCTGTGGAGGAACTGACGGCGAACCGCATTAGCGCCCGGGTCGAGCTCGAATCCTTCCAGGCGGAGCAACACAGCATCCTTAGCGAAATCAAGGCGGTCACTTATCACCAGATCCAGGTGGGGCCCATAGGGGACCACTGGGAGTCTAAAATTATTTTCGACGTATAGCTAAGGGAAAAATAAATACCCTCTGTGTGCTCGAGCGCAAGCGGGCGAGAGGTAATAGTCTTCTAACTTATACGCAAAGCATGAAACGACAATCCCGAAAATTTAAACCCGTTGGACTGCACACCTCGCCTTGGATCCTTTTGGGCGGCGTACTGATCCTGTTGGTCATCGTGGTAATCCTGGCCATTGACGACATCAACCGGGAAAAGGAGAACATGTCCCGTGTTCTCCTTGAAAAGGGTGCAGCATGGATCCGGGCCTTTGAGGCCGGAACCCGGGTGGGCATGCGGCGCATGATGCGGGGCGAGGACCACATCCAGTACCTGTTGGAAGAGGCGGCCGCCCAGCCCGATGTGCTGTACCTGGCAGTAACGGATGACAAGGGCTTTATCCTGGCGCATAACAACACCACCCTTAAGGGGACCCCCCACATTGATCCCCGTTCCCTGGACTCCGCTGTCTCTGGTTTCCATGAAAAATGGCGGGTGGTAAAAAATGGGGAAGGCCGCCAGGTATTTGAAGTGTTCCGCGAGTTCCGCCCCTTGTCGCGCCAGGAAATAAGGCGCCGCGTGCAGAAAAGCCAGACACACGACACCAACGCAATGATGGGCGGCAGCATGCACCGTCAGGACCGCGGGTTCCTTCACCCGAAGATGGAAGACGGCAAACGCTTTGTCTTTATCGGCCTTGACATCACCCCTTTTGAACTGGCCCGCAAAGAGGACCTGCGCAACACGTTGATCCTGTCATCGGTATTGCTGCTGCTCGGTTTCGGGGGCTATGTTTCTCTATTCTGGTTTCAGGGCTACCAGGCTGCCAGGCGCTCTCTACAGGAATCCGACACCTTTACCGACGAAGTGGTGGCCAGCCTGCCCGTGGGATTGATGGCCACGGACAAGGAAGGCAAAATCGCCTTTTTTAACGCCACGGCCGAGCGCATTACCGGTATGCATCGCCGGCATGCTTTCGGCAGAGGCCTGGCCGAAGTGCTTCCCCAGGAATGGCTGACCCTGAAAAAAACACTGGACCAGGGCCGTCCCATCATCGAGCAGGAGAAAGAGTATGCGTTTGCCCAAGGAAAGGCGGTTCCGGTCAGCCTCAGTGCTGTGCGCATCACCAGCCGGGAGGGGTTGTTTCTTGGCAACATCGTCATTTTAAGGGATATCGCAGAAGTCCGGCGCCTGCAGGAACAGATACGGCGCACTGAAAAACTGGCTGCCATCGGTGGACTGGCCGCCGGCGTAGCGCATGAAATCAGAAACCCGCTGAGCTCCATCAAGGGCATCGCCACCTACTTCCGGGACAAACTCGACACACCTCCTGCCGACAGGGAAACCGCCGGGATCATGATCCAGGAAGTGGACCGTCTGAACAGGGTCATCAGTGCACTCCTTGAGTTTGCCCGCCCTGCCGAACTGAAAAGAGAATCCGTAGATCTACGGGAGCTTCTCGAACACTCCCTGCGCCTGGTTCAACAGGATGCCCGGGCCAAGGACATTACCATCGACCTCGGACAAACATCCGCGGACCTGACCCACGACGTCGACCCCGATCGTTTATCGCAATGCCTTTTGAACCTTTATCTCAATGCCATCCAGGCCATGGAGGACGGTGGGACCCTGTCCATCGGGTGTTCCAGAGAAAAAGACATTGTCGTCATCACGGTTGCCGATACCGGGCCGGGCATCGATCTGGATGACCTGCAGCAGGTCTTCGACCCCTATTTCACCACCAAGCCCTCGGGCACCGGGCTTGGCCTGGCCATCGTGCACAAGATCGTCGAGGCGCATGACGGCCGTCTGGAAGTTGACAGCGAACCTGGCAAGGGAACCACATTCAAAATAGCCTTGCCCATCAAACCCAATGTTGGGAATTGATATGCCAATCGATACCCAAGCCGACATCCTGGTTGTGGATGACGATCCCGGCCACCGCGCCACCCTGGAAACCATCATCAAAAGCTGGGGGTTTCCGGTGGAAAGTGTGGACGACGGCAGTCGCGCTGTCGAGCGGGTAAAAGCCGGCCCTGTTGGCCTGATTCTGATGGACGTGCGCATGGCCACCATGGACGGCATCGAAGCCCTGAAACAAATCAAAGCCTACAATCCTGCCATACCGGTTTTGATCATGACCGCCTATTCTTCCGTAGAGTCCGCCGTGGACGCCCTTAAATCAGGTGCCTATGACTACCTCACCAAGCCCCTTGATTTTGAAGCCCTCAAATTCACCATTGAGAGAGCCCTTGAGCATTCCGGCCTGAAAGACGAAAATGCGGTACTGAAAAAAAAACTGGGCCGGCGTTTTGATTTGGACGACATCATCGGCAAAAGTCGCCCCATGCAGGACTTGATGGATATGACCGCCATGATCGCGCCGTCCGACGCCACCATACTCATCACCGGCGAAAGCGGTACCGGTAAAGAACTGATTGCCGGATTCATTCACCACCACAGCCCCCGCAGGGATCATCCCATGGTGGTGGTCAACTGCGCCGCCCTCACCGAAACGCTGCTGGAGTCCGAACTGTTCGGGCATGAAAAAGGCTCATTTACCGGTGCCGACCGGAGGCGGGAGGGCCGTTTCAAGCAGGCCGACCAGGGCACCATCTTTCTGGATGAAATTGGCGAGACGTCACCGGCCATGCAGGCCGGGCTGTTGCGCGTCATTCAGGAAAAGGAAATTCAGCGGGTGGGCGGCGAAGAAACCATCCAGGTAGACGTGCGCATCCTGGCGGCCACCAACCGCGACTTGAACGCCGAAGTTGAAGCCGGGCATTTTCGCAAGGATCTTTATTATCGCTTGAATGTCGTGGCCCTGCACGCCCCTCCCTTGAGAGAACGCCTGGACGACATCCCCCTTCTGGCCCAGCACTTCATGGCCGTCTATGCGCATAAAAACCGAAAAGACATCAAAGGCTTCAGCCCTACCGCCATGGACATGCTGCTGAAATACGAATGGCCCGGCAATGTCCGCGAGCTTGAGAATGCCATCGAACGGGCGGTCATTTTAGCGGCCGGTGATTTTCTGACGAGCAAGGACCTGCCCCTCAGCATCAATAGGGAACAAAAGGGCGATCCCCCTGCGACAGAAGCCATCCAACAGGAAGCAGGCAGCTTGCGCTCCCTTGAAGAGGTGGAGCAGGACACCATCCTGAAAGCCCTGGACGCCAGTGGCGGCAACAAAAGCGAGGCTGCCAGAATTCTGGGCATCAATCGCAAAACCCTTCACAAAAAGCTGAAAACCTATCAAGTGGAATAAAACAAACCGTTCATCAGTAACCCGGCCCAGGCGGGTATTTTCGCCCCAACCATCAGACACTTCCTGGACAGGTGGGTAAAAATACCCCGCTCGCCGGCCCGTCCTTTACCATTGCCTTTTCCGGAAAACACACTCAAAATAAATATTTTAGTTTTATTTTCAAATAGATATATGCCAGCGTCTCCTTTTTTATTTTTTATGGCACGCGCTTTGCTTTTTACTGAAGCGAAACCAAAAACAACACGTATAGAAAAGGAGCAAAAAAATGAAAAAAAATACAGCATCAAGAACAGTTCTGGTAATCACCCTGATAGCCCTCATAAACATCGGCGGGACCGCATTTGCCTACCGCCAGAACAACGGATCCGGAGGGAATGGATCGGATTGTTATGAAAACAGCCCCTATAAGGGTCGTGGCGGCTATGGTTATGGCCAGATGATGGCCGGTCTGAGCGAAGAAGACCAGGCAAAAGTGAATGAACTAAGGCAGAAACACTTCGATGCAACCGCAACCCTGCGCTCGGAACGGGAATCCAAACGTCTGGCCCTCAGGAGCGAGCTGGCCAAACAGAATCCGGATGCCCAGGTTGCTGCCCAGTTTCAGCAGGAGTTGTCCGCCATCAATGCCGAACTCGGCCAGGAAAGAATCAAGCACCTCATTGAAATGAAGAAGATCAACCCCAATGCCGGTGGCCGAGGCTTTATGATGGGTGCCGACAACGGCCGTGGAAAGGGCGGCCACCGCGGAAACGGACGCGACTGTCCGAAATGGTAACGCTTTCCGTTGACCTATAAATTAATCAGGAACTGATAAAGAATCCTCCCCGGGCCTGTCCGGCGAGGATTCTTTTTTCTTGAAGCATAGCCCCCGCAGGTGTAAATAAAGGTCCTGTGATATTGCTGAAAGGATCGAACGCTTTTTCAACATGCCATATTCAGACCGGATCTCATTTACAATCAATGGAAGGGTGATGACAAAAGACGACGGCAACAAGGCAATGCACCTGTCCAGGGCGATTCAAGACCTTGTGGAAGACGGCAGCCACATATCCATCGGCGGTTTCACCATCAACCGCAACCCCATGGCTGCCGTGTATGAACTGATCCGCCAGAAAAAGCGCAACCTGCACCTCTATGCCCACTCCAACGGCCAGGGGGTGGATGAACTGGTGGGAGCCGGGGTGATATCGAAACTGGAAATCGCCTATGGCGGCAGCGGGCGATTTGCCCCCACCTGCATCCGTTTTAAAAAGGCGGTCCAGGAGGGCTCCATGGCTGTGGAGGATTATTCCAACTTTCAAATGACCCTGAGGTTTCTGGCCGGCGCCCTGGGGGTCCCTTTTTTGCCTACCCGTTCGGGTATGGGCTCGGACATCCTGGCCCGCTGGGGATTTTCTAAAGAGGTCCGGTCTTCAGACCCGAAGCTGCCCGACAAAAAGGCCGTGGTCATGGACAACCCTTTCGGCGATTGGGCGGAAACGTCCAAGGTGGTCCTGGTACCGGCCATCCGGCCCGATGTCACCATCATTCACGCCCAGAAAGCGGCCACAGACGGAACCGTACGCATCAAGGGGCTGACCTTTGCAGACGTGGAGCAGGCCAAGGCTGCCGAACATGTCATTGTCACCTGTGAAGAACTGGTGGAGCCGGATGACTTGCGGGACAACGCCGATTTGAATAATCTGCCGCCCTTTTGTGTGGATGCGGTCTGCCATGTTCCCTTGGGCGCCTATCCAACCGCGTGCTACGGGTATTACGATTATGACCCGAAGTACCTGAAGGCGTATGCGGGTTTTGCCAGGGAAGAAGATTCATTCCTGGGCTACCTGGAAAAGTTTGTCTTTGGAATCGACAGCCATGAACGTTTTCTGGCCTTGATCGACCCGGAACAATTGAAAAACATAGAGGCCGATCCGCGAACGGGATATGCCCCGAACCTCGATCGTACCTGATGGCGGAGTCACAGAAGACGGAGGCCAGAGGACAGAAACCAGAAGACAGAGAACGGAGGCCTGAGGACAGAGCCGCAGAACAACAGAAGGTAAGAGGGTAAGAATGTGGTCTGTGGTCGGAGTAACCCGGCATCTGAACCCCGACACCCGAAACCATGTTTAAATGACAACTTTTAATCAGGACTTGACCAGAAAATTTTGACAGGATTTTTTAGGATTTTAATAACAAAGAGCGCTGTGCGCTATTAGCGTATAGCCGCCTTGTACCTTATACCGTTTACCTTATACCTAATTTATATCATGTAAATCCTGTTAATCCTGTCAAAAATGGTCTGCCAATAACTGAACGCAAGAACTTGAGAAATAAACTTGACCTACACCAGCAAAGAGATGATGGCCGTGGCTGCGGCCAGATTGATACAAAACGATGACATTGTCTTCTGCGGCACCGGCATATCCATGCTGGCTGCCATGGCCGCGAAACACATCAGCGCCCCGCATGCCACCATTTTTTTCGAAACCGGCGCCATCGGCTCCCAGCTGGAAGAGGTCCCGCTGGCCGTGGGCGACCCCCGCGTGATGTACCGCACGGCAATGAACGGCAGCCTGCTGGATTCCTTTGCCTGCATGCAGAACCGGCATACCGGCAAGCACGTGATCGGCATCCTGGGCGCTGCCCAGATCGATCGCTTCGGCAATCTCAACTCCACGGTCATCGGCGACTACGACCACCCCAAGGTGCGCTTCTCCGGCAGCGGCGGTGCTGCGGATGTGGCCTCCTTTGTACCCCGATCCATCATTTTCATGCAGCAGGAAAAAAGGAAATTCGTGAAAAAGGTGGACTACCTGACCAGTCCGGGCTGGCTGGGCGGGGGAAGAGACAGGGAGGCAGCCGGCCTTTGCCAGGGCGGACCCTGGCTGGTAATCACCAACATGGCCATCATGGGCTTTGATGACACATCAAAAGAGATGTATCTGAAAGCCTGCTTCCCCGGGGTAACCCCTGACGACGTGCTGGCCAACATGGGGTTTGCCATTGACATCGAGCGTGCAGACGTCACGCCTGAACCCACCTTGCGAGAACTCTCCATCCTGCGCGAGCAGTGCGATCCCCAGCGGCTCATCTTGGGCTAATTACGCCTTTAACGTTTGATAAAATTATGTTCCTCAACTAAATTTGCTTCAGTTATACGATTTTCCTTGGAACTCCTGTTGAATAGTGGTTGTCGTTTTTCGGGTAGATTATCCGAAACGTCCGGTGATGTAGTCCTCCGTCAACTGGTGGTGGGGGCGGGTAAAAATCTGTTCAGTGGCGCCGACTTCGATGAGGTCGCCAAGATGGAAGTAGGCTGTGCGCTGGGACACGCGTGCAGCCTGGGTCATGGAATGTGTTACGATAACGATGGTGTACTGCGTCCGCAGTTCACGAATGAGATCCTCGATAACGGCCGTGGCTATGGGGTCCAGGGCGGAACAGGGTTCGTCCATCAGGATCACTTCCGGATTGACGGCAATGGTGCGCGCGATGCAGAGGCGCTGCTGCTGTCCGCCTGATAATCCTGTTCCGGGCTGATCCAGGCGGTCGTTGACCTCGTCCCACAGCCCGGTTCTCTTCAGGGAGCGTTCCACGATGTGGTCCAGTTCGGCCTTGCTCTGGGCCAGGCCGTGAATGCGCGGTCCATAGGCAATGTTGTCGTATATGGACTTGGGAAAGGGGTTGGGTTTCTGGAACACCATGCCTACCTGCACCCGCAGGGGCACTACATCGATGCTTTTATCGTAGATGTCCTGCCCGTCCAGCTTGATCTCACCGGTGACCTGACAGATATCGATGGTGTCGTTCATGCGGTTCAGGCAGCGCAGAAAGGTCGACTTGCCGCATCCCGACGGGCCGATCATGGCGAGCACCTCATTCCTGCCGATATCCAGGGAAACGTCCAGGATGGCTT
>JAOZRT010000028.1 GCA_029940035.1 Desulfobacterales bacterium
CGACTTCACCCTCAGACGCCTTGGCTCTGAAGCTCTCCGGCTTTTGCAACGATAGTTAACTCAACCTGTTCTGAAAACAGGGTGAATTAGAGGTGAATGGTAGGTGAATAATAGGGCGGATGTCAAGCGGATTGCTCTTTTTTCCTGGCGGAGTTGACCAGGTGGCGCTTCTGGGCGGGCAGGATGGTTTTGCGCATTCGTAAGGAACGCGGAGTCACTTCCACCAGTTCATCCTCGCGGATAAAGCTGATGGCCTGTTCCAGGGTAACCAATCTGATGGGTGACAGGATAACGTTATCATCCTTGCCCGAGGCCCGCATGTTGGTCAGCTTTTTCTCCTTGCAGGGATTCACGTTGATGTCCTGTCCCCGGTTGTGTTCCCCGATGATCATGCCTTCATAGGTGGGATCCCCGGGTTCCACGAAAAGTCTCCCCCTGGGTTCGAGGTTGAACAGGGCATAGGCCACGGCACTGCCCTTGCGGTCGGCCACGATGGAACCGGTGAACCGGCTGGGGCACTCCCCCCGGAAATCGCCGTAGCCATCGAACAGGGAGTTCATGATGCCGGTGCCGCGCGTGTCGGTGAGAAATTCATCCCGATAGCCGATCAGCGCCCGGGCTGGCACGGAAAACTCGATGATGACCCGGCCCTTGCCGTTGTTGACCAGGTTGGTCATCTTGCCTTTGCGCAGGGAAAGTTTTTCCGTTACGATTCCCAGGAACTGTTCTTTGCAGTCCACAAAAAGTTTTTCCAACGGTTCCAGCTTGCAGCCCGCATCATATCGAAAAATGACCTCCGGGCGCCCCACGCTGAACTCATATCCCTCACGCCGCATGGTTTCGATCAAAATGGCCAGTTGGAACTCACCCCGGCCTTTGACCAGAACGCTGTCACGATCCAGCCCTTCTTCGACCTGGATGGCCACATTCAGCAGGGTCTCCTTGCGCAGGCGTTCCCGCAAGCGGCTGGACTGGACATATTTGCCCTCCATGCCGCCAAAGGGAGAGTTGTTGATGGTAAATTTCATAGAAACCGTGGGTTCATCCACGCTGATCCGTGAAAGCGCCGCGGGGTGCTCGCGGTTGCAGATGGTATCGCCGATTTTAACATCCTCAATACCCGCTACCACCACAATATCTCCGGGTTGCACATCTGTTATATCAACCAGACTCATCCCTTCGTACACCTGAATCTTGGACACCTTGAGCGGGGTGTTCTGCCCCTGATCGCCGATGCAAACCAGGTTGTCCCGGGAGCGAACCGTGCCGTTGAACACTTTGCCCACAGCCAACCGCCCCAGGTAATCGGAATAACCCAGGTCGGAAACACGCATCTGGAACGGCGCGCCCGGATCGTACGACGGGCCGGGAATTTCCGTCACAATGGTGTCAAAGAGTGGATGAAGGTTCTTACCGGCATCTGACGGATTCTGCATGGCAATGCCGTCCCGGCCGACGGCATATAGCAGGGGAAAATCGATCTGGTCGTCGGTGGCATCCAGATCGATGAGCAGGTCGTATATCTCATCCAGAACTGCCTCTATACGGGCATCCGGGCGGTCGATTTTATTGATCACCACAATTATTTTGAGGCCGGCGTCCAGGGCTTTTTTGAGCACGAACCGGGTCTGGGGCAGGGGGCCCTCGGACGCGTCCACGAGTAAAATAGCCCCGTCCGCCATGGACAGGGCCCGTTCGACCTCTCCGCCGAAGTCGGCATGGCCGGGTGTGTCGATGATGTTAATACGCACCCCCTGCCACTCTACGGAGCAGTTCTTGGCCGCGATGGTGATGCCGCGCTCCTTTTCCAGATCGAGGGTGTCCATGAGCCGTTCTTCCAGTTCCTGATTTTCCCTGAAAAGTCCGCTCTGACGGAACATGGCATCCACCAGGGTGGTTTTGCCGTGGTCAACATGGGCAATGATGGCGATATTGCGCAGTTTGTCGTTTTGCTGCTGAATGGCTTTAATCATGGCGTCATCTCGGGTTGTTGATAGTAAAAAGGTCTTTGCATGCGTTTTCCTGGGACGCACAGTCATAAACCTTCTGTGATAATTCGATACTTGTCCGCCTTGGGAGAATTCGTGCTTAGAATTTTAATCTTAAGGTTTAGGCTGGGCCTAAGGACTCTGACCTGTCCAATAACCCCCTATTGTTTTCTGAGGCTTAAAAGACAGGGCTAAAGCCCTGGGCTACAATGGAAGAAAAACAATGATTATCAAATTGTTATCATCCCGCCTGCTAACTACGATTTTGTGTAGCGCAGGAATTTATCCCTGCCAAGCTTTGTGCCGAATTCCGAATGCATTATGCTGATTAACTTAACTTGGACATTGGACATTCGTTATTGGATGTTGGATATTTGTCCTTAGTCAGGTCCCTATATCCCAGGAAGCCAGATACTTTTTCTGTTCAGGGGTGAGCCGGTCAATTTTCGTGCCCATGGCCGCCAGTTTTTCATTGGCAATGGCGGTGTCGATTTTCTGGGGAACCGGATGCACGTCCAGGACCAGGGACTTTTTCATCTTGACCATGTACTCGACACTCAAGGCCTGGTTGGCAAAGCTCATGTCCATAACGCTTGACGGGTGGCCTTCGGCGGCAGCCAGATTGATGAGGCGCCCGTCGCCGAGTATGTTGATGCGTCGGCCGTCTTCCATTAGATACTCTTCGACGAATTCACGGATCATACGTCTTTTCTGGGCCAGGGCATTCAGTCCATCCAGATCCAGTTCGACATTGAAATGTCCGGAATTGGATACCATGGCACCGTCTTTCATGAGTTTGAAGTGCTCCTGCCGGATGACGTTGATGTTGCCGGTGACTGTACAGAAAAAATCGCCTATCCTGGCGGCTTTTTTAATGGGCATCACAGAAAAGCCGTCCATTACGGCTTCCAGGGCAGCCAGGGAATCCACTTCGGTGACTACCACCTTGGCACCCATGCCCCGGGCGCGCAAGGCCAGCCCGCGCCCACACCATCCATAGCCGCAGACCACAAAGGTGGACCCGGCAAGCAGCCGGTTGGTGGCACGAATGATGCCGTCGATGGTGCTCTGGCCGGTTCCGTAACGGTTGTCGAAAAAATGCTTGGTCTGGGCATCGTTGACGGCGATAATAGGATAGCGCAGCACTTTGTCCCTGGCCATGCTTTTCAACCGGATGACGCCCGTTGTGGTCTCCTCGGTGCCCCCCTTGACGAAGTCGAGCATTTCCGTCCGTTCGGAATGCAGGGTGGACACGAGGTCCGCACCGTCATCCATGGTGTAATGCGGTTTTTTGTCGATGACGGCATTGATGTGCTTGTAGTAGGTTTTGTTGTTTTCCCCCTTGATGGCAAAAGTGGGGATTTTATCGTTCTTGACCAGGGAGGCGGCCGCGTCATCCTGGGTGCTCAAAGGGTTGGAGGCGCACAGGAAGACTTTTGCACCGCCGGCTTTGAGCGTCTGCATCAGGGAGGCGGTTTCCGTGGTAACGTGCAGGCAGGCTGCCAGCCGTTGGCCCTTTAGAGGCTTTTCTTTTTTGAATCTCTCTTTGATCCGGTTCAGCACCGGCATGTTCTGGTTGGCCCACTCGATGCGCAAGGCACCTTCCTTGGCGAGCTTGATATCTTTTACGTCATAATCCATACTTATCACTCCTGTTTAGGTTCGGTAATTCTCGAATAAATAGGTTTAAGGTAAACGGCATAAGGTACAAGGTTGTTATACGCTAGTAGCGGGCAGCCCTCTTTTTTTGTATGATCCTGTCCGGTCAAGTCCTGATCAGAAGTTGTCACTTTACATGTTGCATTGCAGCGTTTCTATTACTTGATTATTGGACATTGAATGTTGGTTATTGGATATTCAAAACGAAAAAGACAAATGTCCAATAGCGAATAACCAATTTCCAAGGGCTCTGTTTTCTGATCTCTGTGGTTCCGTCCTCTGTGGTTCTGGCCTCTGGCGCTCTGTGTCCCTTATATCCCCGCTTTTTCCCGCAACGTGTCCGCCATGTTGGTCTGCTCCCATGAAAATTCAGGTTCGGTTCTACCGAAGTGACCGTAGGCCGACGTTTTGGCATAGATCGGTCGCAGCAGATCCAGGTACTCGATAATGGCGGCCGGGCGCAGGTCGAACACGTCCTTGACGATTTCCTTGACCCGCTCTTTGGGAAGCACGCCGGTGCCCATGAGGTCCAGCATGATGGAGACCGGTTCGGCCACGCCGATGGCATAGGCGATCTGAATTTCGCATTTTTTGGCCAGTCCTGCGGCCACGATATTTTTGGCTATGTGCCGTCCCATATAGGAGGCGCTGCGGTCAACCTTGGAAGGATCCTTGCCGGAAAAGCATCCCCCTCCATGGCTCCCCTGCCCGCCATAGGTGTCGACGATGATTTTGCGGCCCGTAAGCCCGCAGTCGCCCATGGGGCCGCCCACCACGAACTTGCCGGTGGGGTTGATGAAATAACGCGTGTCGCCGTCGGTCATGTCGCCTGGAATGGTTTTCTTGATGACTTCTTCGATAACCGCTTCCCGGAGGTCTTCATAAGAAATGTCGGGCTTGTGCTGGGTGGAAACAACCACCGTGTCGACCCGCTTGGGCGATCCGTTCTCGTACTCGATGGTCACCTGGGACTTGCCGTCCGGCCGCAGGAAATCGAGGGCGCCGCTTTTACGGACAACAGAAAGGCGCCGGCAGAGTTTGTGGGCATACATAATGGGCATGGGCATGAGTTCAGGGGTTTCGTCGGAAGCAAACCCGAACATCAGGCCCTGGTCGCCGGCCCCCTGGTCCTTGTACAGACCTTCACCCACATTGACCCCCTGGGCGATATCCTGGGACTGGTGGTCGATGCTGGTAATCACCGAGCAGGTCTGATAGTCGAAACCCATCAATGACGAGCTGTAGCCGATTTCACGTATGGTTTCCCGAACAATCTGGGGCATGTCCACATAGCAGTCGGTGGTGATTTCACCGGCAATGAAGGCCAGGCCTGTGGTGACCAGTGTTTCGCAGGCCACCCGGCAGTTCTTGTCCTGGGCCATGATGGCGTCCAGAACATTATCTGATATGGCGTCCGCCACTTTGTCCGGGTGCCCCTCGGTGACCGACTCAGAGGTAAAAAAATGTGTTTCGTTTTCCATGGATGCTCTCCTTGCATTACGGATCATCATATAACCAAAAATAAACACTTAACATAATTAATGATTAGGGGGTTGTCAATGGCAGCACCTTAGACGGAAAAACGTTGGCTTGATAAGGCGCTTTGAAAAAATACGGGCCTCACCTGCTATGGTATCCGGGGCACTATTTTTGGTAATAACTATAAATGGCGGGAAAGCTGCTGTCCGATGGGTCCGGTGGTTCAGGACCCATTCAGGTAGAGATTTCAACCATATTGCAGATCAAGGACACGGCCTGCTCCAGGCTGAAGCGGTTCATGTTGAGCACCAGGTGATAGAGCCCCGGGTTGTCGTAGTCCTCCTTTCCGAGCCTGCGGTAAAGGCTCAAACGGCGTTTGTCCTCGCTGTTGACGATCCGGGCGGCCTGTTTTTCTGAAACATTGTAGCGGTCAACGATGAATTTGATTCTATGCTGAAGCTCATCGACGAGAAGAACATGGAAAGCATCCGGGTGGTCGTTCAGGATGTACTGGCTACCCCTGCCCAACATGACCACGTCACCTTCGTCGGCCATTTTGGCTACGATCAGAACCAGGTAATCCAGATAAATGTGTTCATCCAGATATCCGCGTTCATCCTTTAAAATCCGGTCCACCCATCTTTGGGAGACCATGCTGGAAATGACGCGCGACAGTTTTGTGCCGGCTTCCTTTTCAAACGATTCAACCCACTGGGGCGATACATTGGCTTCCTTGGCAATCTGTTGAATGATATCGCTATCGGCGAATGTATAATCCAACGCGTTGGCTATCATTTTACCGAGGGTCTTGCCCCCCGCTCCGTATTGTCTGGATATGGTGATTACGGCCATGGGCGCCTCCTTATAAGCTCACTGTTTTTTTCCTGGCGGAATCAGCAGGGTGGGAAAAACGGAATTTTCTGCAAGATTGCGGGGCGTGCTGCCTACAAAACGTTCCCGCCAGGATTCTTTTGCAGACGTTCCGGCGATGATCATGGATGCGTTGAATTCCTTGGCCGCATTTTCAATCTCACGGACCGGATTGCCGATATACACACTCGGTGTGGCGTCGATGCCTTCCGAGATGAGTATGTCGCAAATCTCTTCCAGTTTTTGGCGGCTCTCCTTGCGCGTCTTCTGTACGGCCATTGCCGATGATTCTTTGAGCAATTTAGGGTCGGCCACGTTAATAACATTGATTTTTTTAACAACATTACCCAGGTTTTTCAAATAGCTGACGGCCCTGTTGGACGTTTCGGAAAAACTGGTTGCCAGAAGTGGTCTTTCAAACGGTTTTTCAGCACCGGCCTCTGGGCCTGACTTATACTTATACACCAATACGGGGGTATCGGACCGCCGGATGATTTCCATGATGTCGGAGTTGGCATAAATCTGTTCGAATTTTCCTTTTTTCAGGTTGCCGATAACCACCAGGTCAATATTTTCATTTTCAACAGCCATGATCACCTTCTGCACCAGGCTGCCGACAACGATATAAGCCCCGACCTCTATCCCCTGTTCAAAAAGATTTTCCGCCCAGTTGATGAATCTTATATTGGCCATTTCCCGCAGCCGCACCTCTTCTTTTTTTTCATAGCCTTTGCCCCGGTGCATGGCCACTTTTTCGCGCTGAATAACATTGAGAAAAACAACGTGGTTCAAAGAAACCCGCCTCAAATCCATCAGCGATTCCAGCGCATCAAACCACAACTCCTCAAATTTTGTTACGAACAAAACTTTCTGAATATCCATTTATCGCAACCTTTTTCCGGATTACCTTTTTGATGGCGGGCCGGCACGGTTCACCTGACAGTCGAAGGCGTTCCGGTCTGTCTTTTTATCTTATAGAAATCATCCCAGAAATTTTTTAATGGCCGCCGCCAGTTCTTCAGGCTCCACCGGTTTTTCCAGATAAATTTCCGGTTCCGGTACGGCTTCCCCGCCAAATTCGGTAAGTGCCTTTTGAGAACGCAGAAATGTTTTTTTTGCAATCCCCGACAGCATGATGACGTTGATGTCCTTGAACGCGCTGTCGGTTTTAAGTTCACGGTAAAGCCGGATGCCGCTCTGCCGTGGCATGAGAACATCCAGGATAACAAGATCGGGTTTCTCTTCTTTGAGTTTTTTCAGACCCTCCTCCCCATTGGTTGCTTCAATGGGGATATACCCGTTTTCTTCCACAACAGTGCTGTTGAATAACCTCACATCCGGGTCGTCATCAACGACAAGAACTATTTTTTGGCTCATATGACGTCCTCCTATACGTTATAAGCGTGATGCCCCGGGCCGGGGGGCACCCTCATTATATTTAGTCTGCCGGCTTTTTCCCGGATGACTTCTTGTCTTTTTGTTCCGCATCAACGGCAACAGGCAGTCGGATGGTAAACGCGGTCCCCTCCCCAACGGATGATCTGACATCGATTTCACCCCTGTTCTCTTCAATCAGCTTATGGGTGACAAGCAACCCCAGGCCGGTTCCCTTTGACCCCTTGGTGCTGAAAAAGGAAGAAAAGAGCCTTTTCTTTACATCCTCGTCCATGCCGCTTCCATTGTCCTCCACTTCAAAGGTGATAAAGTTGCCCTCCCGGGCGGTGCGGACGTGAACCTGGTGCTTTTTATCGATGTTATCGTCAAAAATACAGGCATCGATCGCATTGCCGACAAGGTTCAGCAGCGCGCGGTGAACGGTGGTCGGGTCTAAGATTACCTCGCCGATCTGGTCGGAAAAAACCTTTACGAGTTCAATTTCATAATCTTGGGCATTGCCCCGGACCAACTCGCAGACGTCGTCGGCAATATCGTTGGGATTGCACGCTTTATACTCAGGTTCCCTCTCCTTGGAGTATGAAAGCAGATCCATGACCAACTCTGAGGTCTGCTCGATATTGCGTTTTATCATATCCCAACCGTTTTTTAGCTTATCGACGTTATTTTTGTCAATGCCGATATCCACAAGGTAGCGTCCGCCTTTGAAACCGTTCAGAATGTTCTTAATGCCGTGGGCCATGCCAGCAACCGTCTGGCCTACGGCGGCCAGACGTTCCGAATTGACCAGTTCTTTCTGAAGGTTTTTGATTTCGCGGATATCCTGAAAAAAGACCACACTGCCCATCATTTTGCCGTTTGCAAAAAGTGGTGTGCCTGAAAAGTTGACCGGAATTCGTTCCCCGTTTTCTGATACGATAAGCATTTCCTTCCAGGCGGTGTAGTCGCCTAAAAGTTCGTTGTCCACTTTTTCTTCGATGGATGCGATGGCTTCTTCCGGAAAGAGTTCCCGGGCGTCCATTGTGCCGACGACTTCATCTGGTGAATACGCGAACAATCGCTGGGCTTCCGGATTGTACAACATTATTTTCCAGGTGGCGTCGGTGGCGACGATGCCGTTGTTAGAGCTGTTGATCAGCTTGGCTTGAAAATTGGCTCGCCTTTTAATCTCTTCCTGCAGAATGGCATTTTCCAGGGCCACACCGATGCGGTTACCAGTCAACGCCAGGATTTGTTTTTCTTCGGTGTGGTATTGGTTGTATTTTCGACTGCCAGCCCGTATGACGCCAATGGCCCGATTGTCTTTGCCCACCAGGGGAATATACACCAGGGAATTCAGGCCGAGCGTTTTAAGGTGCTTTATTTCTTCATTCTCTTGGCCATCCAAGCTTTCGAAGAATACTATCTTACCGGTTTGGCCTACCTGGGAAATAAAACTGTTCCAGCCGGCGAGGCTGTCCATCGTGCAAACGGCGTCCATAGAGCCGAAGCTGTATTTCAAGCGATAGGTTTCGTCTGGTTCCAGAACAAAGACGCAAATGGCATCAAAGGAAAAAATATTGCTTATCTCTTTCAGCGCTCCGTTGATTCTGCCCTGCAGACCTAAAGGGGCGCTGAGCGTGGTGTATATGGAACAGAGGGTGGCCAACTCACGGTTGTGTCTAACCTGTTCCTCCTGGGCCCTTTTTTCTTCGGTTTTGTCCCAGAGCGTCTCTATGGCGCCCACCACGGAACCGTCCGAATCGGTCAGGGGCGCGGCGGTGAAGAAAAGCCACTTGCCGCCCTCGTCCAGGTGTTCGAAGTACTCCTCGGCTTCATAGGCATCCCTGATGAGCTCCGACTTTTTCCACCGGGTGCTGTAATACCGCCAGACCTCTTCCTCGCTGACGCCGTCCAACACCAGATCGGCCATGGTCGGCCGTTCCTGCTTTCGAAAAGGTTTCCATTGTTGATTGGTTCCCACCATCTTGTCTGCTGAGAATCCGGTCAGTTTTTCGCAGGCCCTGTTCCAGTGGGTCACCTTGTGCTCCCTGTCGATCACAAAGGTGGGGATCGTGCTGCCCTGAATGATCTGAGCCAGGGCTTTTTTGCTGGCCCGCAAGGCCTTGGTTTGCTGGGCGAGTTCCCGGTTGTGGCGATCCAGTTCGACCTGGGCTTTTTTTTCTTCGGTTTTGTCCCAGAGCGTTTCGATGGCGCCGATCATCTCACCTTCTGGAGAGTGAATGGGGGCGGCGGTAAAGAAGCACCACCGTCCATTTTCGCCCAGATTCGAAAAAAACACCTCGGCTTCATAGGCATCTTCAATCAAAGCCGATTTTTGCCATTTAGACCCGTAAAGATTTTTTATCTCATTTTCGTTAACCTGGTCCAGAATGACGTCCGCCATGGAAGGTCGTTCACTTTCCCAGAAGGGCATCCATTGCCGGTTGGTCCCCACCATCTCAGCGCTTTTGCACCCGGTCATGTTTTCCAGGGCCTTGTTCCAGTGGATGATGGTATGGTTTTTATCGATGACAAATGTCGGAATGGTGCTGCCCTGGATGATTTGAGCCATGATTTTCTGACTGGCGGCCAGTTCCCGGGCTTTATCCTCCAACTCAATGTGGTTGCATTCGCGTTCTTCCTGGGAACGTTTTTCTTCGGTTTTGTCCCACAGGGTTTCGATGGCGCCGATAATTTTCCCGGCAGCGTTTTTGATGGGGGCTGCCGTAAAAAAAAGCCATTTGCCATCCTCGCCCAGGTGCTCGAAGTACTCTTCCGCTTCAAAGGCCTCTTTGATCAGTTCCGACCGCTTCCATTGTGTTCCATAGTACCGCCAGACTTCTTCTTCACTGACGCCGTCCAGAATCAGATCGGCCATGATGGGCCGCTTTTTTGATCTGAAGGGTTTCCAATGATCCTGGGTGCCGATGATTTCGTCTGCGGAATAGCCGGTCAGTTTTTCACAGGCCTTGTTCCAATGAGTGGCCCTGTGCGCCTTGTTGATAACAAAGGTGGGGATGGTGCTGCCCTGGACAATCTGGGCCAGGGCCTTTTCATCGGCCATAAGCTCCTGGCGGTCTATTAGGGTGTAGGTGTCTTTACGCCGGGAGGTGTCGACGACGAAAGTGTAGAATTCTTCAAATAACCCTTCGAGTTTATCCGTGAATTCGGGATGCTCGTGAAGCTTTTCGAGAATATCCTGCCTTTTGTTTTTGATGTGCAGGCGATCCAACAGAGACCTTGCTTCAAAGAAATCGATGAACTGAACGCCGATTGGCTTGGTGCGATTGATTTCCTCTCCAACGGAAATGTCCTTGGTCAGTTCGATGATCAGGTGCAGATTTTCAAGGGCATACAGTTCTTTGTAATCGTCGGTAGTAAAGATACCCTTTTTCTTGGCGAAAAGCCGGCCCACAGCATAGGGGTCCACGTCGGCCACCCCGAGTATTTCAGGAGCCTGGGCACCGTTCTTGCCTTCAAAAATCGCCTCCAGCAGCGCTTTGCAGAATCTGCCGCCGCCGACAATGGCGATGTTGATATTGTTCAAAAGGGCCGTCATGCTGTCATTACAAACCGTTTAAAATAGGTTAAAAGAAGATGATTGATACGACCACAAAGCACGGTATCAGAAATACCAGCGAATACTTAAGTATATAACCGAAGAAACTGGGCATAGGGGTGCCGGCTTCCTCGGCAATGGAGCGCACCATGAAATTGGGGGCATTGCCGATATAGCTGCACGCTCCGAAAAATACTGCTCCGGTCGAAATTGCCTGAAGATAGATGGCCCTTTCGGTCATGAGCAGGGGCACGGCCTGGGCTTCGGTGAGATCCGCATAAAAGCTCCCCAGGGCGGTGTTGAAAAACGTGAGATAAGTGGGTGCATTGTCCAGAAAAGCGGAAAGGGCGCCTGTTATCCAGAAGTAGTGGTATGGCTTTTCCACGGCATTGATGAGGAATGCAAAGGCGCCGTGGGGCCCGGCCTTGAGGATCAAAAGGCAGGGTATCATGGTGATAAAAATGCCGATAAAGAGATACGCCACCTCGATGATCGGAAACCAGGTAAAGTCGTTGTCTTCACGGAGCCGTGTCGGTGTGGCCAAAAGGGAGGCGATCCCTAAGGCGATCAGCAGGCCGTCCCTGGTCCAGTCCTGGGTTGCCCGGTGTATACCGAACGTCGTGACTTCTCCCCAGTCCACGATACCGCTCATGAGCACGGCGCCGACAATTCCCCCCAGAAAAATGAAGTTGTAGGTTCCTTCCAGTTTCAGCGGTTGCTTGACACCGCTCTCTTGAGGGGCTTTAGCACCCTCCTTGCGGTAAAAATAAGTGTCCAGGAAGAAATAGACCACCAGGAGCAGCACGGCTACCAGCAGCATGTGCGGCATGATTTTAAAGGTCCAGAAAAAAGTGACGCCGTGCAGGAACCCCAGAAAAAGCGGCGGGTCTCCCAAGGGGGTCAGGGAGCCGCCGACATTGGCCACCAGGAAGATGAAAAACACCACCATGAAGGTACGGTTTTTTCTGTAGTTATTGGCGCGCAGAAAAGGGCGGATCAACAGCATGGCGGCGCCGGTGGTACCCATCCATGACGCTAGAATTGTGCCCAGGACCAGAATGGCCGTGTTGACCATGGGGGTGCCGCGCAGGCTCCCCTTCAGCAGGATGCCTCCGGAGACCGTGTAAAGCGACCACAGTAAAATTATAAAGGGAACATAGTCGGCGAGAATGATATGCAGGATTTCATATATGGCGCCGCCTTTAAAGGCAATTAGAAACGGAATGCCCATGGCGGCCGCCCAGAAAGCGGATATTTTACCGAAATGGTGATGCCAGAAATTGGGCAGAAGCAGCGGCATCAGAGCGATGGATAGCAGCATGCCGGCAAAGGGGATACAACTCCAGAACGGCAGGATTTCTCCCAGATTCAAATGCCCGTGTCCGCCGCCGTGAGCGTCTTCAACAGCTGCGTGGCTTTCTTCCGCATTGGCGTGGGCATCGTCGTGAACATCTGTCGCATGACCCGCAGAAGATGACGAAGGGGTTTCACCTGATACCGGAAAAGCAAAAACAAAAAGGCAAATAAATGCCGGGACCACACGTTTCATCAGGAGTCTCATGGAAAAGCCCCCTTGATCTGATTTGTAAGATTCTGGAAGTAGGAGAAAAAAAGCATATTCAGCCTGAAGTTTCAACGTTTTTCTAAATTTACTTGCAACACTTAATAAAACATTGCAAAATTGATTGTATATGGTATCAGACAATTTGTTAAAAATCCCGATTAAGGTATATCGTCCAATTCCGGCAAGACAGCATGTTCTTCGATTATAAAAAGAACAGGGCATGGACTGAAAACCTCTCTGTGGTCATGCAGATCGGGCTGACCATGGCGGGGTGCATCTGTTTCTGTTTTTTTGTGGGACTCTATCTTGACCGCTGGTTGGGCACCAAGGGTGTTTTAACGGTGGTGTTCATACTGCTCGGCATAGCCGGGGGCGCTAATGTGGTCTACCGGCAGATTGTCGAAATTATGGAAAAGAGTGATTAAATGGGTGCGGAAATAGCATATACTCAAAAGCGCTACGGAACCACATCCATGATGGCGGCCATTTTCATCGGGATATTTTTTATCCTGTTGGGCCACAAAACTCAGGCCAAGGGATTGATTTTAGGATCGATTTTCAGTGTGCTGAACTTTGTGTTGATGGGAGAAATCCTACCCCTTATCGTGGGACCTTCCAGAAAAAAATCATCTTTCATCTCCCTCGGTTCCATCGTTTTCCGCCACGGACTTTTGGCCGTGCCGCTTATTCTATCTCTCAAGATGGAATGGCTCGACTTCACGGCCACCGTCTTCGGGTTGTTCATGGTGCAGATCATGATCATGGGCGATCACCTGTTAAAACGATTTCATCGAAGTGCATAAACCGGACAAAGAAGGATTGAACATCAAACATGGGTGACTTGGGCAGGATACATCAACTGATCATACCCTTTCTGGGGCACGACATCACCATCAATCTGGAAGTCGTTCTGATGACCTGGATCACCTTTGCCATTCTGGTGGTGGTGGGAATATTGTCCACCCGAAAAAGGGGTATTTTCCCCCGGTCCATGCAGATGTTCGGAGAGTTGTTCGTCAATCAGTTTTACGAACTGACCGAGGATGCCCTGGACAGGGAGATGGCCAAAAAATACGGGCCGCTTATCTGTGCCCTGTTCATGTTTCTCGTTCTGGCCAACTGGCTGGGCATCATACCGCATCTTGAGGAACCCACAAAGGATCTCAACACCCCTTTGAGCCTTGGGTTGATGGGGTTTGTCATTGCCCATTACGCCGGTATAAAATCAAAAGGCTTCAAGGCCTATGCCCGGGAGTATATGGAGCCCATGTTTTTCATGATGCCCTTGAACGTGATCGGCGAGTTGGCCAAAATCGTTTCCATTTCCTTCCGGCTGTTCGGAAATATTATGGGTGGTTCGATCATTATTCTGGTGGTGTCGCACTTGACGTACAGCATTGTACTGCCGCCGCTCTTAAACGCTTTTTTCGGGCTTTTTGTGGGAACCATACAGGCCTTTGTGTTCACCATGCTGACGGTTGTTTATATTTCGGTTCAGGTGAAATAGTCTATGGATATCGATACTCAGATACTGGTTAAATCCGCCGCCTTTGTGGGGGCCGGCCTGGCTATGGGGCTGGGTGCCGTGGGTGCCGCCATAGGCGAAGGCTATACAGCTGCGGAGGCAAACGGTGCCGTATCCAGAAATCCTGAGCTTTCAGGGGATATTTTCAAAAACATGCTGGTTGGCCAGGCGGTTGCCGAGTCGGCATCCATATTTGCCTTGGTGGTTGCCATATTGATGTTGTTTCTGGGCGTTCCCCTGAACAACCTTTTGAACGGCGCCGCACTGCTGGGTGCGGGGCTCTGCATGGGATTCGGGGCCGTGGGATCTGGCATCGGCTCCGGTTTTCCGGGTGGACAGGCCTGTGTGGGCATAGCCCGGCAGCCCGCTGTAACCCCGCGATTGACCACCAACATGCTGATCGGGTCGGCCGTCTGTCAGACACCGGCGATTTTTTCCATGGTGGTGGCCTTGATGCTGATATTCATGGGTTTTGACAAGGCTCCCCTGGGACCTACCTGGGCGGCGCTCGTGGGGGCGGGGTTCAGTACCGGGTTGGCTGCCATCGGGTCCGGCTATGGCGGAGGCCTGGCAGCGGGCGCTAGCTGTGAAGGCATTTCCCGGCAGCCTGAATCGGTGGGTAACGTGACCACCGTCATGCTCGTGGGCCAGGCGGTAGCCCAGACTCCTTCCATTTTCGGCCTTTTGGTCAGTTTTATCCTGCTGTTCAAACGTTTTCCGGAATCCTATGAACTCCAGTCCGCCATGGCGCTTTTGGGTGCAGGGCTCTGCATGGGGTTCGGGGGCATCGGTCCCGGGGTGGGCAACGGGATGGCCGCCGAAGGTGCTGTCAAGTGGGTGGCCCGCAATGTTAAACGATCCGGTGAACTGATGAGAATCATGCTCGTGGGCCAGGCGGTGTCGCAGTCCACGGCTATTTATGCGATGGTGGTGGCATTGGTATTGATTTTTGTAGTTTGATAATGACGGTGTAAAATGTCCAATTTCGGCGTTACGCTGCATTTCGTTGTTATTTCAACGTACAAACCCAGTACGCCTCATAACACGAAATTCGCGATGCCTTGAACTTGAACATCTTACACCACCATAGATTATAGAAACGCAATTTGA
Organism: Desulfobacterales bacterium; assembly: GCA_029940035.1. Taxonomy (GTDB): domain Bacteria; phylum Desulfobacterota; class Desulfobacteria; order Desulfobacterales; family B30-G6; genus JAJDNW01. Next base: position 15,132 of record JAOZRT010000028.1, read on the forward strand.
ACGAATAAATAGCGGCGACTCGTCTCGGCGTAGCTTGAAGAGCGAAGACGGAAGCCGCGTAGATAAATAAATTTGCGCAGCAAATTTATTTAGGAGGGATGAAAAATGGCAATTGAAGGAGCGGATATTGTAAAAGCGGCGGCTTTTCTGGGGGCAGGTCTATCCATGGGCTTGGGCGCCATTGGCCCGGGTGTTGGCGAGGGCATGGTTGCCGCCAAAGCCTGTGAAGCCATCGGAAAAAACCCGAGAGAGGCGGGCCTGTTGACCCGGACCATGTTAGTGGGGCAGGCTGTATCTGAATCAACCGGTATTTATTCCCTTGTTATTGCACTGCTGCTGCTGTTTGTCGTTTAACGGCCTAGGATGAAAAGACCATGCAGATCGTCAGCAACGTAGCCCTGATCAGCATCAATGAAACCATGGTGGTGCAGCTGATCTCCTTTTTGATATTTCTATTCGTCATCAACCGGATCATGTTTCGTCCGCTCCGCAGGACCATGCAAGAGCGGGAACACTACATGGAAGGCATCCGATTGGACATCCGGGATGCTGAAAAGAAGCTTGAGAAGACCATGCAGGAGGCCCGGGACGAAGACGCTGTTGTGAGAAAAGCGGGGCTGCAGATGATGGCTGAAATGGAGAAGCAGGGCAACGATGAAAGGGGCAGGATCATAACCGCGTCCCGGGAAGAGATTGCCGAGATAGGCGGCAAGGCACGGCAGGATATCGATGCTCAGATAGCAGACGCCAGAAAAACGATCGTGGCCGAGGCGGATAAACTTTCCTTGAGTGTCATGGAAAAAGTGCTGGGCCGGAGGCTGGTCTCATGAGGAATGCCAATATACATACGCTGCCATGGTGGCGGGTGGCGGCTGCCGCGGTGCTGTTGCTGATGGTGCTGTTGCTGATGGTTCCCCAGGGGGTGCTGGCGGAAGACGGTGCCGGCGACTGGCGTCCCACATACGACCTGGCCCTGCGTTGGATCAATTTTTTCATACTGATGTTTCTTATTTTCAAGTACGCCCGGAAACCGCTGGTCAATTTTTTCAAGGAAAAGAGCGAAGACATCAAGAAAGAGATCCGGGCGGTGGAACAGGAAAAAGAGGAAATCCTGGCCAAGGTTGAAGAAATGCTCAAGGCCCGTGATCACAGCCAGGAAAAGCTCGAAAAACTCAAAGAGCGCGTCATTGCACAAGGCACGGCTAAAAAACAGCGCATCATCGAGGACGCCCGGAAAGAGAGCAAGATACTGCTGGCGGGCGCCCAACGGAAAATCGAAAGCCAGATGATGACGGCCCATGAAGATGTTCGGGCGGAAATGATCGACCATGCCATTGAAATGGCCCTGCAAAAACTGCCTGCCGTCATCGATGAAAAAGACCGTCAAAAACTATACGAGCAGTATATAGAAAATACCTGATACCTTTCAATACCGTGGTCATTTACAGACGGTTCCCACCATCTTTCTATTCTTTCACATTATTTATCGTAGACGTAGGAAATATCGGTTTGTCTCTCACCAGCGGGTAATTCGGGTACATGCCTTTGTCGCTGCCTACATGGCAGCCGGGCCAGCAACGCACGCGGTAGTAACGCATGTCGGCCGGGGGCGTCTCACCTTTGTGAGGATAGTAGATGCCTGCAGCCAATGGGATTTCCCAATCCACCCTTTCCTCGTGTGCTTTGGCGGTTTCCTGCGATGCCGGTATCGGCGTCTCCGGGGCTGACAGTGTTTTCACAACGGCGACGCAGGTCACCAGCAAGACGACTATAAGGATATATTTCAGCTTCGTCATTTTCTCCTCCTTTTCATTAGAAACAGTCAGTCTCACATTTCGGATATTGATGAACATTAGGACCGCATCCGGATTGGGCAGGCCACCTGGTGGTCACCCGATACTGTTTTCAGCTCGGGGGGCTCAAGGGCACAGCGTTTTTCGGCATACATACATCTCGGGTGAAAACGGCAGCCCGCCGGCGGATCTATGGCATTGGGAATCTCACCCTTGGGAATGGGGTGCTGCCGGCGAAATTTGGGGTCGGGCACCGGCACGGCGGCCAGGAGCGATTCTGTATAGGGGTGAACCGGGTTCTTGAACACCTCTTCCAAGGGGCCGATTTCCAGAATCTGTCCGAGGTACATGATGGCGATGCGATCACAAATGTATTTGGCGGTGGCCAGGTCATGGGTAATGAAGAGGTACGTCAGATCGAATTCCTCTTTCAATTGGGCCATGAGCTTCAGGATCATGGCCCGCACCGAGACATCGGCCATGGCGATGGGTTCGTCCGCCACGATAAATTCCGGCCTGGTGATAAGGGCCCGGGCGATCACCACGCGCTGGCGCTGCCCACCCGATATCTGGTGGGGGTATTTGCGGGCAAAAAATTCCGCCGGCTGCAGGCCGACCTTCTCCATGATCTCAAGGCAGCGGTCCTTCACCTCGCTGTTTTTAAGGTCGCTGTGAATCTCCAGGGGATGTCCCACGGATTTGCCGATGCTCATCCTGGGGCTGAGAGACGCGAAAGGGTCTTGGAAGATGATCTGCATTTTGGCGCGCAGCCGCCGCATCTTTTCCGGCGACAGTGCGAAAATGGACTGGCCCTTAAAAAGCACGTCACCTGCCGTGGGCTCCTGCAGCCTCAGGGCCAGCCTGCCGGTGGTGGTTTTCCCGCAGCCGCTCTCACCGGCAAGGCCCAGGACTTCTCCTTTTCGGATAAAAAAGGAGACGTCATCCATGGCATGCACCACCTTGGGGGTCTTGGTAAACAATCTGGCCAAAACTCCCTTGTCAACGGGGTAGTGCTTGGTGGCATTCTTTACTTCCAGCAGCTTATCCATTGGTCTCACTTATAAAGCCAACAGGCGGTCATATGGCCGTTGGCCTGAAAACTTTTAGGAACCTCTTGTTTGCAAACGTCCATTACATGGGGACATCTGGGGTGAAACACGCATCCCGGGGGAGGGTTTACCAGATCCGGCGGCGCGCCGGGCATGGCCTGCAACTCAGGTTGTTCCAGCTTAATATTGGGAACGGAGGCAAGCAGCCCCTGGGTGTATGGGTGCTTGGGGTCGGCGAACACATCTTCCGCCGTGCCGGTCTCGGCCATACGGCCGCCATACATCACGGTGATTCGGTCCGATGCCTGGGCCACTACCCCCAGGTTGTGCGTAATGAACATAATGGTCAGTTCAAATTTTTCGCGAAGTTCATTGAGCAGATCCAGGAACTGGGCCTCGACGATGACGTCCAGAGCCGTGGTGGGCTCGTCGGCTATGAGCAAATCCGGATTGAGAATAAGCCCGATGCCGATCATGATTCTTTGTCGCATACCACCAGACATCTGGTGGGGGTATTCATGTAGACGGTTCGGAGAGATGCCTAAGTTTTTCAGCATATCGGCTGCTCGCTCCAAGGCGATCTTTTTCTTGATTCCCTTTTCGTGCGTCCGCAGGGTTTCAAGAAACTGGTCGCCAATGGTGTACAAAGGGTCCAGCGAGGTCAGTGGATCCTGAAATATCATGGATATATTGCGACCCCTCAATTCCAATAACTCCTTTTGGGGCATGCTGCATATGTCGCGGCCATGATAGTTGATCTCACCGCTGGCGATATGTCCCGGCGGCCTCAGCAGGCGCAGGATGGAAAAGCCCAGGGTCGATTTCCCGCAGCCGGATTCGCCCACCAGCCCCATCACCTCGCCTTTGCGCAGATTGAGGGAGACATCCTCCACGGCCCGTACCGTCCCTATGTGGATGGGGAACTGTACGTGCAGGTTCTTGATCTCCAGGACGTTCTCTTTCACGCTATCGCTCCAGTAAACGCGGGTTCAGAATCTCGGCCAGGCCTTCGCCCAGCATGGTGAATCCCAGTGCCAAGGTGGAGATCATGACGCCCGGGAAGGTGATCAGCCACCATTGGCCCGAGGGTAAGTACTTTTTACCCATGGCCAGATCCATACCCCAGTCCACAATGCTGGGCGGCAAACCTAGGCCCAGGTAGGTCAGGGCCGCTTCGATCATAATGGCATCACCCACGTTCATGGTGAAAACCACGGCCGTTGTTGCTATGACGTTGGGAAATATGTACTTGCCTAAAATCACCAGGTTGGGCGCACCGATGGCCTGGGCGGATTCCACGTATAGCTCTTCCTTGATGGTGAGGGTCTGGCCGCGCACCAGGCGAAAATAGGTGGGAATGTAGATCACGGCCACGGCGATGGTGATGCTCATGATCCCCGGCTCCAGCATGGCTGCAAAAGCGATGGCGAGGATCAACCCGGGGAACGCGTAAACCGAGTCCATGATCAGGGAAAGGGTTTTATCAAATGCCCCCCCGGAATATCCCGAGAACATCCCTAAGGTAATGCCCACAACCGAGGAGATGATGGCTGCCAGAATGGCCACCCACAAAATAGTGCGTGCTCCGAAAATGATCCTGGACAAAACATCGCGTTGCAGGTTGTCCGTACCCAGCAGATGTTCTCGTCCGGGCGGTTGAAGTTGGGGCCCGGCTTCCTGGTCATGGGGGTCATAGGGGGCGATAAGGGGGGCCAGCAAGGCCATGAGGATGATGCCGCCGATGATCAGCGCACCCATGATAAGAATCCACCATTCGGCCCCGTATTTGCGGCCCATGCCGGTAAACCCGCCGATAACCCGCCCCATGGCGGCTGTGGGTGAGTGCTTCATAATCCGTCCTAGTATCTCACCCTGGGGTCAATCAGGGCGTAGATGATATCCACGATCAGAGACATAAAGGCCACGATCAGCGCAAAAATGACGATGACACCCTGAATGGTGGGGTAGTCCCTCAGGTAAATTCTTTCCAGGAGCAAGCGCCCCATGCCGGGCCAGGAAAAAGTGCTTTCGGTCAGCACGGCTCCGGCCATGAGCAGGGAGACTTGCAGGCCCATCATGGTAAGGATGGGAACAAAGGCGTTCAAAAGCCCGTGTTTGTAAACCACGGGAAAGTGACGTATGCCGCGGGCTTCGGCTGCCAGAATATAATCAGACTTCAAAACGTCGAGCATATTGGCCCTGGTCAAACGAATGAAAATGCCCGAAAGCACCAGACCCAGCGTCAGGGACGGTAAGACCAGGTGCATCAGAACATCCCAAAGGGCCGCCCAGTCATTGATCAGCAAGGTGTCGATTATATAAAGACCTGTCTGTTCAAACGTGGATACGAACACCCTGGCACCCGTACGGCCCGCCACGGGAAACCAATCCAGCCAAACCCCGAAGATCATCTGGAACATGAGGCCCAGCCAGTAAACCGGGATGCAGTAGATGACAATACCGAAGAGGCGGATCAAATAATCCTTTCCGCTCCTGCGGTTGTCCGCGGCATAGGCCCCCAGGGGCACGCCGACCAAAAGGGTTACAAGCATGCCGAATATGGTGAGTTCGATGGTAGCGGGCAATTTGTCGGTAATGGCGGAGGTAACTTTCTGTTTGAAGATCATCGAGGTGCCCAGATCCAGGTGGGCCACCTGCCACAAGTAATTACCGTATTGGACGATAAGCGGCTTATTGAGCCCCAACTCCTCTTTTTTCTGTTCAATCACCTTTTCAGGTGCGTGGCCGCCAAGCATAGCGGAAACCGGGTCACCGGGCATAATGCGTATCACGGCAAAAACAATGGTCAACAGGATGAAGAGCATCGGGATGGTGAGGAGCGTTCTGGCGATGATGTATCGTAAGAGATTCTTCAAGGAAAACCTTCATGGACCGCTTGAGGCGCCCGGACCAGTGAACCATAAAAATGAGAGTGGAATCCCCGGGGGCGCCCCAAGGATCCCACTCTCAGGTTAAGGGTTATTTTTTCTCGATCACCGAGTAAATGAACTGGAGGGTGGGGGAAATTTTGATGCCTTCAACACCCTTTTGGGCAAAAAGATACAGGCTGCCCTGAAAAATTGGAGCGGTGGGAACCTCATCGGTCCACATTTCCTGGATCTGTTTGTAAATCGCCGCGCGCGCGTCCATGTCGGGGTTCTTCATGCCCTCTACGAACATCTTATCCCATGTGGGATCAGAAAAATGGATGCCGTTGCCCCTGGAGCCGGCCGTGCCCGCGAAGGAGTTGGTGTAGTTGTCCGGGTCGATGTAGTCCGGGTACCATCCAAGGAAGTAAACCGGCATCACCTCGTTGCGCCAGTTCTCCTTGTAAGTGGCCCACTCGGCCGACTTGACATTGACCTCCATCACACCGGTGGCCTCCAACTGCTGCTTCATAACCGCGGCCATGTCCACTTCTGTGTCGCCGTAGTGAGCGGTGGTGTACCACAAATCGAATTTCAGCTTATTGGACTTGTTATAACCAGCCTGCGCCAGAAGCTTTTTACTCAGCCCCATGTTGGCATCGCCCACGTCGTACTGGAAGTTGTTGGTGTGGGTCCACATACCCATGGGAACCATGGAGTACAGGGGCTCGTTCTGTCCCAGGTAAACCTTTTTGATGATGTCCGGGCGGTTGATGGCCGCGGCAACGCCCCGACGGACAATCTTGTTGTCAAACGGCGGTGTTTTACACTGGAAACACAGGTAGCGGATGTAGGGGCCTTGGCCCTTGATCGTCTGAATTTTGTTAGACTTCTCAAGGTCGTCTATATCCGAGGGGTTGAAGGATTTGAAAGCAAAGTCCAATTCACCCTTTTCCAGGGCCAGGCGCATGGTGGTTGCATCGGCAAAATAGCGGATCACCACGCGGTCGTTCTTGGGCTTGGCGCCCCAGAAATTCGGATTAACTTCCAGCACCACTTCCTGGTCACGCTTGAAAGACGCCACCTTATAAGCGCCCAGGCCCACCAGCTTACCGCCCTTGAGTTCTTCGGGATTGGTGACGATCTTGTCGGCGGGGTAAATATTCGGGTTTAACGGATAATATGGCACCGTTGCCAAGAGTGACGGAAAATAAGCTACCGGGTTGTGCAAGATGAACTTGACTTCATGGGAGCCGAGCACCTCTACACCCTTGACGTAGTCGGTGACCAGCCAGGAAGGATCGCCCTTGATCTTAATGACGCGGTCGATGGACCACTTCACGGCATTGGCGTCAAAAGGGGTTCCGTCGGTGAACGTGACGCCTTTTCTCAGTTTGAGCACATACCCCACGCCGCCATCAACAACCGTGTAGGATTCCGCCAGTTGGGGCACCAGTTCGGTTTCACCCGCTGGGTATCCCAATAGCCCTTGATAGATGTTGTAGAAAATTTCCCAGGTGTGAAAATCATAGGCATTGGCCGGGTCCATGTCGGTCACCCTTTCGGTGGTTCCATAGACCAAGGTGGTTCCAGCTAAGGCAGTTGCCGGCAACAGCAGGCACGCCATTGCGAGGCAGATCGCGATTAAACGCAGCTTTTTCATATTCTCCTCCTTCAATTAGAGTTTGTGAAGCTCATCCGACATAGATGAGAAAAAACACCTTATCGTTGGGAATATTGCCAATTTATCCACAGAAGCATAACTTACGGAGAAACATCAGATGGCGGTATTTATTGCCATTATAGTCGATGCTGTAGAATGAAGAGCAGGGTATTTATTTCCCCGAGAGTGTATGCACAATAGTCCAATTGGCTAAATGCTGTCAATAGTAAGCGATCTTTTGCCTGAAATTTATACAAAACATTTCTTAATGGGTAGAAAACCATCTGGAAACCGTATTATAGCGCCCAATTCACGCCTATAGCGTCTCACTGCCGGCAGCCGTACTCGTATTAGACCAAATTCAGGACGATACGCTTGAACCCGAGTATGATACCTGCTAATATCCCATTGCCGTCGTTTGGGGTATCCCGGCGATGGAGTGGCCTCCGAAAACCCATAGGAGAATATTTACATGTTTCCAAAAGAAGTTTATCGCGCAAGAAGGCAGCGCCTGGCCGCGGATGTCGGTATTGGTGTGATTCTTTTTCTTGGCAACGACCATAGCCCCATGAATTACCCGGACAACCTTTACCCTTTTCGCCAGGATAGCTCGTTCTTATATTTCTGGGGCCAGGACATACCCGAACTGACTGCAGCCATCGACATAGACGCATCCAGAGAAATCGTATTCGGGGATGAAATTACGTTGGAGGAAAGCGTTTGGTCCGGCACAGCTCCATCCCTGCGATCGTTGTGTGAAAAAGCAGCCATCGATGAGACAGCCCCGGCAGATCAATTGCATGAATTTGTCCGCAAGGCCGTGAAATCGAACCGCTCCGTGCACATACTGCCCCAGTACCGGGCCGGCAATACGCTAAAAATTTCCCGCCTTCTGGGTAGGGCACCTGAAGCCATCGCGAAAACCGCCTCCCCTGAATTGATCCGTGCTGTTGTGTCACAGCGGTCCGCCAAAAGTGATGCCGAGGTCGAGCAGATTGAAACGGCGTTGGATATCACGTGTGCAATGCACACAATGGCCATGCAGATGACATCCCCCGGCAAGTATGAACTGGAGATCGTAAGCGCCATGGAAAGCCTGGCCTATTCCCGGGGCGGCAGCCGCATGTCATACCCCACCATTTTTTCCATAAATGGCGATATTCTTCATAACCAGTTTCACGGCAACATCATGCAAAATGGGGACCTGGCGGTCAATGATGCCGGTGCGGAATCACCCATGCACTACGCCTCCGACATCACCCGCACCATTCCCGTGGGCGGCACATTCAGTCCGCGGCAGAAGGATATTTACGGCATTGCTCTGGCGGCGCAGGAACAAGCCATCGAATCGATGCGGCCGGGCATCGAATTCAGGGACGTACACAAATTGTCCTGCCGCATCATTACGGAAGGCCTGCAACAGCTCGGGCTCATGCAAGGTGATGTGGATGAATCGGTGGACCAGGGTGCGCATGCCCTTTTCCAGCCCGCCGGCTTAGGCCACATGATCGGACTGGATGTACACGACATGGAAGGCCTGGGTGAAGATTTTGTGGGGTATACGAACACCATAACGCGCAGCAGCCTGTTCGGAACAAACAGGCTGCGGATGGCCCGACCATTGGAGGCCGGCTTTGTGATGACCGTGGAACCGGGTATTTACTTCATTTCCCAATTGATTGATCGGTGGAAGGCCGAAAAAAAATTCCTGCAGTTCATAGACTACGATAAAGTGGAAGCATTCAAAGGGTTCGGCGGGGTACGCGTGGAGGACAATGTTCTGGTCACCGAAGAGGGCGTGCGTGTTCTGGGACCCCCCATCCCCAAAAGCATCGAAGACGTAGAGGCGCTTGCTTCATTGTAATGCGGCTGTCTGTGTAAACAATCTTGCTGGGATAAATAACCGGCTGCCACGCATCACAAAACCACGAAAAGCCATATTGCTTTTCGTGGTTTTTCATTTTCGTGCTTCCGTGATGAAAGGAATCCTATAATTTTGTAAGGTCTCTTAAGAGCAGATTGTCCGGAGATCTGTCAATGGTTTCCTGGAAACGCGCAAGAGATGTTGAAATTGCAGTGGTTTCTTTTGTCTGCAGAATTGGAACTTTTTCGGAGCCGTTTTTTTCCAGGGCATCCACGATGTAGCCCATACTCAGCAGACTGCTGTCAACAGCCGGCTGAAAGGCGGGTTCGTCGGGTTCGTCCGACTCCACTTCGGACAGGATGCCGCTTTCCGTCAGATCGGCCACAACCCTGTGAACCAACCTTATGGGGATTTCCAGTCTGCCTGACATCTGGGTCATGGTGTAGGGCGTCCCGGCCCCTGCAAACCGTTGCACGACCAGGTGTGAAATCATGAGCGCCAGGAGCTTCTTCATATTGAAGCTGACCTGACGGCTTTCCTGATCGAACTCAAATGTTCCGATATTCTGGTGTGCAAAGGAAATTTCAGCACCGAAAAGAACGATCATCCAGCTCAAATGCAGCCAGATCAGGAACAGGGGCAGTGCTGCAAAGCTGCCGTAGATGGCGTTGTACTTGGCAATCAGGAACTGGAAATTGAGATAGGTGAGTTGGAGGATCTGGTAAAGGCCGCCCGCGATAAACCCGGCCAGCAACCCTGATGTAAGGCGAACCTTGGTGTTGGGCATCAGCAGGTAGATGAGGGAAAACAATATCCAGATCATGGCAAACGGCAGAAACTTGAGGATCGTAAAGATCAGCGGGCTGATTTCGCCCAGCAATGATATGTGTTCAACAACGGAGATCACCTGGGTTTTAATGTAAACGGTAACGCTGCCGGAAAGGAGCACAAGTACTGGGGATATCACCATGATCGCCATGTAGTCGCTGAATTTACGCCAGATGGAACGCGATTTCTTGACATCCCAGATATCGTTGAGGGACTGTTCAATGTGGCTCAACACATTGATGGCGGCCCAGAACAGCACAATGACGCCGATACCCGCTATCATGCCGCCTTTGGTCCTCTCCAACAGGTTCTGGGCATATGTGACCACCTGCGTCATCACCGCCTCGTGACCGGGAAATTCCTGCAGAAGCCGTTCTTCGAGAGAGGTTTCGAACCCGAACCCCTTGGCAATGGCAAAAGCCATGGCCATAATGGGCACGATCGCCAGCAGCGTGTAAAAGGTGAGGGCCGATGCCCTGAGTTGCAGACGGTCTTCCCGGGTTCCGCGCGCAGCCAATAGAACGAGCCGCAGTTGTCTCAACAGAAAGGATTTTTTCCCGGAAAGATGCCCGGATTGGATGTTCCAAATATCTATTTTTAGGAATTTGAGCAATCTTGACAACATATGCCCCACCTTTAGAAACAGTCAGTCGCACTTGAGAACGATATTTCTGCCCCAACACATGGGAAATGTGCTAATGCCTGATAGATTGGATAGCTATCAGAAGCTTTTGCCATTGTCAAAGCGCCATATTACTAAGAATCTGCACGGCTACCCTAGTGCCCAGCCGGATTGGTGATGTTTCTATGGTCTGATTTTATTAAGATTCGGCCTATTGTTCATCAACAATCTGATAGGCACAGGGTTTGCGTGGGTTGGATATGGCACTTTGAAAAAATATGCGCTCCGCCCCTTACGGCATTCGGAACAATAGTATGAAAACCCTCACATCAGGAAAAACACTTGATACTGGTACCCAGGTTTGAGAGACCGCTCATATGCATGGACCCAGCACATTCAATCCATTGAACGGCCAACAGCATGCTGCCGGCCAGGGGAATGGAATAAAAAACCTGCACCTCGCCCTTGTCAGCGGCCTGCTCCTGGGGCTTCCCTGGGTCTTTCCAGGACTTTTTTTCCTGATCTTCATGGCCTGGATACCGCTCTTGTGCCTGGAAGAAAAACTCCGGCAGCGTGCCAACCCATACCTGGTTTTCAACTATGCCCTGGTCAGTTTTCTGCTGTGGAACCTTCTAGGGACCTGGTGGGTTTCGCGGGCCCACTTTTTGGGCGCCATCCTCATCATGCTGGCCAATGCGCTTGTACAGGCGCTCTTCTTCTGGCTGGTCAGCCGTATTCGAACGATCCTGGGTCTTTCCCTGCTGGTTCCCTTTGTGCTGATTTGGATGGGGTACGAACACTTTCATGAATTGTGGGACCTGGCCTGGCCCTGGCTCAACCTGGGTAATGCCCTGGCCACAGCTCCCGAGATCATCCAGTGGTACGAGTATACCGGTGCCCGCGGGGGGACCCTCTGGATCATCCTGGCCAACCTGGCCGGCCTGAAGATGGTCACGGCCTGTCGTTCCGGCGGCTCAGGATCACGCGCGCTGGCCGGTACAGGTATTCTGCTGATATTGATCGCTCCCGCGTTGCTGTCCTGGCACATCTTTCAAAACTTCCAGGAAGGGGAGGACACCCTGCCATTTGCCCTGGTACAGCCCAACCTGGACCCCTATACGGAAAAGTTCGAACCTCAAAGGCAGGCCCAACATCTGGATGCCTTTTTTAAGACGGCCGATAAGCTGTGCGATGGGCAAACCCGATTTCTTATTGGCCCTGAAACCCTTATTCTGCAGCAGATGGATGAAAAAAATCCCGGGTCATCGCCCCATCTTCGCCGTCTTCAGGATTTTCAAAAAAAATACCCGCAATTGAACATCCTCCTGGGCGTACACAGTTTTGTGAGACTCGATCCGAATGATATCCCCCCGGGCAGCCGCTATGACCGGCAAAATGATTTTTATTTCGAAGCCTTCAACTCGGCCCTGTTCCTGCCCCCGGGTTCCGAAGCCCAGTTCTATCATAAAACAAAGCTGGTGCCCTTGTTCGAACGCATGCCTTTTGTACAGTACTTAAGCTTTCTGGGTAAATTTTCCCTGGAACTGGGCGGCTACACCGGGACTTATTCCAACCGTGAGGCCCGTTCCGCTTTTGAATCGCCCGGTGCTTCCCCCGATGATACGATTGGCACTTCCATCGGAATTCTGCCCATTCTCTGCTTTGAATCCATCTTCGGTGCCTACTGCGCCCACAACCTGCCCGGGCAGAAAGGGTTTATCTGCATGATCACCAACGACGGGTGGTGGAAAAATACCCCGGGCTATCAACACCATTTTAATTTCAGCCGGATGCGGGCCATCGAATGCCGGCGCAGTTTTATTCGCGCGGCCAATAACGGCATTTCAGCGCATATCGATGCCAGGGGTCAGGTGGTTGCCCGGACAGCATGGTGGCAGGCAGCCACCCTCAAAGGGAATGTTCATCTTCGGTCGGGGCGGACGTTCTTTTCGCGATATGGTGATTTCCTGGGGCGCGCGGCCCTGTTCTGTGCAGTTGGCTTAGGCCTTTATGCCGGGATTCGGCGTCACGTAAGCATCAAGTAGGACCAGATGTACTTTACTGGACAGCTCCTGATTAATAGTTGGGTGTCGGTTTCCACTTGGTTTCAGGTGTCGGGTTTCAGGTTGCTGACCGCCTGGTCAAGTCCTGATTAAAAGTTGTCACTTTTTTTATAGATTTTTTTCAACCTGTCTTCCATATTTGTTTTTCCAAAAATGAACATCGAACATCCAACGTC
>JAOZRT010000184.1 GCA_029940035.1 Desulfobacterales bacterium
GTCTCTATAATAGCTATAGTGTCGATGACCACTGGCAACAACGTTAACTTTTAAATCAACCAGCGTCTCCCAGAGTTCCTTTGCATTGCTTATGTTAATGTACTGCTTAAAAGCTTCCTGGTCTGCAAATCCTTGCCACGGAACATGGTGATGGAGGACAACTATAATACAGCAATCAGCAAACTTCTTTCTGGTCTCATAGACTATGTTCTTTAAACGTTGAATCGCTGCCTGGCTGACCTCCCCAATTGCATTCAGCATAGGTTCAATTCCAAAGGAGCGGGAAACATTTTTTACGCTATCCAGACCAATAAGGTATACGCCGTCACCTGCGTTGACCGACGAAGAGCATCCCATTGAGAAAGAAGGGAGTCGTATATTATCCTTGTACCAACTCCAAAACCGCCCTTCCTTTTCTTCCCTTGTCGTTGTCCCCGGCTCCATTCCCAAATAATACGGAATAATCCGATTCAGGTCATGATTTCCCGGCACTACAAACACTCTGGACGCTTCAAACCAGGATTGGAATACTCTATTGATCAGGAAGTATCCATAGCCATTATCAGTGAGGTCGCCAGACAAAACAAGCCAGTCCGCGGGAGGATCCAACGAATCAAGCGCCGCACGAATCTGTAAAAGCATGAGATTGGTATTTGATGGGTCAATTTCAAGCAATCTCATCCTTTCACCGTTCGAGGGCGGCGATGAAACCAGGTTGATAGCGTCAGCAGCGTGCCAAACTTCGGTTTGTTTTTTTAGATCGTCTAACCCTGCCAAGAACGTTGGCCGACGGATGCCATCCGGATCCAGTACGCGCCAATGACCGGAAACGATGTTTTCCTGAATCTTCCATCCTTGGAACGTCCCATGTGTGGACCACAAAATGCCGATATCAACCACTTGGCCACCGATTTTTAAAAACGGTGAAAAGAGAGCTTCGTTGGTGTCACCGTACCGGGATACATGTAGATCGGAAAGAAAGCAAATACGCAACTTGTTACACCTCTCCAATGGTTCATAAATGGTCTAATCAAAACCCTATAGACCCGCAACCTGCTCCTAAGAGCTCCGTCGCTTTTTCATAAATGCATCAAACCTTTCAAAGAATTCAGGCGCGCAGCAAAGTATGCTCTGGTTGCGATTTTCAAACTCAATAGCTGCTTCCAATGATGAAGCATCCAAATTATACTTTAAAGCCTCTTTCGTGAGCCTCAACCCCAGTGGTGATTTGCTGAGCAGAATTCTGGCTGTTTTAATGGCCGTGTCTAAGAGCTTTTCCTCTTCAACCAGACGGCTCACCAAACCGATCTTTTCGGCTTCCGCGGCATCCACAGTCCTCCCTGTCATTAATATCTCGGAAGCACGAGCGTACCCAATCATTCTCGGCAAAAAATATGTAGTGCCAAGCTCACCACCTGAAAGTCCAATATTTATAAAAGAAGAAACGAATTTGGCGCTGTGAGCTGCGATAATAATATCTGATGCCAGGGCCATGCACATTCCACCACCGGCCGCTGTGCCGTTGACCGCTGCTATGATGGGTTGCGCCAGACGTCGCATCTCCACTATAATCCCAGCGTATAATTTCTGCCCCTCTTCCAAGTGAGCCGCAGCAGATGAAAAAAAACCAAGTCCTTCTTTAGTTGTTGGAAATTCGTCCTTGATATCAGCTCCTGAACTAAAACCCCTGCCTGCACCGGTGATTATCAGGACCCGCACTTCTTGCCGTCTACCGAGATCATGAAAAAGGGCATACAGTTCTTTCAGCATTTTCATGGTAATTGCATTTAATCGATCCGGTCGGTTCAGCGTGATTATTCCAATTCCAGGCTCCGGCTCCTCAAACTTTAGTGTACTAAATTCCATATTGTCTGTACCTCTTTGTTGATCATTAAACTTTCAAACATCATAAGCCTTGCTTCCCACCCACTTGATAGGAAGCAAGATCATCCTATATTTTATTCGCCACCCGTTTTTTTAAGCAAGTCATTGGCAATGCCATCAACTCTGCTGTTGACCCTCCGGATCAAGTCATAAACATACCCGATCGTCTTCTCCTGGATATCCCCGACTTTTTTGGTGGCGTTCTCGATTCTTTCGATCCTTTCAAGATACTTGAGAGGCATCTTAGCAATTGACAGATGAACTTGCTCGACACTCGCAGCACCTTTGTCGATTGCGTCTTTCACTACCTTTTGAATCTCTGCTAAATCTGCAACAACTTCGTCAGTCAATTTTTCCTTGTTTTGTTTTTCTTTAGACACTTTCTCTCCATTTTCATTTTTTAGTTGTTTTTTCCTTAACCCTAATTTATTCCGCCCCATGGCACACTGCAATTTTACACGATGTGTAATATTCACATCAAAAAATTTGACCCGGGCAAAGGGACAGCACTCTAAAGTGCCATAATCACCTAACTGGGCACAGTTACAGTTCTATCCTTAGCTGGTTCTGGTCCAGCATGGACGATATTCTCTTGGTTCATGTCAACTCTCCTTTGGTTAATGTCAATAAATCGCCCTGCCGGTATCAAAACCCTGGTGAATGGCGTCAAAGGCCTGACCTATTTTACGGGCATCTCCGATGGCTTGGTAAGGGATATTGCTCTTTTCGAGTATCTTTGCCAAATGGTCAGATGGTTTGGCTCCGACTGCCAGAACAACCGTATCGGCAGGGATAGACTCACGGACGTTGTCGTGCTCGATAATAATCTGGTCAGAGCTAATCTCGATTGCCTTGGTCGCGGTCTTTGTGTTGATCTGTCTGCGATCCATATCCTGGATCATCGTCCAACGGGTCGTTCTCCCAAAGTCCTGCCCCATCTTATCCAGCATTTCGATAATTGTGACCTCTCTGGTTCCATGAGTTGCCAGTTCATATATGGTCTCGGGGTCTTCGACTTTGTTGACCAGTAAAAATTTGACCACATCACCCGAGAGTGTCCCTTTTTCAGCTATATACAATGCGGTTTCAACACCTACGGCGCCGCCGCCGATAATCACAACGCGCCGGCCTGTATGCACTTTGTTTCTCAGTACATCCCAGGCCTGAACTACATGCGGTAGACTGGCACCGGGGATCGGGATCGAAATTGGGGTTGCTCCGGTGGCTAAAATAGCCATATCATATGTTTGAGCATCGATCAAGGCCTCATCCACTTGTTGACCAATACATACGTTGACGTCGCTAAGCGCCAACTGGCACTCGAGATCCTTGACCAATTGGGCGAACTCTTCACGACCTGGAGGCGCAGCGGCCAGATACAACTGTCCCCCCAAGCGATCATCCTTCTCGTAAAGAGTGACGTTATGCCCGCGTTCCGAAGCGGCTATGGCTGAACTCATACCGGCCGCACCGCCGCCGATCACCATAACCTTTTTGGGTGTATCGATCCGCGTAATCTGGGTTTCTTTTTCACGTCCGGCTCTGGGATTGCATAGACATGTAATCGACTTCATTTCGGGAATACGATCGAAACACCCCTGGGCGCAAGCGATACAGTGGATCATCTCGGTTTTACGCCCGGTTCGAATCTTTTCCGGCAGAGACGGATCAGCAATGAGTCCGCGGCCCATGGAGACCATATCGCACATGCCATCTGCAATCAGTTCTCTGGCAAGGGCCGGTTCATTTATCCGATGAGCGGTGATCACCGGCACATCGACCAACTCCTTAAATCCTCTTGCCAGATACGCATACGCACCACGGGGAACAGAGGCAACGATTTGCGGCACTGAGGCTTCATGCCAGCCGGCATTAATGTGAAGTGCGTCCACGCCGGCTTTTTCAACTAAAGCCACTCCGAAAGCCTCTGAGTTCTTGCGGCCGATACCGCCGGGAATCAGATCATTGCCGTTAATTCGTGCAACCACCGGATAATCCGGACCAACCTCCTTCCGGATCGCTTGCATTACTTGCAGCCCAAATCGCATTCGGTTTTCCAAAGAGCCGCCGTACTCGTCATTGCGCTGATTGGTCAGAGGAGAAAGGAAAGAGCTAATCATATATCCTGCGCCAGTCAACACCTCTATCAGCTCAAACCCTGCTGCTTTGACCCTAACGGCAGCCTGAGCAAATGCATCAATGACTTCTTGAATCTCTGTCGATTCCATCGCTCGGGGTGTCTCTTTGGTGACACGACAGAAAATAGCCGAGGGGGCAATAGCCTGCTTGCCTTTAAGAATAGCAGAATGCATTTCCCTGCCGCCATGATTGAGTTGAATCCCACTCCGGGCGCCATGGGTTTTCATTGCATCAGCCAGTTGCTTCAAGCCCGGGATAAATTTGTCGTCATGAGCAGCGATGCAGGTGGGCAAACCTGATATCTCATCGACCGAGGCATAGCCTACGGTAATGAGGCCAACACCACCGCGGGCACGTTCGGCATAGAATTGAATTATTTGATCAGAGATTTCGCCATTGCGGCACATGTTCAAATGCATGGCCGGCATATTAATGCGGTTTTTAATCTGAAGATTATTAATAGTTATCGGCTCAAACAAGGGATCTTGCATTGAATTTCCTCCTAGCAGTGTTCATTTTGTTTATATTTTCCTCTCTGCAAAAAAATGGCGGTAACCATTTGTGAGTCATTTTTTAATATTTTGGCGCTCAGTCTTTTTTTGCCAGCTCAAAAAATCGTTTTTTTGTGTGCGTTTATAATGCTGCACGTATTGCCTCAAAATATCGACGGATTAAATCTTTGTTTTCTTCGATTGACATAATAATTTTCTCCTTTTATTGTTTTTTGGGACTCTTACCTTTGGAAGGCTTTCCTGCTTTACCGCTAGCCTGACCCAATGCCGCAGCCTTCAATTCATCGAATGAATCCTGAATACACTGAACGTAAAATTCAGGGTCCGGCATGATATCCCGGCATGAAGTCACGCAAAAAGTAAATTTCCCATTATAACTGTTAACGCCGTTGAACAGGCCGTGGCCGTCATAAAGGAACCCAAGACCGTAAGTGTTCACCAACTGCGCCCCGTTCATGTATAGAGGCTTTTGCGGTCCCGGAATACTTGAGACGGTCGTGTTGTATAAGTCAGGGTTAAAAGTCTTCGTCACTTTTGCAAGCCAGACCGGGAGGATTACGGCCGCTCCCGGCAGGTGGTTAGCGAAGTCGGTAAGCCCGCGGAGACCTATGGCATCCAGCCTTTCCTTAGCGTTCACGCTCGCATCCCCAACGGCTCGCAATCGCTTTAGCGGATCGGCAATATCAGATCGTAATAAAACTGTCATTGCACTGAGTTGGTTTCCATAAGTGCCTTTTTCTTTTTTCTCGCGTACACTCACGGGATTTATGGTAATCAAAGACTTGTCCGGCAGCTCACCCTTGTCATCCAGATAACGGCGCATTGCGCCTGAAATGATAGACATAGCGACGTCAGTCACGGTAACACCTTCTATGGCATTTTTTATGGACTTGATTTCAGCCAACTTGACTGTGTGAAATCCAAACACCCAGTTGCGTGAAACAGGCCTGTTGAAACGTGTCCTGGGTGCACGCTTTGGCAGCACAAGTTTTCTTCCAAGCACTGCCTTGCCCACCCCCTTACCTATATTCAACAGATCATTGGTTAACATGAACGGCTTCATTATGTTATTAACCGCCCCAACCGTGAACAGTTCTAAGCGGTTGGGCTTTTTCTTCGGCGACCACTCTGTGGGCGGCTCCGTAGTTGCGGGCTCCGGAGAGTGGCCATGCAATATGTTCTCGATCTCAAAATCACTTCCTCCGTCGATAAAGGCATGATGAGATTTGCTCAGAATGGCGAAACTGCCTTTTGGCAAGCCCTCGATTTTTTCAAGCCCTTCGATTACCCACCACTCCCAAGGCGGAAGAGACGGATCCAGGGGCTGTGAGTGCATTTGACCGGATAGTTTGAAGAGTTGCTTCAAGTCGCCCGGAGCAGGCAAGGCAATATTTTTAATGTGATTTTTCAGATCAAAATCCTCGTCATCGATCCAGAAGGGGTGGTCTAACGTCATTGGTGGTTTGAACAGTTTTCGGCGGTATATGGGAATTTTATCCAGCTTGCTCTCAATGAACTTAAAGGTGTCATTGAAAGTAACTTTGCCACCGGGTGCCGTGGATGGGTCGTATACCCTAAGTGTTGCGAAATGCATGGGCTGGTTGCTGCCTTCTAAAGCGAACCATAATGTCTCCAATCCGTTAAGTTGATGCATAATGCTTCTCCCTTTTTTTAGATAAAGTTTTTAGATAAAATTTAACGATAATTATTCAGGGGGCTGTAAGTAATTTCCATTAGGATCATGTCCCGCCAAAGGTTAAAAAAATGCAAAATCAGCGCCTTCAATGTATTCATTCGCAGCCTGAGAGATCAGAAGTGGAAGGCCTTGACCGCCTACTTTGGGATCTTCGGCCTCCAGTTATTCATAAATGACAAAACCAACATCTCGTCGGTCGGCAATCCGCTGTGCCATTTCTTCTTTTTCTCCTTATTTTTGAGTCCCATGAATTTCAATGAGAAGCTATTTTTGTAGGGTGAAATCAACCCATCCTGCTACTTTCCCATAAAGTTTGGTTTTCTCTTCTCCAGGAACGCCTTGACACCCTCTTTCATATCCTGAGTTTCAAAAATTGCACTAAAAAGCTCTGTCTCTCTTTTGAGTCCATCTTCAAATGCCATGTCCATACCTTGGTTGATGGCCTTTTTGGCGTTAGCTACAGCTATTGGTCCTCTTAGTAGTACACGTTTTGCCAATTTTTTGGCTTCGACGACGGCTTCACCCTTTGGCGCTATCCTCTCTGCAAGCCCGATCCTTTTCGCTTCATCTGCATTAACAGGATCCCCTGTCAAAATCAGCTCTTTGGCTTTTCCAATTCCCACAAGTCTTGCCAATCGTTGAGTCCCCCCGCCTCCCGGTAAAAAGCCTAAACTCACTTCCGGCAATCCGATAATGGCGGATTCGTCGATTACTCTTATATCGCACGCCAACGCGATCTCACAACCGCCTCCCAGGGCCGGACCATTGATGGCAGCAATCACAACCTTGTCTGATTTTTCGATCTTTGAAAGAGTTGTATGTAATGATGTCGACAATTCTATTGCCTCTACCGAGTTTGTTTTTGTCATCATTTCCAAGTCTGCACCGGCCATGAAAACTTTTTCTAACTTACTGGTAATAATTACAGCACCAATTTCACTTATAGCGTTGAGTTCTTCAAAAACTTCGTCTATTTCCTTCCTGATTTTACGATTCATAGCATTGACCGGTGGCCTGTCCATCATAACCAAGGCAATCCGATCATCTATGCTGAAGTTAATATAATCCCTCTCATTTTTCATCTTGTGTTCCTTCGATGTTTAAAATCAAAAAACATACATCCGGCCCCATGTCGGCTAACATCATGGCGCAAAAGGGCCCCGGCCCGATGCTGGCAATTTCAACAATTCTTACTCCTTTGAGTTGTCCCATTGCATTTCTCTTTTTAATATTTTGGTGCTCAATCCTTTTTTACCAGCTCAGAAAGATCCTCCGGGATGACGCCAAGCTGCTGCATCACCTCCAGGCGATTAATAGCCATCCAGTGTTCCACGATCTTGCCATCAGCAATGCGGTAAATAATATTAAAAGGCTGATTCATATAGATTCCGGTTGGAGGGATGCCCAGAAAGTCACCCTTGTGTGTGCCTCTAAATGTTGCTCGTACTGCTACCTGATCTCCTTCTGCTATCATGTCTTCAATTAACAACTCAAAATGCGGAAAAGCAGTTTCACCCCAGGCAAGAAATTCCAATAACTCTTTATCTGTTATATATTCTTCCACAACAGCTGCAGGTTTATCTTTACCATTTATTGCCTCAATATATCGACGGATTAAATCTTTGTTTTCTTCGATTGACATAGTAATCTCCTCATTAAAGTTTTTCATGTTTTATTTGCTGCTATTTTGCCTAACTTCTAAATATTTCTATCCGGAAAGTATGGTTACCTCCTTTCAGGGAACGTTTTTGCATCATCCTTGTCCACTATTATCGCCAATGAATTTCCGGTTTAATGTGCTGGTACTTGTTAATGCAGGCCGTGATCTCATTCTCTATCTGATTCTTGTCTCTTGACGAAGAACCGGACACGAAGACCTTACATAGGGTTCCATGAGTTTTGCTTTCTCCAACCTCAATAGAAATTTTCAGGTTCTCTTTTTCAAGCGGTAACAATACTTGACTGAAATGTTTCTGTGCAAGATCCCAGCGTAACTGAGGTTTGAAAATTTTACCCACTGCGGTCGTAGGCATGGTATCGATGATAATAATATCCTTTGGCATGGCTGGACGTTCTGAGATATGATCAGCAAGAAAGTTCAACAATTCTTCCTTTGTGGTTGTAGCTTCCTTGTTAAGTTGCACATAGGCCACCGGCAACTCTCCGGCATATTCGTCAGGCTTTCCCACTGCAGCTGCTAAATTTACTGCAGGATGTTCCATTAATGCTTCTTCAATAATATCGGGATCAATGTTATGGCCGCTACGAATGATCAAGTCCTTGGACCTGCCTGTCAGGAAGAGGAAGCCCTCTTCATCCAGATAACCCAGGTCGCCTGTAATAAGCCAGCCATCTTCAGTTATTGTGCCTTGATTTTGTCGTTTATCAAGATATCCCGGAAAGACGCCGGGACCTTTGATTAAGACATCACCTATTTCATTGGCTTGACACATCTTAAATAGATTCCCGTGTGCAGAGATAACTACTTTCAATTCCACATACGGCAGCCTAAGGCCCACCGAGCCAAATTTCTGTACGGCTCCGAGAGGCGATTGGACCATATGCATTGTAGCCTCTGTAGCCCCGTATAGTTGAATTAATTTACAACCCACTTTTTCTGTAAAATCCTTTTCTACCTGCAAGGGCAGTGCCATTCCTCCGGATAAACCGTATTTGACTGAACTAAGGTCAGAATCTCCGATTGGAATTTGGGTCAGGGCCGACAGGCTTGTCGGAACGCCACCTACATTTGTCATTTTGTACTTCTCCACCAAACGCCAGTAATTTTCCACGACCACCGGGCTCCTCAGTCCGGCCGGAGATAGCATGACAATCTCAGCGCCACGGCTAAAA
>JAOZRT010000515.1 GCA_029940035.1 Desulfobacterales bacterium
TACAACCCGAATCAAACCGGTTACAATGGGGCCGAAAACCCATGCATCATTTCAGCGTTATCTCCTGAAAAACCGTCCGGGTGGAGACGATTTGCTTTTTAAATCGAGAAAAGGAAATAAACCTCTTTCTCTTCCCAGTGCATCACGTCTGGTCAGCAGCTGGTATGCAAGGGTCGGACTGAAGGGGATGAGCGGTTTATTGAGCCTGCGAAAAACATGGCAAACCCAATATCAACGGTCGGAGTTAGAAAAATTATCTTTGCCGCCGGTTGAACCTGCCTATCTGGTGAATCCCATTCAAACGCCAACTGCACAGGAATTGGTATATAAAGAACTGGAGCGTGCATTGGTAACGGCGCGCATTAAACCGGGCGAGAGGCTAATAGCCGAAAAGCTGTCCAGGCAAATGGGCATCAGCGTGATACCCATCCGGGAGGCTATGGGTCGTTTGGAAGCACGAAATTTTTTAACCGTTCAACCCAAGAAGGGTGCTACGGCAAACGAGCTATCGGAAAAGAAATTCAGGGAAATTCTTGAAATACGGCTCATGCTGGAGTTGCCTGCAGCACGAAAAGCCGCTATGGCCATTACGAAAGGCACGGTTAAAACAATCAAACTATTAAACAGCCAGTATA
Source organism: Desulfobacterales bacterium (assembly GCA_029940035.1). Lineage (GTDB taxonomy): Bacteria > Desulfobacterota > Desulfobacteria > Desulfobacterales > B30-G6 > JAJDNW01. Next base: position 636 of record JAOZRT010000515.1, read on the forward strand.
TGGACGCCCAAAAAGAAAATGATGCTGATCGTGCATTGTCTGTGAATCGGGAATTCCATTTTGCAATTTATCGGGAAGCCGGGATGCCCTTACTGTTTCCCATGATTCAAAATCTATGGGACCAGGTTAGCCCCTACTACCATTTGATGTTTCGTCAGACACTATTTGCCGACCCGCGTACGGGCCCGCGCTACCACAAGAAAATTATCCAAAGCCTGGCAGCCAAGGATCCCCAAAAGGCTAGCAAGTGGCTTAAAACAGATTTAGTAGAATCTGCAGAATTTGTGGCGAGTGTAATGCGATCAATTCAGGCGGAAAAAGACGACCGCTGAAGAAGTACGCTTTTTAACCCTGAAAAAATCGTATTATCGTTGTGAATGAAGCGTTATTGAACAGCCTGTTTAGTCAGGTAGAAATGATATTTTAGCGACGAAGTCGCGTCACATAAAAAATGCCCCAGCATTTTTTATTATTTGTTGTGCCACTCCGGTGTCTCCTTGTTCAGAAACGCCTTAATGCCGTTCTGGGCATCTTTGGCCAGGTTGTTCAGGGTGATGGTGTGTTTGGCATAATTCCACGCCGCAGCATCGGCCTGGTCGATCTGGGCATAGAAAGCCTGTTTGCCTATTCCTATAACCAGGCCGCTGGCTTCGACAATCTGAAGGGCCATTTTTCTGGTTTCATCGTCCAGGTTTTCATTGGGGACGACCTTGTTGACAAGCCCCAGTTCTTTAGCTTCCAAAGCAGGAAAGTAGCGGCCGGTCATGAGCATCTCCATGGCGGCTTTGCGGCCAATAGCCCGGGTGAGGGCCACCATGGGAGTGGTACAGAATAATCCTATTTTTACGCCCGGGGTGGCGAATTGGGCGTTTTCGCCGGCTACGGCCAGGTCGCACCAGGCCACCAACTGGCAGCCGGCTGCCGTGGCTATGCTCTGGACCTGGGCAATGACCACCTGCGGAATTTCGTGGATCAACGTCATGAGGCGGGTGCATTGGTCGAAAATGAATTTGTAGGTTTTCATGTCGCCGTCCACCATTTCAGCCATAAAGTGACCGGCGCAGAAATGTTTGCCCGCAGCTTTCAGGATGACTGCTTTGATGTCCTCATCCGTGGAAACGGTTGAGAAGGCATGGATCAGCTCTGCCACCATGTTTTTGGAAAGGGCGTTGATTTTTTCAGGATTGTTGAGGGTCAGGGTACATATGGCCCCATCGGTTTCACACAAAATTTCCTTGTAATCCATGGTTTGCTCCGATGGTTATCTGTTTGAATATGAACCACAAAGAACACAAAGGGGATTCATATAGTTTTCAGACTGTTGTGGATAGTTTAGTGTTCTAATAGCCTGTCTCCCATGTCTGTTTATTCCAAAATGAACATCGAACATCCAACATCCAACGTCGAATGTGGTTTTTCAGCTTATTGCGTTCAGCTAAGAGCCAACGGGTCGATGTTCAGTGTTGGATGTTCGATGTTGGACGTTCATCTGTTAACATCCGATCTCCGGTCTCCGACTATCTGTCCGCTTTTTCTATTAGATTTTCTTTGTGTCCTTTGTGCCTTTGGGGTTCAAGTTCTTGGTTTTCCATCCTCTGGCGGGCAAACACACAGGTTTGCCCCTACATACAGCCTCGGACCTCCGGTAATCTTGGTACCCCCATCTAAAAATCAGGGATCCCCATGTCTGGCGTTTTCTCTTTCATGGAACTTGCCTCGGACCTCCGGTAATCTTGGTACCCCCATCTAAAAATCAGGGATCCCCATG
>JAOZRT010000029.1 GCA_029940035.1 Desulfobacterales bacterium
CCAAGGCGTCTGAGGGTGAAGTCGTAGTTTTTTACCTTGTCTCGGCGTAGCTCGAAGAGCGAAGTCGGATGAATTCACCTGGAGGGATATCCAGAAAATGGCGCTATCGCTATGATATTGGCTATTATTACAACTTATTATCTCTACTTTGCCATATTGTTTATGCAACCATAGGGCCTATTCAGTACATCTTGATGAATATATGAACCTGAAAAAATCAAGGCGCGGGAATATTGTCATCATCGGATTGGCAACGGCATGCTGCCTGGCGCTTCTCATCATTATTTTCAGATCACAGCTGTCGCAGGGGATGGAGCAGTTCTGGGCGGTTGTCAGCGACCGCGAAGAAACCGCCCGGTTTGTGGCGGCGTTTGGGGATGGTGCGCCGGTGGTGTTTATGCTTTTCCAGGTCCTGCAGGTGATCTTTGCACCCGTCCCGGGAGAGGCAACCGGTTTTATCGGGGGGTACCTTTTTGGGGCAGCCAGTGGGTTTGTGTATTCCAGCATTGCCCTGACGGCCGGGTCGATGATCAACTTCTACATAGGCCGATTTATCGGGAAACGCTACATTCGGAAACTGATTCCAGAAAGGCACTTGACCCGTTTTGACAGGCTGGTAAGCCAGAAGGGTGTCATGCTGATCTTCATCCTTTTCATCATTCCGGGGTTCCCCAAGGATTATCTCTGTCTATTTTTAGGCTTGAGCATTATGCCGTTCAAGGTGTTTATCCTGATGGCAGCCATAGGCAGGATGCCCGGAACCTTCATGCTGAGCCTTCAGGGGGCCATGCTGTTCGAAAGAAATTATCTGGTGCTGGCCGTTGCCTTCCTGGTAAGTGCTATGGTTGCTTTTGTGGGATACCGCTTTCGTGAACCGCTGAATCGCTGGATCGAGCAGCAGAACCGGGCCACTTCCATAGTTGACGCTAAAGTAAAAAAGTGATATGAATTCCTTGTATTGCGCTGGAAAAAGGCTGTAGCTTCACTGCTGGTAGGGACCATACTTACCACCACCTGACTATCTTGTAGGGAATTTCGTTCATGCAAGACCTCGGTACTATATTACATGAAACATATGAAACAGCAGGAGAGTAAAGTGGCATTCTGGAGTGTACGTGAGGAGTTGAGCCAGGCTGACCGGCTGAGGCGTTCCTACTATGAATTGCTCCGGGATGAGCTTGACCAGTTCATGCTGCAATATTCCCTGATCGATTCCTACGACAATTTCATCGCAAAAAAATCAAAATATCCCTTTGTCGAAAAACGCGAACTCAAGCCCCGTGCACGAATACCGGATTTGGAGTATAAGCACCACAATACATTTCTGGTAATCTTCGTGGAGGATTTTATCCACTCCATCCATAAAAAATACATCCGTTTTTTCGACGTCAACAAGACGACTAAAACCAATCTGCTGCACTCGGAAGCGCTGTCCCTGTCCGATAAATTCGACCGCAACCAGAAATATCTGGAGTCGGTTCATTTTTTCAAGTTTATGAAAGACATTTTGCCGGCAGACTATGGGCTTCTCATTCAAAGGGACAAAGCCAGCAAGACCAGGAACCGCTACGCTCTTTCCCATTTTCATGTGCGCATCGACTGGCCCATTGCGGAAGCTGCCGAGGATCTGGCTCGCGATCTCAGGTACATTTCCAAAGAACTCTACGAGAAGGGTGATAAGTGTGCCGAGGATATGCAGAAAAAGTTTTTTGAGTATTACAGTGTGCCCGTCATGGTGGGCGGCAGGCGAACGGCTGCCATCGTGGCTGCGCAGTACTTCAAGAGAATACCCTGCATCACGACGGTCTATGTCGGCAGCAGCGAATCGCGGGCTTTGATCCGAATATCGGAACGTGGTGCCAGCCGGGCTATCCTGATGAAATTTACCGACAGCGAAATCAACGAGATCGCCGCCGCTCAGAGAATCAAACCCCTCACCTTCAAAAAAAACTACGTGGTCGCCCGTGCCGGGAAGCAGAGCGTCTGCATTTTTCAGACCACCTATGCCTACACCAACCAGGCCAGGCCGCCGGATGACGGGAAGCTGAGAGAAGTCAATCCTGACCTCTACTGGCTGACGGTGGGCGGCCAGCATATTCTGCCCAAACCCGGCGTGTGGAAAAACCCGCCTCTGCCGCTGAATCTGATCTATACCTGAAGAATTTAAAGACCACAAATTCTTCAGTATGAATTTTCATGAAGTTTTACATCTAACAATGTGATGCCAGCCATTTCTCAAGGTCGTCGATGACCGCCTCCTTTTCCGCCTGTGTTTCGTTATAAACCTCGTGGTACAGTTTGTCGTAGAAGTGGAGGGTTTTGTCCTGTACATCCAGGCGTTCGAAAAACGTTTTAGCGGATTGGGCATCCGTCAGGTGATCTTCCCCGGCAACCTGCATCAGTATCGGCACTTTTATGCCGGATGTATGGGTATTGGTTTCAGCCATGGCTGACATAAACTCGGTGAAAAAACGTGCTGTCACCCGGTCGTGTACCAGGGGGTCATCGAGGTAGGCTTTGACCACGTCCGGGTCGTGGCTGATTTTCGAGGAATCCAGTTCATTGCCCATGGAAAGCCCCGGCCAGATGGATGACATCACCTTTCCCATAAAGGCCTTTACCGCCGGGATCTGAACCGTCAATCCCAGGCCCGGTGAAGAGGCGATAACACCGTCGAGGGTCTCTGAAAACCGTTCGGTATAGTTGAGAGCGATCAGTCCGCCCATACTGTGGCCCAAAAGGAACAGCTTGCCGTTTCCCTGGCTGCTTTCGCGCGCGATTTCGATCAGCTTTTTCAAATCCAGCACGTATTGATCAAATGTGTCGATATGCCCTTTTTTCCCCTCGCTCCTGCCGTGGCCACGGAAATCCAGGGCCCAGGTGGTAATGCCTCCGGGTACAAGGCGGTTGAAGATATTACTATATCTGCCGGAATGTTCGCCCAGTCCATGGGCGATGACCAGTTGTGCTTTTTCATTTTCCGCCGGCAGGTGCCGATAAAAAATATCAATGCCGTTCTCTCCCGTGTACGAACTGATGTTTTCTCTAAAATTATTCATGGTTGACCCCTTAGTTGTGCGATTGATTTGTCGCTCGGTTAGCAGCAGTACAGTAGCAATCAGGGGGGGAGATGTCAAATTCACGCGCGGGTCAATTTACGTTTGATTTAAGAATGCGAAGCAGATAATTAAAATCATCCTGTTGGTTTTATTCGGGATGATTTTAATTAAAGGAGGTCAGCATGCCAGGTATTATTCTGTCCATCGACCAGGGAACAACCGGGACAACCGTCGTCCTTTTGGACCATGAACTCAATATCCGTGCCCAGGGCTATAGGGAATTCAGGCAGATCTACCCGCAGCCGGGATGGGTTGAACACAACCCCGACGAGATCTGGGATTCGGTGCTGGGGGCCATGAACGCGGCTTTTTCAGCAGGATATATCTCTCCGGTAGACGTGGGTGCCATCGGCATTACCAACCAGCGGGAAACCAACCTGATGTGGGATGCAGCCACCGGCAAACCGTGCCACAATGCCATTGTGTGGCAGTGTCGCCGTACGGCCGATATATGTGAGAACCTGAAACAGGAGGGCCGGGAGGAACTGTTCCGGTCCAAGACCGGGTTGCTGCTCGACCCTTACTTCAGCGGCACAAAACTGAAGTGGCAGCTTGACCATGTGCCCGGGCTGCGGGACGAAGCCGAGGCCGGCAGGGTGATTGCCGGAACCATCGACACCTACCTGACCTGGAAGTTGACCAATGGGGAAGTCCATGTCACCGATGCCACCAATGCATCCCGGACCCTTTTGATGGATCTAGCATCCCTCGAATGGGATGAACAGCTCTGTGCGATCATGAACATCCCTCAAAAGGCGCTTCCCGACATCAGGGGCTGTTCCGAAATTTACGGTCACACAAAAGATGTCCCCGGTCTGCCGGATGGGATTCCCATCTGCGGAATCGCCGGAGATCAGCAGGCCGCGCTTTTCGGTCAGGCCTGTTTTGAAACCGGCGAAGCCAAGTGCACCTATGGAACGGGCGCCTTCCTGCTCATGAATACGGGTGCCAAACCGGTTCCCAGCGCCAACCGGCTCTTGACCACGGTGGCCTGGCACATCGCCGGCAAGACTACCTATGCCCTGGAAGGGTCGGCCTTTATTGCCGGGTCTTCGGTGCAGTGGTTGCGGGACGGCCTCAAAATCATTGAAAGCGCATCCCAGATAGAGGCAATGGCGTCAGAGGTTCCGGACACGGGTGGTGTTACCATCGTACCGGCCTTTGTGGGACTGGGCGCACCGCACTGGCGCAGTGATGCACGCGGGGTGATCACAGGCCTCACCCTGGGAACACGGCAGGCTCACATCGCCAGGGCGACCCTGGAAGGTATTGCCCTGCAGAATGTCGATATCCTAAAGGCCATGGAGTCGGACAGCGGCCGTAAGCTGCTGCGGCTGAAAGTTGACGGCGGTGCCAGCGCCAACAATCTGCTCATGCAGATGCAGGCGGATTTCCTGGGGTGCCGCATCGTGCGGCCGCAAATCGTGGAGACCACCGCATTGGGCGCGGCCCTGCTGGCAGGTCTGGGAGCCGGTATGTGGGGAGGGTTTGCGGATATAGCCGGGGTTTGGAAGGAGGACCGGACTTTTGATCCCGACATCAGGGAAGCGGATCGCACGGCCGTTCTCAACCGGTGGCAGCGTGCCGTGGCAAAGGCCTGATCCGAGGATGATTGGCAATAAATTGAAATAAGTGTTGCATAAACACAGATCATCTGTTAATAAAACTGAACATCGACTAACTAAAACCGTAAAGGCGTCTCATGGCCGCGTTGGATTTCGACGATTTTCTAAAAAGGGTTTTCGAGGCAGCAAATATCGATTCCCAGACCGACCTGGCGAGAATTCTCAAGGTCAATCGTTCGGCAGTTACCCAGGCGCGCAAAAAAGGGGCGATTCCGGACCGCTGGCTCCTGCAGTTGTACCGTTCCTTCGGCCTCAATCCCGAGTGGCTGGAAACCGGAAAAGGCCATGTGTTCATGGGCAGGCGCCGGGAGGCGCATTCTGAATTTGCCAGGGTCCCTAAGGTGGCAGCACGGTTGTGTGCCGGGAACGGGTCATTCGAGGTGGGTGGGGATGTGCAGGGGTACTATTCGTTCCGCAAGGCCTGGCTCACTAAAAGAGGTATTCCCGACCAAATGGTGCTCCTGGATATCTTCGGCAATTCCATGGAACCGGAAATGCATGATGGTGATACCGTTCTGGTGGACCAGAGTCAGAAAAACATTCTGGCAGGGGCGATCTTCGCGCTGGGCATTGAAGACACCATCATGGTCAAAAGGGTGGAAAAGCACCCTCAAACACTCGTCCTGCGCAGCGACAATCGGGACTATGCGCCGATTTATCTGGAAGGGCAGGAGGCAGACCAGGTCAGGATTCTCGGCAAGGTCATCTGGGTTTGCCGGGAGATCCGTTGATTTTTTTTGGTTGCTATGTTTATATTAATAAACATAGCATTGATATAAATAAACATTAAAGTTGAACAAATGAACATGGAATGAGGAGGCACCAAAAATGAAGCAAATAATGATCGGGGGGGTGTGTGATTGTCTGTTCATGGCGGCGTTTGTGGCTGTATCCGTTTTAGGCACATTAGCAATTGGCATGTAAAACCTCAGGCTCGTGCAAGATAGAGGAAATACCCTGATTTTGAATGAATTTAATCGCTTAAGATGGAAAAGGAGACGAAATTGCGAAAAGACCTGGTTAAATGTCCCAAGGACTCAAAGGTAATGTACAGTCGTGAAGTGTGTGAAAATGTATTCCGGAAAAATGATATTCGGATCTGGTGCAAAACTTGTGAAGTGTTCAACAATGATCAGAACGAGCCAGACCAGCCTCACGCGCCATCAATCTGAGAGGAAATCAGCTCAAGGGCAATCCTGCAGAAGGTTTCCACACCGGTAAGGAGAATATCCTCGTTGAAATCGAATGCCGGATTGTGTACCATCGAACCGCCCTCATAGCCAGTGCCTAAAGCAAAGTAAGAGCCTTGGGTTTCTCGAAGGAAAAATGAAAAATCTTCACCCCCCATTGTCTTATGGGGGGTGACGACACGATCCTCGCCCACAACGCCTGCGGCACACTTTTTCACCAATGCGGTCATATCCGGGTCGTTTATGGTCACAGGGTAACCTTGTGTATAGGTCAATTCGAATTCAGCCCCCATGGAAGCGCACACGTTGCTGACGATTTTGTGTATGTCATCTTCCCATTGTTCCCAGACAGAATTGGAAAACGTGCGGGTGGTTCCGCTTAAGGTCGCTTCCCCTGGGATGATGTTGAAGGCTGTGCCGGCATTAAACGTGCCCACCGTGACCACGGCGGGTTCCAGGGGGTCTGAGTGCCGGCTGACGATACGCTGCAGGGCATTGACAACCTGAGTCCCAACTTCCAGCGCGTCTACACACTCGTGCGGCATGGCACCATGCCCCCCCTTGCCGATAATTTTGATGTCGAAACGATCCATGGCAGCCATGAAAGGACCGGAAACGATACCCACACACCCTTCGGGGATATCTGGCCATACGTGACAGCCGAAAGCATAGTCCACTGTCGGGTTCTGCATTACGCCGGCTTTGATCATGGGTTTGGCGCCGCCCGGTCCTTCTTCGGCGGGCTGGAAAAGAAATTTTATATTACCGCAAAGCCCTTCCTGTAATTCGTTCAACACTTTAGCAGCACCCAGCACAATGGCCATGTGGGCGTCATGACCACAGGCGTGCATCACGCCCTCATGGGTGGAGGCAAAAGAAAGTCCGGTCGCTTCGGTAATGGGGAGCGCATCCATATCCGCCCGGAACAGGATGGTTGCCCCGGGCTTGCCTGTTTTCATCAAGGCAACAATCCCGTGGGTAGCAATATTGGTTTCCACATCCACATCAAGCTCTTTTAGTTTATCTGCCAGGTACTGCGCTGTCTTTGCCTCTGTAAAGGCGGTCTCCGGAATACGGTGCAGATCACGGCGGGCCTGGATGATGAAATCTTTTTGGGCATGCACATGCTTATGAATATCAATCATATCTCCCCTCGGCTGAACAGTGCCCCGTGTTATGGGCTATAGGCTAAAAAAATATCCTGACAACGCAGGTGTCATTCGTAAAGATAGGCTACTATTCACTATAAATCGCTTAACGTGTCGATGAAACAACCCCCGCCCCCTGACGAACCAGTGGGTGTTGGTTGCTGCTGGGATTTTGCGGTCGCCGGGGCACCGATGTCGGTAACAGCGCCATTGGTATTGTCCAGATCATCGTCTCCCCGCAGGCCATCAACAAAATGGAGGGTAATGACATTATCGACAATCTGGGCGCCTGTGCTGCCGTCATAGGTAAATTCATACCAGTGGGGGGCGATAGTGGACAATGTCGGGCCATATTTGTAGTAGGTTTCCACGGTTTGCCCATCAGGCAGTATGAGGGTTACGGTGGTGCTGCCGCCAGGGGTAATGCCAGTGATGGTAAAATTGAAAAACCCATAGGGGAAGTCTATGTCTGGAGCATCCACCGGCGACGGGTTGGCCTCGGCATTGACATCGCTCATCAGAGTGCCGTCAGGTGAAGCCAGGGTGACATAGCTCCCACCGTCAAAAGTTGGCATGGAGCTTACATGCGCCTGGGTGGCGTCGGCCGTACCGTCATCATTGCCGTCGTAGCCGGGTTGATCGCCGGCAGGTCCGGTTTCCACAGACGGATTCATATCGGCGTCGGCATCGTTGTTATCCTGGCCGCCGGACAGGACGGACTCATAGCCATCGCCGTCCGCATCAGCATCACAGGCATCCCCCAGACTGTCGCCATCCAGGTTGTCCTGGGATGTGTTGGCTATGGTGGGGCAGTTGTCCTCATAGTCACAGACAGTGTCCGTATCTGTATCGAGATCCAGGTGTCCACAACCGCACATACCCGGTTCTGTCTTGAGCGGGTCGTCCGGGCAAAGGTCCACGACCTCACCGGTAACCGTGATGTCGTGGGTGATGAGTTTTGCACCGCCATGATTGTCGAAAACGGTGAGGATGACCGTGTAAGTGCCGGCGGCAGGATAGGTGTAGGTAACGCTTGTTTCGGTGGTGGATAGTGGATCCCCCTGGCCACGGCCAAATCGCCATACCATGTTTGAGATCGTTCCATCGGGATCGTCCACGGCGGCAGTGAAGGTAACGGTTTCACCGTTTTCTGGTGTGGCCGGGGTCATACTGAAATCACCCTCTGGCAGCTGGTTGCCCCCCATCTTGAACAGCCAGGTTCCTCCGGCAACGTACTCGGCGGCCAGGACCACGATGCTGCCGTCGGGCATGTAAACCACGTCCTGGCCGTTTTCATCCGCATCCAAGGCACCGAAGGCCTTTTCCCAGGCCAGGTCGCCCTGGCTGTCGGTGCGGGCAAGATACACCTGGTCGCCATAGTAGTCACAGATGCCTTCCTCTTTACAGTAGATGAATTGGCTGCCGGCCAGCATGAAACCGTTGTCGGGCGTGACGGAGGCACCTTCGATGTAATCCCGGTCATAGTCGGTGCCCCAGGTGCGGCTGCTCTCATCATCCAGGGTACCGTCTGCCTTCAGTCGGATCAGGGCATAGTCGTCCTTCCACGATCCTGCGATCACGTAACTGCCGTCCGGAAGCTGGTGGACCCAGTTGCCGATGTTGCTGCGCCCGGTGGCTGGGATCGGCGTACGCCAAACCTCGGCACCCTGGTGGTCGGTTTTAATGGCCACGAGGTCATTGCTCGAGGTGGAGTAGGATGTGCCTCCGATGGCTAGAAACCCGCCGTCTGCGGTGGTGGTCACGGCGTGGCCGATCAGGGCCAGGTCCCCGTCGTTGCTGTAGCTTTCGGCCCATACCTGGCTACCCTCTTCGTCCAGCAGCAGCAAACGCATATTCTGGAAGCCTGGTCCAGAACCGGTGGCACCGACACCCGATATGATGTAGTAGTCGGTGCCTACCGGTTGGATGTCGAAGGCATCGTCGAAATCCCCCAGATCGAAAAATTTTTCCCAGATTTTATCCCCGGTGAAAGCATTTACCTTTAGAATTCGCATGTCACGATAGGAACTGTCGATATTGGTCTGCCGGAAGCCGGCAAGGATGTAGTTGCCGTCGTGGCCGACAATGCCCTTCCGGGCACCGTCGTTGCGATAGTAGGAATCCGGATAGACCCTCGCCCACAGTTGATTGCCTTGGGAATCGAGTTTCAAGGCCCACAAGTCACAATCGCCACTGGGACAGTTGAGGCCGCTTACCAGGAATCCGCCGTCAGGTGTTGCCTCCAGGTCGTAGCCATAATCGCGGCCATCGCCATAAATGTGCTCCCAATGGTCTTCCAGCGGCAGCGCCTCGACGGTCTGGCTGGCTTCGCGGCGCACCCCGTCATCATCGGTGATATACAGGGAGACGGTATACGTCCCCGGTGTGATGTAGGTGTGGGCGGGTGCAACCCCGGTGCTGGAAGCGCCGTCTCCGAAGTCCCACTCGTAAAGGACAATGTCACCATCCGGGTCGTCCGAGGCGCTGCCGTCGAACTGTACGGGTATCTGGATGTAGAAGGGGCTGGACGGGCTGTAAGTAAAGGCAGGCACTGGCGGCTGGTAATTGCCGGTCATTTTGACGATATAGAACCAGGTATTTCCCTCCCATGAAGCTGTTCCGGCTACCACCAGGGCTCCGCCGTCTTCCTGGATAATGTCGGCACCGGCATCACCGCCGGCATCCCCCAGGACGACGTCCCATTCCCTGTTGCCGTCAGCATCGGTTTTAATAACCCAAACATCGTAGCCGCCGTGCCAGGCATAGGAAGCGGTGGTGCCGACCACGGCATATCCGCCGTCGGTGGTTTGGATGACCGCTTCACCGTAATCGTTCATCAAGCTGGCACCCAGGGCCGGTGTGGCACGGCCGAATGTGTGCCGCCAGACCTGTGCGCCGCTGGCGTTGACCTTGGTGAGCACCAGATCGGTGTGGTTGGGATCGCCGGTAATATCTGCCGATCCAGTGGCCACGAAACCATCAGCCACCTCGATAATAGATTTGAATTCGTCACTTTCGGAGGCCCACTCCTGGATGGGAGGCGAGGCGCTGCTCATTTTACGGATGCCGCCTTCAGTGGCCAGGGCATATCCGCCGCCCGCCACCAGGCAGACATCATACACCACCACGGGGATATCCCCGTCGCTGCTATTATAATACATTTCCCAATCGACTTCGCCGGCCACCGATTCATAGGAAAGCAGATAACCGAATGAATTGGGGTTGGTGAATTCGCCGCCGATGATATAGCGACCGGCACCATCCCAGACCAGGCTGTTGCCCCAGTCGCTGAAAGGATTACCGAAGGTGGCCTCCCAGTCCTTTTCCAGGTCGGTGCCCACCGTCATCAGCCAGATATCCGGAAGGTCATAATCCTGGCCTTCAAAGTGGTAATCCTGATGTTGGGCACCGGTTATAGCATAGCCGGTCAGTGCGCCTTCGCCGTTGTACCGGGCGATGATGTCCCTGGCTTCGTTGTGCTTGTATTCGCTTACTTCGTGGAAGGTCTTGGAAGCGGCCACATTACCGACGTCGCTCAGGCGCACCAGGACCGTGAAATAATCCAAGCCAGACCCGACACTGGCATTCTGGCGGCCGGCAACCACATAGCCTTCGGGAATCTCAACAATGGCCCTGGCCTGGCTGTGGGCATAGGTCAATTGGGCCCAGTCAGCGCCGAGAGGCGTGGGAAAATCATCAAGCGTATCGTCGGCCAGGACCGTGCAGTTAAAGGAAATGGAGAGAAAGAACACAGTCACTACACAAATCGCTTTCGCAGATATGTTCATTTGCCTGCTCCTGCTTAAGGTTAGTGGTGTATTTTCTTGTTGCCTGAAAGAATAACTATGGTAAAGATGCTTGCAATATGAGTGGCTGATCTATTCCTTTTTCCGGATGATGGTATTCTCTGGCACCGGGAAATTGCCCTCTATCATGTATCAAAGCGGTTGGGTTGTCAAGACTGTCTATGTTTGTGCTTAGTAATTTGAGGTCTTCGGAAATAGTGTAAGCAACCATAACTTTTATGCTAAATTCAAGCAAGAATATCAGCCAATGGGTCGTCATTAATGGCATTCGGGTCGATGTACCGACCCTGATGTCCATCCGGCATTGCTGCCGGCCCGCGGTGTGCAAAGAAACGCCGAACTGCTGTTCCTGCTTTCAGATCCACGTGAATGAGAAGGAGCTTGAAACCATAGTGGGGTTTCTGCCCCTGGCCGAGAAGTACACATCTGCAATCGGCAATGAAAAGGGGTATGACAATGTTTTCGAGGAGGCTGAAGACGGCTGTTTTATCATCGATGCCGATGAAAACGAGCGATGCGTCTTTGCCTATACGTCGGAAGATGAAGAAACCTTGTGTTCGCTCCATTCCGCGGCCATTTCTCTCGGGCTGCCGCCAATGGACGTAAAACCGAAATGCTGTTCTCTATGGCCGCTGGCCCTGACGGGAGCGCCTGATCCCGTGCTTTCCATCAATGCCCTGTCTGCCACGTTCCCCTGTAACCGTAAAAAAGCGGTATTGGAGAGGATTGACAAAGGCATCCAGGAGATGATCCGTATTTATTTCGGGGATTCCTTCCTGTCTGAACTGCTTTCCAAAACAGGCGGCTGAATGTCATCCCGGTATTTTCGCGCCAGGCCTTCCACAAATGCAAAATCCTTGGTGCCGCTGAAAACAAAGCGGATGCCGCACAGGTGTCCCCGATCGGTTTTGGAGATGTGGCTCACGATGCCCTTGAGGGTCACGTCCTGGTTATCTTTCGGGAAATGAATGGCTTCGATTCTCTGGCCCAAAAAAAATGTTTCCGGCCCTTCAACCACGACGCCGATGCCTTCGCTGCTGATGTTGTTGATGAGGAATCGCTCTTTGCCAATGGTGACGATGGCGCCGTATTGTGTCGCGGCCCTGGTGGTTTGTCTGCGGTTTTTCATTTCAGTGCATTAGAAACAGGCCTCAGCCTGTAGCCTCCTATTGGGTGTTCTAATATGAAAAAATTAGGATAGTGTTACTTCACGGGATTTTCTATGCGAACGCCCCTGATCACCTGGCCGGCGTTTAAATCCTCGGTCCACAATTTTTCACAATGAGCACTTTCTGCCGCTACGATGATCAATGCATCCCAGAAAGATATTCTGTTGATAATGCTACAATCAATGGCTTCCTTGATGATTTCGGGTTGAATGAGAACGGTTTCAAATTTTTCAAATGAATTGATAATATCTTTCACAACCAGCGGTTCAGCATGGAGTTTTTTGGTCGCCGTCACGTAAAACTCCTGCATGACCTGGGTGGAGATAACCCCTTTCGTATCTTTATTTAATGATTTCAGACTGTTTCTGCATTTTAACTGTTTTTCAGGATTAAATTGATCCATGCTGTAGACTAGTATGTTGGTGTCAATAAAGATTTTACTCATCATACAAATCCTCGCGTTTCCACTGCCGTCCTTGGGAGTCTCCCCCTGCCCGATCCATGAGGCTGAAGCACTCTTCGAGCCAGGCATCGGTTTCCATATTTACAGTTTGATCCAGCAATCTGCGAATAAGCGCATTAAGGGACGTTTGATGTTTTTCTGCATAACGTCTTCCGGATTTGAGCAAATCTTCATTCAAAGAAATAGTGATATTGGGCATATCGTACCCCCTGGCTACATCCTGATCCGTGCAAGATTCAGGTATATACACATTATAAGTGAACACTGATTATGTGTCAAACGTTTTATGCGGGGCTTTTGTTTCAATTCACGTGTGCGTGTGCTATGAGGCTAGCCCACATTCAAGAAAGGGAGAACACGTATATGCGAGCAGAAATACTGGCCACGGGAGATGAGATCCGGTCCGGCGCCCTGGTGGATACCAACTCGGCGTATATTGCGGAAAAGCTGGAAGAAACCGGTATTGCCGTGCAGCGCCACATTTGTGCGGGAGATGATTTAAAGGTGCTGGAAGACATTTTCAGGGAGGTAGGCGACCGGGCCGACGTCTGCGTAGTGACAGGGGGGTTGGGCCCCACCACCGACGATATCACGGCTGAGGCAGCTGCGGCTGCTGCAGGCGTAGGCCTGATCGAGGATGAAGAGGCCCTGTCCATGATCGCGGCATTTTTTAAGGCGCGCAACCGGGAGATGACCGCTTCCAACCGGAAACAGGCCCTGGTGCCGCGAGGTTCCAAAACCCTTTACAACCCTGTTGGAACTGCCCCCGGCTTCCGCCTTAAAATCAAGCAATGCACATTTTTCTTTATGCCGGGCGTGCCGCCGGAGATGGTCCGCATGCTGTCCGCCGAGGTATTGCCGGACATCGAAAAAATCATGGGGGCACACCGCACCAACTGTCTGGTGCGGAACATATCGACCTTTGGACTGACCGAATCAGCTGTGGGTGAAAAAGTGGCCGCGGTGACCGACCGGTTTCCCGGCCTCAGGCTGGGGCTGCGAGCCAAGTTTCCCGAGATTCACGTGAAATTTTACCTCAATGGAAAAGACCTTCCCCAGATGCAGGCAACCCTTGACGCGGCCACGGAATGGGTGAAGGAGCGCGTGGGAAAGTATGTGCTTTCCACGGAAGGTGAAGCCATGCCGCGGGTGGTCGGAAAGCTGCTGCAGGAGAGGGGGGCGACCCTGGCCGTGGCGGAAAGTTGCACAGGTGGTCGGATTGCCAACTGGCTTACCGATGTCCCCGGCAGTTCCGACTATTTCCTCTTTGCCGGGGTGAGCTATGCCAATGCGGCCAAGGTTGATATTTTGGGTGTCTCGGCACAAACCCTCGATGAACATGGGGCCGTGTCAAAGGAAACCGCCCAGGAGATGGCTGCCGGCACACGCAGGATCGCCAACGCCACTTACGCCATATCGACCACCGGTATTGCAGGGCCGGACGGGGGAACCGAGGAAAAGCCGGTGGGCACGGTGTGCATCGGCCTGGCCACGCCCGACAAAGCCCAGGGGAAACAATTTTTCTTTCCTTTTGGTAAACGATCCATGAATAAAAGTATATTTGCCATGATGGCGCTGGAGACGTTGCGCAGGGAGTTGTTGGATATTTAGGATTCGAGGGGGGCAAGTGAAATAAAAATGAGCTCTTAGCTGACAGGCCATAGCTCATAGCTTGCTATCAGCTATGAGCTATCAGCTTTTCCCCTTGAAACCTGTAATAATAACTAAGTGAGCTTCTATAAAAAAAGTTTGTAAGAATAGCATGGTTGTGCCGAAGGGAAAATACTTAGCCGGTTGGGTGATAGACGGCAGTGGTCGCCCCACTGAAAAAAACATGCTGATAACCGTTGCGGGCGGCAAGATCCGCAGCCTCTGCCAAGCAGATGGGGCTGAAAACCATGGTGCATGCCAGAGGAAATCGGTCTTTTAATTCAGGCAGGCTACAGCATTCCCGAGGCAGTGAGATGCGCGACCCGCATCAGTGCGTCGCTCCTCGGTTTGGATGGCGCCGGCCGGCTGGCAGCCGGGGCTGCGGCAACATTCGTAGTCGTCAAGGTACCGCCTGAGGACATACCCGGCAGTCTTGAAAGGATTAAGGGCCTTTTTATCGATGGAAAACAAATTGTATAAAAATCATCCCCCCCTGTCCCTGGCCTGGTTCATCTGGAGCCTGGGCGCATCGCTCTACCTGATGGGCTTTTTTCATAGGGTGGCGCCGGCGGTAATAACCGTTGAACTCATGCGGGACTTCAACATCAGTGCCGCTGCACTCGGAAACCTGTCTGCATTCTATTTCTACAGCTATGTGGCCATGCAGATCCCCACGGGAATCATGGCCGACACATTGGGGCCGCGACGTCTGCTGGCATTCGGTTCCCTGGTAGCCGGTGTCGGAACCGCGATGTTTGCCCTGGCGCCCAGCCTTTGGTGGGCCAGCGCGGGGCGGCTGCTAATCGGTGGCTCTGTGGCCGTGGCTTATGTGGGACTGCTCAAGCTGGCCAGCCAGTGGTTTCCAGCCCGCTATTTTGCCATGATGTCCGGCGTAGGCCTTTTCATAGGGATTATGGGGGCTGTGTCGGCCGGCCCGCCATTGCGCCTGCTGGTGGGGGTTTTTGATTGGCGCAGCGTTATCATGGGGTCGGCTGTTCTCATGCTGGCCGTGGCAACCCTGGTGTGGTTTTTTGTCAGGGACTACCCGCATGAAAGGGGGTTCACGGACTATGGTGCCCCCGACGAAAGGGGCCAGGGGCAGTCCATGAAAGGTATTTTCAAAGGCATCCTGGAGGTGCTCCGCTACCGCAATACCATTCTCCTTTTCATAATCCCCGGTGGCATTGTGGGCAGTGTGCTTACCTTCTGCGGGCTTTGGGGAGTGCCGTTTCTATCCACACACCACGGGCTGACCACTACCCAGGCGTCCGCCCTTACTTCCACCCTCATGGTCGCCATGGCCATCAGCGGGCCGGTCTCCGGATGGTTTTCAGATCGCATCGGCAGGCGAAAGCCACTTTACATCGGTGGCGCGGCAACTGCACTGATCGGATGGATTGCCATAACATATCTCCATGACATTTCTGTTTACAGCCTTCTGGGGTTGATGATCCTTACCGGCCTGAGTTCGGGCGTGATGGTGGTTAGCTTTGCCTTTGCCCAGGAGTCTGTGCCGCGTGCCCTGGCCGGCACCATTGCCGGGGTTATCAATACCGGCGTCATGGTCGGCCCCATGCTGCTGCAGCCTGCTGTCGGGTGGATTCTGGATGCCAAGTGGGATGGGCTGCGCCAGGGCGGTGTCAGGGTTTACGGGATGGAAGCGTTTCAATCCGGCTTTGCGCTCATGTTCGTTTGGGTTGGGTTATCACTGATACTGCTTTTCTTCACCCGGGAGACGCACTGCCGGCAGTCAGTATGAAACGAGTTACTGGTCCCCCTCAAAATACTAACAATTGCATTTCATGACTTCATGAAGGAGATAAAATTGCACCCCAATAATCCTTCTAATCGGAGTATGGTTTAGCAGCGGTTAAACCCAATGTAGAATATCTTTCGCCTCTTGTCTGGTTTTTGTTTTTTGTGGATTTATTCGATAACCAAAAGTCACCATGTAGGAAATACCGTATTTTTCTAAATCTACATTGCATGCTTGAGCGAGAACTTCCTCAACTTCTTTTTTCTGAAAGCCCTCAATAGGACAACTATCTATTCCGATCATTGCGGCGGATGTCATCATATTCCCAAGAGCGATATATGTTTGTTTACAGGACCAGTCAAATAGGGTCCGATCATTATCAAGAAGGGCAAAATCAGATTCCTGGAACTTCTTTAAGAACGCACTTCTCAACTTGATCATCTCATCATTGTTTTTTTGAATATCTCTCATGAAATATTTAACATAATCCGAGTCGTATCGCATAAAACAGGATTTTTTAACGAGGCAGACGACTAAATGGCTGCAAGTTGGAAATTGTTTTTGCCCTCCCCAAGTATAGGCTTTTAATTTTTCCCTAATTTGAGGGTTCTGGACAATTAGAAATTCCCAGGGTTCAATGCCAAAAGAACTAGGAGATAAGCGTGCAGTTTCCATGATAAAATTGAAATCCTCATCGTTGATCTTCTTATCCGGATTGAACTCCTTGCAGGCATGTCTGAAGTTGAATACATTTAGAATATCATCCTTTTTCATTTCGTCTCCTTAATGCCGGTTTAATATGCAACTAGTATCAATTTTGACTCCCTGCTAAAGCCTTCGATTATTGACCAATGCAGGAAAACCTATATATTCCGGGCATGCGCCAGCATGTTGCGGTTGATGGACATGTTGAAGTGCGGCTGCACCAGGTCGTGGTGTTTTTCGTGGAACGGGAGGTAAACCAGGAGAAAACTTTTGGGCTCGATCCTTATGTCGGGCACCAGTTCGGGCAACCTGGATTTGGGCCGGATGAGATCCACCAGGGTAAGCTTAAGGCTCTCGATCCCTTCTTTCAGGGGAAGTGTCACCGGGTGGAGTCGGGCTTTGGGCACTCCGGGCACGAGGTTTTCGCCGGGCTGGGCAAGGGTCACGCCGCGGGACAGCTGCAGCAGGTTCTGGGGCCTCACCTTAAAGGCCAGGGACCAGAAGTGGAAACGGGTTTTTTCCATCTTTTCCTGAACAGCCTTGGGCAGATTGGCAAGGCGCACCAGGTCGGCATAGGAATGGAGGCTGAGGCCTGAAATGTCACCTTTTATGCGCCAGAAGGGGAGGTAGATGACATCATCGCCTTTTTCCGGCATGTGGGCCGCATTCAATTTTGAAAACCTGTCTTTAAGCGGCCGCCACACCGAGTCGCAGTTCTTGCAGTTCAATATCAGTGAATCACGCTGTCCATCCAGGTCCCATCCGCAGTGGGGGCACAGGGTCGGCAAAAAGTTGAGACCTTTCTGCTGGCGCCATTCAGGGAAGTCGGAAAAAGTGAAATCATCCGGAAGCTCGGGCGATATTGGCTTGTCCAGGACAGCGTCATAGAGCTTTTTATCGATGTAAAACGGTGAATAGATGATGCTCAGGCTGTCGCCGATGTGCGCACGGTGAATGATTGGGCCGGACCGTTGATCCCTGAAGCGCCGGTCGATGATATCCAGCACTTCTTCCAAGGGCAGGGTGGGTTTCAGAAACGTTCCCTGGCTTTTAGGGGTGACGAATTTCAGTTTGAGGGCCTGGCTCCGCAAGCCGACCGACGGCGGGAATAGGTTTCCATCCATTGCCCGCTGGCTTACATCCACAAACCTGTGGCGGATCTCCTTTTCCAGGCATGTGAACAGCATGCCCTTGAAACGCCAATAGGGTACGTACACCAGCTCTTTTCCCTCCGGCGCCTTGGAGGGCAGCAGATAGCGGAAGTGCCCCCTTTCCTGTAGAAAGGACCTGACACGGCAGAACTCGCAGGTGAACAGCCTGTCGGTTTCCTCCAGGGTGCTGGGTGCACCGCACTGGGGGCACTGGTGGTCGATGGTTAGCTGGATAACATACTCCAATTCTAATTACTGTAGCGTCAAGATCATCTATCCGTCATTATGCTTCGCTCTTATTCACTGCGTGTAATTCGCTCCGCTGTAACTAATTGTAATTATACTTCGCTGTAATTTATTGTAGCCAATAGCGTTTGGCAGATAGCCACAATTAATTACGCCCGAAGGGCAAATTACGTGCGAAGCATAAATTACAGCCGCAGGCGTTACGTCAGTTTCTCCCCGCAACTGCCACAGAATTTGGAATCAGCCAGATTTTCCCCCCCGCAGTGGGCGCAGAACTTGGGCTCTGGTTTCTCTTCAGCCGGCTTGCCGCAGCGGGAGCAGAATTTGGCGTTGGCGGTCAGGTTTTTTCCGCAGTGGGCGCACTGTTTGATGACCAGCTGCTGGTGCCCGCAATAGGGGCAGAATTTGGCATTCACCGCTATGTCATTGTGGCACTCCTGGCACTTGGTGGTTTCAGCAGGGGCCTGGCCTTTACCTTTTTCACCGGCAAAGTATTGCGAAAACATGGCGGGCATCATGAGCCCCATACCCATGCCCATGGAATCACCGGCGCCGCCTTCCGCTTCAGACGCCTTTTCCATGGCCATGGCCGCCTTCATCTGCATGAGTTTGTTCATGTCATCAAACACGCCCATGCGGCTGCGGTCGTCAATGGCCTTCTGCACTTCAGGCGGGGGCGTGATGGCGTTCATGTAAATGTGAGTGAGGCTGAGGCCGAAGTGGCTGAAATCTTCCGCAAGGCGCTTGGCCAGCCCCTCTGACAGCTCGTCGTATTGGGCCGGCAGGTTGAGGATGGAGTCGATGGTTTCGCCCATGTAGTCATTGAACCTGGCAACGATTACCCGGTTGAGGTATTCCTCGATTTCTTCTGTGGTGAAAACTCCCTGGGTTCCCACCATGCTGTTGATGAACAGAATGGGTTGGACTACCTGGAGGTTGAAGACGCCGAAAGCCCGCAGGCGGATCAAGCCGAGTTCCGAATCCTTGAAAGCCACGGGGTCCCGGGTGCCCCATTTGAGATTGGTGAAAACCTTCAGGTTGACGAAATACATCTCGGCCCGCAGCGGGCTCTGCATGGCCCAGGGCAGGCTGACAATCTTCGTCAGAATCGGGATGTTGCCGGTTTTCAGTGTGTGCCGTCCCGCGCCGAAGGCTTCCACGGCCTTGCCTTTGTAGAAAAATACGCCGGCTTGGCTCTCCCTCACTGTCAGCTGAGCGCCCCACTTGATCTCACCGGATCCCTTTTCAGGCAGCCGGTGGACCAGTTCCGCCCCGGTATCGTCAAACCATTCCAGATTTTCCAAAAAGACCAGGTTGTCGGTTCCCATAGTGTTCCCTCCGTTGATTGTACCTCAGTCAAATATTGTGTCTGGTTTTCAGATATGCATTCTCACCCGCCGAACGATTGGCGGCTAAAACTTACATGTCGTAACTACTTAAGTCGCGTTTCATACTATTGTGGAACATGATTGTTATCAGCTTTGTTATCCGGGGATTTCCAGATCGTCAACCTGGGCTGGATCCATGTGTTTTGTCGCATATTCTTTCAGGATATCGCTTTCCAGCACAAGATTAAAGATCTCGGAGTCGATGTGGCGGTCCTTTACCATAAATCCCAGGATTTTCACCGCCTGGGACAGTTTCATGGGTTTCTTGTAGGGGCGGTCTTTAGCGGTGAGGGCCTCAAAAATATCGGCAACAACCAGGATGCGTGTCTGGATCGCAAGTTCTTTTTCCGTTAGCTGCTGCGGATAGCCGGACCCATCCAGTTTTTCGTGATGGCCGGCGGCAAACTCAGGAACCCTGGAAAATTTCTGGGGAAACGTCAGCTCGTTCAATATTTTGAGGGTCATGCTGGCATGGTTTTCGATCACACGCCGCTCATCACTGGTGAGGGTGCCTTTGCTGATGCTCAGATTGTGGACTTCGTCCAGGGTGAGGTAGGGCCGTTCCTCATTGTCCTGCACGTAGGTTTTATTGGCGATGGCTTTTACTTTGTCGATCTTTTCTTCGTCCATGAACTCGCCCGGGGTATTGGCACTTCGGATCACGTCAAAATCTTCTTTGAGGATATTGATGCAGTTTTGAGCTGTCCTTTCGATCTCCGCCATGGCGGCCTTGTCCGCGTCCGGGGATTCCTGCAGCAGCATGATTTTTTGTTTGAGCATGTCGTTCTCGATCGATTTTTCGATAACCTGGAACCTGGCCTCGATCAACTCCAGCCGGTCAAAGATGGTCTGCAGTTTGGTGGCCTTGTCGACCACGTATTCCGGGGTCGTAATTTTGCCAACATCATGCATCCAGGCCGCCAGCATGAGTTCTTCCATCTCATCTTCGGAAAAGGAGAAGTCTTTGAAGTGGCCCTCCTTGGATATGTTGATTTTTTCGGCAATCAGCATGGTGATGAAAACAACCCGGTTGATGTGGCCTCCGGTGTAGGAGGATTTTTCATCGATGGCCGTGGCGATCCCCTTGATGAAGGAATAAAACAGGTCGGTCATGTCCTGAATGAGCTGGGTGTTGGTCAGGGCCACAGCCGCCTGGGAGGCCAGTGATGCCACCAGGTCCACGTATTCATCTGAAAACGCGACCACATCGCCGGAGTCGGGGTCCTGGGCGTTCAGGAGCTGAAGCACGCCGATGATTTCATTTTCATGGTTTTGGAGCGCCATGACCAGCATCGACTTCGAGCGGTAGCCCGTGGAGGCGTCGTAGTTGCGGGGGCCTGTGAAATCGAATCCTTCGGCTTCGTACACATCGGGGATGTTGACGGCCTTGCCGGTGAGGGCCACATAGGATGCTACATTGGAATGGTTGGGTTCTTCATTCTCCGAGTAGAGTGGAATAGGGGGCAGTTCGATAGCCTCGCCGCTGGTACCGCCCAGCCTTGCTTCCATGGTGTCGTTCTGCATGATCTGAAACGTCAGGCACTGCTGGTCCCGGTCGAGGATGTAAAGGGTCCCTGCATCGGCATGGGTCAGGTCGCGGGTTTCGTCAACGATCATCTCCAGCAGTTTGTTGATGTCTTTTTCAACAGACAGCGCAATGCCGATGCGGATCAGCTTTTTTATGTGATCGAGAAGGGCGGCGTCCGGTTTGAGGTCGGATGCCTGATTTTCCGTTGCCTGACGGGGCCCTTTGGTCGGCACATCTGGAGATGGGTTCATCGTCTTTTCCGCTATGTCCGTCTATCTAAAGATTAACTAACATTCAGGTACATGCTTCAGGGCGATCAAGGTGGTTCAAAACAGCCAACTGCTTGAAATGAAAAATACCACAAAAGCCTAGCTGTTGTAAATATGTGATTCTGCTGTTTTTATGCAATCAGCTTGCGAAACGCTTTAATGGTTTCCGTATAGTCGTCTGTGCCGAAAACAGCTGACCCGGAAACCAGGACATCCACACCGGCATCGGATATCTCTTTAATCGTGTTTTTACTGACGCCGCCATCCATTTCGATAAGTGTCTCAAGGCCTCTTTCCTGGATGATCTTGCGTAACGCTCTCACTTTATCCAGGGTGGCCGGGATGAACTTTTGTCCGCCAAAACCGGGGTTTACCCCCATCAGCATGACAAGTTCCAGGTTGTCGAGGTCCCACTCGATGGTTGACAGGGATGTGGACGGGTTGAGCACGGCGCCGGCCTTGATGCCGGCTTCGTGAATCATCTGGATCACCCGGTTCAGGTGAACGCAGGTCTCCACCTGCACGGTGATCAGGTTTGCACCAGCATCCACAAAGGCCTGTATGTATTTTTCAGGGTTCTCAATCATCAGGTGGACATCAAGGGTCAGGTCCGTGACCTTTTTCACGGCTTCCACCACCAGGGGGCCGATGGTGATGTTGGGCACAAAGTGACCGTCCATCACGTCGATGTGGATCCAGTCGGCACCGGCTTTTTCCACCGCCCGGATTTCATCACCCAGTTTTGAAAAATCAGCCGACAGTATCGATGGTGCAATCAGTTTCATCTGTTTTCTCCTTTTAAAGCGCAGTCAGGTCTTTTTTTGTGGCAATTCTAATTACAAACTCCGCATTCCGAATTCCACATTCCGCATTCTTTGGGGTGTACCCTAACGTTGCAAAAGCCGGAGGGCTTCAGAGTCAAGGCGTCTGAGGGTGAAGTCGTAGTTTTTTACTTCGAATCCTCAGCAACGCAGAATCTGAAGTTTTCCGGCTTTCCCGCAGGGTAAATAACATGGCAAATTAGATATCATCCTTGGAATTCACCTGTGGGAATATCCAGGAAGCAACGCTATCGTTATGATATTATATGTAATAATAAATTGTTATCTATTTTATGCCATGTTGTTTATGCAACCTTAGGGTGTATATAGCTGCGACATAACAAGTTCGCCATCCACGTAACAGAGGATCGTCGCTTTGGTGTGACTGGGAACGATCAGCCACAGTTCACTTCCCGGCCCCAGCAGGTTGTCATAAATTTCACCGCTCACATTGCCCATGACCAGGTGGACCTGCACTCTTTTTTTGAAAAACCCCGGCTCCAGACGGTAGCTGAACACGCTTTGCAGTGAGGCGTTAACGCCTGCCGCGCCTTTTGGCTGATCCGGGTTCCGGTTGACGACCAGATCCACTGAATCCTTCTCCATTACTCTGTACCCATATTTCGGGTCGTGGTCAATGATGGTGTGTTCGGGTTTGGAGCGGTTAAAGGCATATTTTATATTTCCAACCACCAGGTTGCTTTTTTCGATGAGATTTACGGCTTCATCCAGGGAAAGGCCGCCGAGGTTGTCCATTTTGTAGGCGCCACGCAGCGGCCCCAGGCTGACAAGCAGGTCCACACAACTACCGCGGTGCACCCACTGTCCCGGATCGGGAGTCTGGGAAATGATATCATCCCGGGCGAAGCTGGTCTGGGGGTGGGTATAGGAAACCTGCCCCCCGCATAGGCCGTTCTCCTGGATGGCCAGGCGGGCACGGCGAAGCGACAACCCAGTCAGGTCCGGCATGAAGATGGTTCGGGTTCCCTTTGATAGAAGGATTCTGACATCCCTTCCTGCTTTGATTTCTTTCCCGGGCCCAGGCTCTTGAACGATCACATGATTCTTGGCGATGTCGTTGCTATATTCAGATCCCTTGACTTTGATGTTCAGGCCGAGGTCGGTCAGGATTTCAAGCGCATAGACAACATCCCGGCCCTTCAGATCAGGGACAATCACACTGTCTTCGCTTTTGATCAGGTAGGTTAGGGTGAGGTAGGCGCTGACGCCTGTTACACATAGAAAGACAAAGAGGAGAACCGAATATTTGGCTGCACGCAGAATCATTTTATTCGTTTGAATCGCACCGAAAAGAAACCATCCATGTTGTGGACATGGGGGAAGGTCCTGAAATACCCATCCCCATCGATAAACGGCCGTACGGTATCCGGTATGTTTTCTTGTTCTTTATCAACCATAAAACCGGGATGCTTTTGTATGAACGCCTCCACCACCCCTTCATTTTCCTCGGGCTCCATGCTGCACACCGTGTAGAGCAGTGTGCCATTGACTTTCAAGAGCGGCGCGAGGTGCGTCAACATATCTATCTGGCGCTTCTGAAAAGGGGCAAGGTTTTGCTTGGCCAGGGCCCATTTGGCATCCGGGTTGCGCCGCAGCACCCCCAGCCCGGAGCAGGGGGCATCCAGCAGAATGCGGTCAAACCCCGGGGTTCCTTCACCGGCTTTCGGTGTAAGCGTCAGATCCATGGACCGTGTGGTGACCGTGGAAATACCGAGGTGCATCATTTCCGACCTCAGGATGCCCAGTTTTTTGCGGTTCTTGTCGACAGCGATAATCCTGCCTTTGTTTTCCATTAACTGGGCGATATGGCCTGTTTTTCCTCCCAATCCTGCGCAGGCATCCATGATTTTCTCTCCTGACAGGGGGGCCAGAAAGAGCGATATGAGCTGAGCTGCCTCGTCTTGTACCTGGAACCATCCTTTCTGGTACGTTGTCATTTTTGGGATGGGAAGCCTGGGATTGACAAACGAAAGTCCCATTGGCGCGTGACGCGTGGCAGTGGTGCTTTCCGTCTCCTGCGCCAGATCCCGGTGCAGTTCTTCACGATTGGTCCTGAGATTGTTGACCCGCACGGTGATCGGCGGAATGGTGTTGATAAAACTGCACAGAGCCCTGCATTCTTCGGGGCCGAAGCGTTTCAACCAGCGTTTCACCAGCCATTCGGGAAAGGACTGGGTCGCGGTAATGGATGCTGCAGGATCCCGGTCGAATTGAGGGAAGGGCACATCTGTGTGGGCGGCGCCGGCTTTTCTCAATATGGCGTTGACAAATTTTACAACATAAGGCTCTGCCACGGTTTTGGTCAGTTCCACGGAAGTGTTTACAGCCGCCGAAGCAGGCACCCTGTCCAGAAAAATGATCTGAAAAAGGCCCATGCGCAGGGCATTCAGGACTTTGGGGTCGATGCGCTGGATCTTGACATTTGAGAAGTGGTCGATGATCCAGTCGATGCGCCCCCGCCACCGCAGAACACCGTAAACAATGGTCTGGATAAAGGCGCGGTCCCTCTTGGAGGGGAAGCGCCCCTCCGGCAGGATTTCCTCCATGACTGCATCCAGGGGCCTTTGGGATTCGTCGACGAGATTGAGCACTTTAAACGCGTTGTGGCGGGCGATGTCCTTCATATATCCTTTGTGGTGCGTATGACTTATTTTTGGCTATAATCCTTCTATCACTCTGTCTCGAATCCTTGAAACCTCGTAAGTTCACAATTGTAAGGGGAATTATCAGCGTATAATAGTAAACGTTTATTAAGAAATAATTATCCCAATTTAGTCCCCGGCGCGATGTGGCAGCCGCATAGAAAATCCTTGATCAACAGGCATTTGCCAGACGCTCCCTGGATCTCTTCCAACACCAGGACCCCCTGTCCGGTGGCAACCCGCAACTCGCAGGGGAAGCCCACCAGCACGGTGCCGGGCTCTGCCTCTGTTTCCATGTCAAGATACTGGGCCGAGTAGATTTTGAGGCGCCGGTCATCGCAGAACGTGAATGCCCCCGGCCAGGGGTTCACGCCGCGGATAAAGCTTTCGATCTCTTGGCCAGGGCGAGACCAGTCAATCCTGCCGTCCTGTTTTTTCAAAAGGGGGGCATAGCTTGACTGTCCGTCTTCCTGGGGGATGGGTGAGAGTGATCCGCCTGCCAGCTTGTCCAGGGTTTCCAGAACCAGGTCTCCCCCCACTTGTGCCAGGCAATCGTGCAGAGATCCGGAGGTTTCCCTGCTATCGATGTCAATTTTTTTTGAAAGGAGCATGTCCCCGGTGTCCAGGCCTTCATCCATGAGCATGGTGGTCACGCCGGTTTCTTTCTCCCTGTTGATGATCGCCCACTGAATGGGGGCTGGCCCGCGGTACTTGGGCAGGAGAGAGGCATGCAGGTTGATGGCGCATTTTGTCGGGGTTTCCAGAACAGCCTTGGGGATAACCTGCCCGAAGGCGATTACCACCAGGAGATCAGGGCTCAGGTCTGCGATGGTGGCCTTGAATTCATCTGATTTAACGGATTCCGGCTGCAGAACATCATACCCCATTTCCATGGCAGTTGTTTTTACAGGCGGGGCAGCCAGTTTGCGGCCCCGTCCCTTACGGCGGTCCGGCTGGGTCACCACCAGAAGGACTTCGTGCTCGCTCTGGTGGAGCGCCTCGAGCGTTGGCACGGAAAAGTCGGGCGTACCCATGAAAACAATGCGAAATGGTCGCGAAGCTTCGATGTTACTCACCCCTTTTCAACTGCTTTTTGATCTTGCGTTTGTAGATCTGCCGTTTCAGGGCGCTGATGTGGTCGATGAAAAGTGTCCCCTGCAGGTGATCGATTTCATGTTGCAGGACAATAGAGAGGAGTTCATGCGCCTCGATACGCACCGGTTTTTCGTTTTCATCATATCCTTCGACAAGAATGGAGGCATAGCGCTTTACATCTGCCCGGTAATCCGGGACGCTCAGGCAGCCTTCGTTTTCGGAGATGATCTCCCCCTCTTTTTCCACGATCCTGGGATTGATGAGGAGGTTCAAATGACGCTTTTCATCAGTCGGCGATACGTCGTAAACCAGAAAGCTCTGGTCGATGCCGACCTGGATGGCGGCCAGGCCGATGCCCGGGGCCAAGTACATGGTCTCACCCATATTGCCCACTGCTTCCATGAGCTTGCCGTTGATATTCTCGACAGGCTTGGTGGGCTCTTTCAGGAATTTGTCCGGATAGGTTACTATTTTAAGTTGTGTCATATGACAACCTTGCAGGTTTATTTTAATACGCGTCTGGCAAATGCAACATCTTTCGTGATCTGGTCGGAGAGTTCGTCAATGCTGGAAAATTTTATTTCGTCCCTGATCCGCTGAATGAAATTGACCCGAATGTCCTGACCGTAGATGTCCTTATCGAAATCCAGTATGTGCGCCTCCACGGTGAATTCATGATCGTCGAAGGTCGGGCTGTAGCCAATGTTGGCCACACCCTTGTAGTAGCCGTCCATGGATTCCACGGTAACGCCATATACCCCTGGCTTGGGGCACAGTTCGTCGTGCAGGTTGATATTGGCCGTGGGGAACCCCAAAAGTTTTCCCCCGCGGTTGCGCCCGGTCACGACCTCGCCCTTGATCTGGTAATGACGCCCCAGAAGTTTATGGGCATCGTGAACCCTGCCGTCCATGACCAGGTTTCTGATGCGTGTGCTGCTGATGCGGTCTGCTGACTTTTTCGAGATGGGAATCCAGTCCACCACCTCGACCTGGATGTCGAGCGCTTCGGCATAGGACCTTAAAAGGTTGATGTTTCCCTCGCGGTTTTTTCCAAAGGTGTAGTCCTCGCCCACGACGATGACCTGGGCGCCGATGCGCTTTATCAGAATGTCCAGAACGTATTCCTTGGCCTTGATTGCAGCAAATTCCTTTGTGAACGGCACCACGATCAGTACGTCAATGCCTGATTTTTCGATGAGTTCCACCTTCTGGTCATACAGGGTTATAAGAGGTGGGTGATTGTTCTGTTTGAGCACCCGGATGGGGTGGGGTTCGAAGGTCATGGCAATGGATGTTCCGTCGATGGCATCCGCCTTCTCAATCACCTCGTGAAGCAGGACCTGGTGACCGATGTGAACACCGTCGAAATTTCCGATGGTAATGACCGCATTTTTAAAGGAAGATTTTATATCTTCCAATCTTTCAATGAGTTGCATATTGTTTTCTCGTCATAATTAAGCGCTTGACATCAAAAATAAAAGAATATATTTATAGCACCTTACGCATTTAATCAATCCTTTTTATGGATAGATGATGCGCGTGCCGAAGTGGCGGAACTGGTAGACGCGCTAGGTTCAGGGTCTAGTGTGGGTTTCCACGTGCGAGTTCGAGTCTCGCCTTCGGCACCATCTGATAAAAACAGGGAGTTGGCGATAATGCCGGCTCCCTTTTTTTATTATCTGAAAAGCGTCGACAAAGAATTTCTATGCATCAAATGGGTGGATGTCAAGGTACCACGGGTGCCGTTTTCTTACCAGGGTTACTGGTATCAACGTCGGAGAAATCTATTCTGGAGCATATCGGAGCGCCAAAAGGGATGTGCTGATAAGGGTCTTCGAGGAGGCGGTTTTTCCGAACGTGAACATTCTGTCCTTTGACAATGAAAGCGGCAAAATTTTCGGCTTTCTGAAATCTGAACTGGAAAAAGACGGTATTGGATGTAGTGAACCGGATATGAGAATTGCTGCCATCGCCATCCAGCAACACCTTACCTTGGTCACGGGCAATACAAAGCATTTCAAACAAATCCCGGGTTTGAAAATAGAAAACTGGATCAGTGGTTGACCCTATTCACTGTCTTGGCAGAGTACTAAACAAACAAGAGTCAAGGGCAGACTTGACCCCTTAAAAGCAATTAGAATAGCGTTTGGAGTATGATCACTTTATCGTCATCAGATGTA
>JAOZRT010000185.1 GCA_029940035.1 Desulfobacterales bacterium
AGGAAGCAAGCCATGAAATTAGTCGCCGCCTATAACGGAACGGAAGAATCGAAGACAGCCCTTGAACTTGCTAAGAAGCACGCCAAACTGCTCAATGCCAAGCTTTTGGTCATTGCTTCAAGTGAGGGGGGCACAGGGGAAAAACCCGAAGAGATCAGCAAGATAGAAATGGACTTGAAACAGATAGCGGTCGACCTTGAAGAAGAAGGCATCAAGGGAGAAGTAGATCAGCTTGCCAGGGGGCTTTCTCCTGGCGAAGACATCGTGACCTTTGCCGCAGAGAATGACGTCGATCAAGTCTATGTGGGTATCCGCAAAAAATCCAGAACCAGCAAGCTGATCCTGGGATCAACCGCACAGTTCATCATTCTGAAGTGCAAATGCCCGGTCACATCCGTTAACACCAACTAATCCGTATTACCGCCTTGACGCTGAAACCCTCGGGCTTTTGCATCGTTGGGGTATAAAACCCACACGTGCCATAGCGTTTGGCAAAATAACGTTCCGAAAGTAAATTTGCCCTGCTTCAATTGTAAGATTTTCCGTGGAAAATCTGTTGAATAGCGGTTGTCATGTGTTTAGATAATTTGACTGTTTAGAAAAAACATTTTTGTGTAAAACTTAATTTGGTGTCGGAATATATTTATGACAACCGGTATAATAGGAGAACAATTCTATCATGGGACTGTATGATTTTACGTTTTATGACCTGATCAACCGCAATGCACGCTCCTTTACCAACCGGCCGGCCTGGCTGGAAGTCAACGACGGCCAGGCATTGACCTTCGGCCAGTTCAAGGAGACGGTGGACCGGCTGGCCTGCGGCCTTCAGCAGGGCGGTATCCAAAAAGGGGATCGCGTCGGTGTATTGGGCAAAAACAGCCTGGAATACTTCCTCCTGTACGGTGCGGCCGCGGCCCTGGGCGCCATCATGCTTCCTGTGAACTGGCGGCTGTCGCCGGAAGAGGTGGTCTTCAACCTGAACGATTGTGAACCCAAGGTCCTGTTTGTGGGTCCGGAACAGGCGCAGCTGATAGAAGAGGTTAAGGACAGGCTTGGAAGTGTGGATCAGATTTTCAACCTTGAAGTCAATACAGAAGGTTTTTGCGGCATTGAAACCCTCCTGGACAATACAGGCCTTTTCGAACCGGCAGATGTGACGGCTGACGACGGCTTCGTCATTATCCACACGGCCGCCGTGGCCGGGAGGCCTCGCGGCGCTCTGTTGAGTCACGGCAACCTGCTGTGTTCTAATCTTACCATCGATTATTATCTTGAACTGTCGCCAATAGACGTACATTTAAGTCTGCTGCCGCTTTTTCACGTGGGCGGCCTTTTCATGGCCACAGCAATTTTTCAGGCCGGCGCCCACAATGTCAGCATGCATAAATTTGATGCGGTAGAAGCCGTGGATGTCATCGAAAAATATCAGGTCTCCGCCATGTTTGAATTTGCCCCCATTCTTTCTGCCATACTCGAAGCTGCCGAAAAGGCCGGCAAAAGCCTGTCAACCTTGAAGGCGGTGGGGGGGTTGGATGCTCCGGACACCATCGAGAAATACCAACAGATAACCGGCGGCACGTTCTACTGCCTGTATGGCCAGACGGAAACTTCCTGCATCGCCACCATGGGCAAATACGACGACAAGCCCGGTTCAGCTGGAAAACCAGCCCCCCTGGCAGCGGTTCAGCTGGTGGATGACTACGATCTGCCGGTTCCTGTCGGCCAGGTGGGAGAGATTACCACCAAAGGGCCGATGGTGTTCAAAGGATACTGGAACCTGCCCGAGGACAATGCCTACACGTTCCGCGAAGGCTGGCACCACACCGGCGACTTGGGACGTTTTGACGAAGAGGGCTTCCTGTGGTATGCGGGCCGCAAGCCTGAAAAGGAGCTCATCAAGCCCGGTGGAGAGAACGTCTACCCTGCCGAGGTGGAGAAGGTGATCCTGCAGCATCCCGTTGTCAAAGAAACCGTTGTTTTTGGCGTGCCCGACCCAAAGTGGAAAGAAGGCATCAAAGCCGTGTGCCGCCTGGCCGAAGGCAAAAAACTGGAGCCGCGGGCATTGATCGATTTTGTGGGCGAACGGATTGCCCGTTTCAAGAAGCCAGGGTACGTGGAATTCGTTGAGGAGATACCCGTTCTGGAAGATGGCTCGCCGGATAGGGATGCCGTGAAAAAGCAATACGGCGGGGAGCAATGACAACCAGACCACCTCTGAAGCACTCAGTTTAAAAATGGAAGATTACTGGGCAGACAACTATGTTGAAAAAAAGCGGCCTCTGAGGGATGCCATTAAACATATCCGGTCTGGCCAGCGGGTGTTTATAAGCTCTTCGGCCGGTGAACCCCAGCACCTGGTTCGGGGCCTTGCGGAAGCCGCTGACCGGCTTGCGGACATAGAAATTGTCCGTCTTCTGTCCATGGAAAGCGTTCCCTTGACCTTGATCGCCAACAAGTCCAAAGATGAAAACCTGAACATCCGTTCCTTTTATTTGGGGTCCGTACGATCTGAAGAGCTGGCCCGCAACCAGCGCTTTCTGACGCCCATCAACCTATCCTATATCCCGCGTCTTTTTAAAAGCAGGATGTTTCCCTTGAATGTCGCCCTGATCCAGGTGAGCCCACCGGATGACTTCGGGTGGATGAGCCTGGGTGTCTCGGTGGATATAACCCTTGCGGCAGCCCTGTCCGCCGATATCGTGATCGTCCAGGAAAATCAAAATATGCCCTGGATATTAGGATCAGGATTTATCCACGTCAACGATGTGGACGTGATCGTCGAACACGAAGAGGTCCTTAAAACCATCGGTGACCGGCAGGATGCGGAACAGGGTAATATGATTGCAAGACATGTGGCCAGACTTGTGGACGACGGCTCGACTATCCAGATAAGTCTTGGGGCCACACCCTCCCAGACCCTTTTGACATTTTCGGAAAAAAATGATCTTGGGGTGCATTCACTGTTCGTGACAGACGGGATGATGCACCTGGTATCCAAAGGCAATATCACAAACAAGAACAAAGGTTTTAATGATGGAAAAATGGTGGCCAGCACCGCGATTGGATCTAAGGAGTTGTATGAATTTTTAAACTACAACCCTTCCGTCGATTTTCACGCGGCTGATTATGTCTGTGATCCCAGAATTATTTCCCGCCACAACCACATGGTCTCCATGAACATAGCCATTGCTATCGATTTGACCGGCCAAGTTGCTGTGGATGCCTTTGCACTAAATTACTATACAGGCGTCACCGGCATAAATGACTTTATAAGAGGCGCTGCTCTGGCTGACGGGGGAAAATCGATTCTGATGCTCAACTCCACCCATGCAAACAACCAGAAAAGCTGTATTGTCCCCAGCTTAAAAGATACTGCCGTAGTGGTCCCCAGGGGTGACGTGCACTATGTGGTTACCGAATACGGCGCGGTCAACCTTCTGGGGAAAAGCTTTCAGGACCGGGCCAAGGCCCTCATCAGCATTTCGCATCCAGATTTTCGTGAAGAGCTCTTTTTTCAAGCCAAACAGATGGGTCTCATCAGTGCCGATCGGACAATGCGCAAATCCATCCATGGCATATATCCTTTTAAGTTGGAGGAAGTTATACAGATTGACGACATCCCTATTACCATGCGGCCGGCAAAGCCGGTTGATGAAAGAAGAATACAGGAACACTTCTATGAAATGGAAGAAAATGACGTCATCGCGCGGTTTTTCCATAAGAAATCAAAATTTGTCCGGGATGAAGTGGAGAATATATCTCAAATAGACTACATTAAAGAGTTCACCTTTGTTGCCGTTGTGGGAGAGATTGGTTTTGAAAATGTGATCGGAATCGCCGAGTATGCACTCGATGAAGCCAGCAACATTGCCGAAGTTGCATTTTCAATAAACGGAGAATGGCAGGGGAAAGGACTTGGTAAAATCCTCATCAGAAAACTGTCCGAGGTGGCACGGGAAAATGGCATTTTAGGGCTTAAGGCCTATGTCTTGCCCGAAAATCAGGGCATGATCCATCTTTTCAACACACTACCCTATAAAGTCAGTACAGCTGTTGACGACGACATGGAGTTGAGTTGTAAATTCGACGAGCTTAAACACACCCATTAGAGCAGTTGTTAATTCGACATTCGAATGCCGCAAGACCTTCCGTCTCCCTTCCCAATATTAAAAGGGACCCATTTCAGACAATCGTCTATTACAGAATCCTCCCTTAATCGGCCCTGTCTGTAAAAACCTACTTAGCAGACTCGTAAGGGATTTCGCGGGGACGGCAATTTCTACAATCAAGGCGAATAACTTTATGTTTGATTCCGGAAACGAATAACGTTATACAATATTTCTCAATACACTAATCATACACATTAGAAACATGCATCAGCACGGATTGTGTATTATATCCTACTGTTTGGGGCAGGACCAATGTTCTCAAATGCGACTGAATGTTTCTAATGAAAGGGAGTATAAAAGATGGTACGCACGGAAATTTCGCTGTTTATGAAGAACGAGCCCGGTGAGCTGGGAAAACTGGCCACTTTTTTCGGAGAAGCGGGCATCAATATCGATGCCATCACGATTCAGGACGCGTCCAGCTATGTACAGGAGCTGTTCAAGGCCCGGGGAAAATCCCTCAAACGCGTGGCTTCTCCGGCCAGCTACAATTCCATGCGCAAGGATTCGGCCATGTTCGCGCTGATCCGGGTGTTGCCGGCGGACGGCATGACCAACAAGGCCATCGATCTGTTGTCCCAGCACGAATACATCTTCGACATGATGCCGGTCATTGCCCTGGAACTGGACAACAAACCGGGCGAGTTGGCCAAAATCACATCGCGTTTCGGCGAGGAAGGCATCAACATCAACTACATTTACGGCTCTGTGCAGTCACCAGATGCCAAGTGCCTTTTCGTATTCTGCCCTGAGGACATTGACCTGGCCGCTAAAGTCTTTGCTAAGTGAAAAGAAAATAATATCTCTCGCAGAGACACAGAGATTAAATTCCAGAGGACAGAGAACAGAGGCCGGAGGTCGGCTGCTCACAGGGTTCAGAAGGTCAAGGCCTGATTAAAAGTTGTCACTTTTATCGGTTTCAAATCGCCTGTCTTCCATCTCTTGATTCAAAAATGAACATCGAACATTCAACGTCCAACATCCAACGTCGAATGTGGTTTATCAGCTTATTGCATTCAGCCAAAAGCCAACGGTTCGATGTTCAGTGTTGAATGTTCGATGTTGGACGTTCATCTGTTCTCTGACCTCTGGTTAGTTGGCGTCTCGAGCGCAGCGGGTGGTGAGATTTGCTTATCTTGCGGTGCCGGAACGCAGACGCCGCTTATCCCGCAGAATGTGGTTGGATATGACCACGCGCTGAATTTCCGATGTGCCCTCGTAAATAGTGAATACCCGGGCATCCCGATAGTACCTCTCCACCGGATAATCCTTGGTAAAGCCGTAACCGCCGTGAATCTGCAGCGCCTTGGCTGTAATCCGGTTCACCATTTCCGAGGCAAACAGTTTGGCCATGGAAGCCTGGAGCGTGTAGTCCTCGCTGCGGTCTTTCATGGCGGCGGCCGACAGCATGAGCTGCCGGGCAGCCTCTATTTCCGTGGCCATGTCGGCCAGAATCCAGCGCAGTCCCTGAAACTTGGAAATCTTCTGCCCGAACTGTTCCCGGCTTTTGGCGTACTTGACAGAAGCGTCAAAGGCGGCCTGGGCCACCCCCAGTGACTGGGCGGCAATGCCGATGCGGCCGCCGTCCAGGCCGGTCATGGCAATTTTAAATCCATCCCCCTCACTGCCCAGGATATTGGCCGCCGGTATGCGGCAATCTTCGAAAATAAGGTCTGCCGTGTCCGAAGCGCACAAACCCATTTTGTCTTCCAAACGCCCTATAATGAAGCCTGGCGTGTCTTTTTCCACAAGAAAGGCGCTGATGCCCTGGTGCCGTTGGGACTCGTCGGTCTTTGCCGTGACAATCACCAGCCCGGCGTTCTTGCCGCTGGTGATGAAGCGCTTGGTGCCGTTGAGGATGTAGTGGTCGCCGTCCCGTTCAGCCGTGGTGGTCTGGCTTACGGGGTCCGAGCCTGCATGGGGTTCGGTCAGGGCGAACGCTCCGATCATGTCGCCCCTGGCCAAAGGCTTTAAAAACTGTTCCTTCTGGGCCTCGGTTGCGCAGCGCAGCAGGCTTTCACACACGATGGAATTGTGCACCGACATGACCACGGCCGTGGATGCGCAGGAATAGGCGATTTCCGACAGGGCCAGAACGTAGCTGACCGTATCCGCGTCCGATCCGTCATATTCAAGGGGCACCATCATACCCAGAAGACCCAGTTCCCCCATCTGCTCCAGGTTTTCCCTGGGGAAGGCTTTGGTTTTGTCCCGTTCCATGGCCGTGGCCGCCACCACCTTGCGGGAAAATTCCCTGACCATGGATTGAATCATCAACTGTTCGTCGGTGAGTTTGAAGGTCATTACATCCCCCCGCTAATAAATTGAGTTGACTGCTTGGATCTTACCCGCGCATACCTTCAATGGTATGAGACATTTCGGAATTCGGAGTGCGGAATGTGGAATGTGGAATGCGGAATTCCGAACTCCACATTCCGCATTCCACTTTATGGTCCGTATATGACAACGAGCAGCTTGGCTTCATCCTTGCCGATATTCCTCAGGTTGTGGCTTATGCCGGAATTGAAATGCAGGGAATCACCGGTCTTGAGCTGGTTGGCGTGATCGCCCACCTTGACTTCCACGGTGCCGGAGAGAATGTAGTTGAACTCTTCCCCCTCATGCTGGTAACCGACGCCGTCGTGGTCCTGCATAGGGTCGATGGTCACAAGAAAGGCCTTCAGATGCTTGTTTTCCGCACCGGGTGTCAGGGTCGTGTAGGCATAGTTGTTGGTCCGTTTGGTGTAGGCCTTGACCCTGCTCTTTATTTTGGTTTCATCATTTTTCAGCAATACCCCTGAATCGATTTCAAGGGCCCGTGAAATCTGCAGGAGTGTCCCCACGGGTGGTGTGGTTTTCCCCGCTTCGATCTCCTTGAGATATTCCACGGAAAAACCGGTTTCATTGGCCAGTTGATCAAAGGCCAGCTTTTTGGCCGTCCGGGCCTTTTTGATCTTTTGGCCGATCGATATCTGCTGTTCGGTTTTCTTTTTAGCCATACTTCCTCCTTACCTGGAACCACAAAGGACACGAAGTTTATCTTTTATGTGTATTCGTAAAAGCCCTTGCCTGTCTTGCGTCCCAACCAGCCGGCTTCCACATACTTTTTCAGCAGCGGGCAGGGCCGGTATTTGGAATCGTTAAACCCGTTGTAGAGGGTTTCCATAATGGCCAGACAAGTGTCCAGACCGATGAGGTCCGCCAGCGCCAGCGGACCCATGGGGTGATTCATGCCCAGCTTCATGACCGTATCGATGTCCTCGCTTTTTCCCACGCCGTGGTAGAGGCAGTACACGGCCTCGTTGATCATGGGCATGAGGATCCGGTTGGCGATGAATCCCGGGAAATCGTTGGCCACGGCCGGTGTTTTACCGAACTTCACGGAAAGGTCCCAAGTGGTCTGGAAGGTATCGTCCGATGTGGCCATGCCCCGGATGATCTCCACAAGTTTCATTATTGGCACCGGATTCATGAAGTGCATGCCAATGACCTTTTCCGGCCGTCCGGTCTGGGCGGCAATGCGACCGATGGGAATCGAGGAGGTGTTGGAGGCCAGCATGACACCGGGGCTGCAGATATCATCCAGGTCCGCGAATATCTTGAATTTGAGATCCTCCCTCTCGGTAGCCGCCTCCACCACGAAGTCGGCCACGGCCATGTCCTTCAGGTCCACGCTCGTTTTGATGCGTCCAAGAACCGCAATTCTTTCATCATCGGCCAGCTTGCCCTTGGCAACCATCCTGTCGAGGTTTTTCGTAATGGCGGCCAGGCCGCGCTGGACAAATTCCTCGCTGATGTCGTTCATGATCACATCGAGGCCGCTCATGGCTGCCACCTGAGTGATGCCGTTGCCCATTTGGCCGGCGCCAATGACGCCGAATGTTTGTGTGGTCATAATCCCTCCTGTTCTATATTTGAAAGTCGAACCTCTAATGTGGGTTGTTGGCTTATTACGTTCAGTTTTTGGTCAAGTCCTGATTGAAAGTGATAACATTAGCTTTCCTTGCCTGAGTCCAGCTTCCGGCAGGGATAAATCCCTGCACTACATGGTTGGTTCGAAGAATGGGCATGTAGGCCAGGGCTTCAGCCCTGCAGAGCCGACTTCCGGATGTTCGATATTCATTTTTTCTGTCTTCCGCCATCCGTCCTCCGATGTACTGACCACCGACCACTGACCACCGCTTACCTTCTCACCCTCTGAGGTTCTGCAGCTCTCCTCTGTCCTCAGTCCTTGGAGGCAAGCCGGTAGCCCTCACCACGGACAGTTTCAATCAAGGGCGTGTCGCCGATGAGGGAGACGATTTTTTTCCTCAATTTGAGCATGTGGATGTCCACCGTACGGGTTTCGATATTCGCATCTTTGTAATGCCAGACTTGAGTGAGGAGCTCTTTTTTAGAAACAATCCGGCTACTGTTTTGGTAAAGAAAGGCGATGATGTCCATTTCCCGGCGGGTGAGGTCCACACGTGTTTCGTCCTTGACAGCCCGCAGATTTTTCCCGTCAAATACAATGCCGCTGATCTCCATTGAAGCGTCACCCACCAGTTTGCCTGAGCGCCTCAAGATTGCCTCGATGCGCACCATTAATTCCCGCAAAGAAAATGGCTTGCTCAGATAATCATCGGCGCCGGACTTGAAGCCAGTGATGATATCGTCTTCAGCACCTTTGGCCGTCAGCATCATGATGGCCTGCTCCGGCCTTTTCTTGCGAATTTGTTGGCAGATGCTGAAGCCGTCTGTGCCCGGCAGCATCACATCCAGCAGAATGAGGTCATAGACCTTTGCCAGGCCCCGGGCAAGCCCCTGGTTGCCGTCTGCAAGGCCCTCCACCGC
>JAOZRT010000516.1 GCA_029940035.1 Desulfobacterales bacterium
CACCCCGGATTTACCAAGGTGTACGCCTTTGCCTTGTCCGGGTTTTTTGCCGGGGTGGCCGGCGCCTTGCATGCCTACATGTGGCGAGGGGTGGGCTTTGAATCGTTTATGCTGCACCACTCCATATCCTATCTGGCTATGGCCATCGTGGGTGGGTTGGGTACCTTGATGGGCTCATTTTTCGGGCCGGTGGCCATCCTGATGCTGGATTTGCAGGTGGAGAACCTGGCCGAATTTGTGGGTCACTACTTCACGGCTGTGGGGGATGTGGCCACCGCCCTGCGACCGCTGTCTTTCGGTCTGATCATCGTGCTGTTTCTGATGTTCGAACCCCGGGGAATCGCCAACTGGTGGCGAATCATCCGTACCTATTTCAAGTTGTGGCCGTTCCGGTACTGATGATAGGAACGGTAGGAATAACTGAACAATGATTTTACGTTCGTTAGTACTTAATTGCTAACCAAAACAAAAAGGGAGGAAGAAATGAAGAACACACAAATCACAATTATACTGGTTGCGCTGTCTTTTCTGCTGATTTTAGGGTTTTCTGTTCAGACCATAGCGGGAGAAACCTATAAAATGGGTCTGTCCCTAGCTATTACCGGGCCGACATCAGACGCAGGAAATCCCTATTCAAAGGGCGCTGAAGACTATGTCAAATATGTCAACGATGAAAAACTCCTGGGCGATGACAAGCTGGTGTGCTTTATCCGGGACGACGCGTATAAAACCGAAACCACCAAACGAAACCTCGAGGATTTCCTGGATGAGGATATCGTGTTTTACCTGAACTACTCCACGGGCAGCACCATGGCCTTAAAACAGGATTTTGAAGAGGAGAAGATTCCAGTTCTGCCGGCTTCGTTTCATGCCGGCAACCTGATCGATTCCAACTACATCTTTTTACCGATCGCTTCCTATTCCAGCCAGGCTGTCGGTCTGGCCGAGTATGTGGCTGCCAATCACAAAGGTTCCGGCAAACCCAAAGTGGCTTTGTTCCTGCATCCATCAGCATTCGGGCGTGGACCCCTGGGTGATGTCAAAAAAGCGATTGACGTCGGCCTTGGCATTGACCTTGTGGAAGTGGTGGAGCATGGCAAGGATCTGGACAATACGGCCATGCTGAAACGGCTGAAAAGCAAGGGTGTGCAGTACGTGATCAGCCAGACGGTTCAGCCGCCAGTGGCCACCATGCTGAAAGGGGCCCAGAGCCTGGGTATGATCGCCTCGACATATGGTGAAGCCGGCAAAATCACTTTCCTGGGATGTCATTACGCTGGCGGACCTGACCTGGTCGGGCTGGCCGGTTCAGCCGCTGAAAACTATTACTGGACCACTTCCTACAAGCTGATGACCGCCAAGGGCCCGGGAACAGACGCACAGTTCGCTCTGGCCAAACGGTATGGGCGCGATGACAAACTGGCCAACTCCCCGAACTACACCAATGGTATCATGGTAGTTCAGGTTGCCGTGGAGGCTATGCGCCGGGCCAAATCAAAAGGTAAAAAGGTTACCCGTGCCAGTCTGTACGAAGAAATGTTAGCCATGAACGGCTATAACGCCTACTATCCATTGACCACAGTCGGTCCGGTCACCTTTTCAAAAGATGACCGGGAGGGTGTTGACACCCTGCAGCTGTATGTAGCCAAGGACGGTGTTTTCCATGGAGTTGGTCTGCCGTTCGTCTCTGAATATGTGCAGAAGATCAAATAATAACAGTGCGTACCGCGCTGTTATGAAACGCGGCTTCGCTGCTGCAAACTAAGGGTTGGAGGGTCGTCGATATGACCCTCCAACCTTCGCAAGACCTAAAGTGAGCGCTTCAAATTTATGGAAAGCCAAAAAGAAAATACTAATCTTCTCGATGTCAACAACATCGAAGTTGTTTACAACGATATTGTCCAGGTTCTGCGTGGTGTCAGCCTGAGCGTGGCCGAAGGCAGCATCGTCGCCTTGCTGGGCACCAACGGTGCGGGAAAGACCACCACGCTGCGGGCTATCAGCGGCCTGCTGAAACCGGAAAATGGTTTCATCAAGGACGGTTTTATTAAATTCGAAGGAAAGGACATCACCAACGTTCTGGGCACGCAGGTGGTTAAACTGGGGGCCGTCATGGTACCGGAGGGGCGCCGTGTGTTCAAGCATTTGACCGTGGACGAGAACATCCGTGTGGGCTCCATCACCCGCAAGGATGGCAGTCAGGCCATCCGCAAAGACCAGGAACTCATGTACGATCATTTTCCCCGCCTGTCCCGGGTCACCAACCGTCTCGCAGGGTATTGTTCGGGTGGTGAGCAGCAGATGATCGCTATCGCCCGGGCGTTGATGGCATCACCCAAAATGCTCATGCTGGACGAACCGTCCCTTGGGTTGGCCCCGCTCCTGGTCAA
>JAOZRT010000186.1 GCA_029940035.1 Desulfobacterales bacterium
TGAGGGTGAAGTCGTAGTTTTTTACTTCGAACCCTCAGCAACACAGGATCTGAAGCTCTCCGGCTTTCCCGGAGGGTAAATAATATGGCAAAATAGATGCCATCCTTCTTGTCACGTCGTAGCTCGAAGAGCGAAGTCGGATGAATTCACCTGGAGGGATATCCAGAAAATGGCGCTATCGCTATGATATTGGCTATTATTACAACTTATTATCTCTACTTTGCCATATTGTTTATGCAACCATAGGGTTAAGGGATTGTCGGGGGTTCTGTACTGTCGATTGGCTATGCCTTTTTACAAGCGGGAAATTGTCCCCGGGCGTTTGCATTGACAGGTGTAGCCTTTCACTTTCAGCACAGTTGTTTCCACATACGCCATATGTCTGATAACAAGAGAACCATTCAATTAATATGGGGAGCACTGCTCCTGTTGATGGGTATCGGTGTGTTCTACAGAATTCCGCAGGTGATGCCCGATATTGAAAAAATTGAACAATTCGCGTCCATGATTGTGTACATCCGTTTCTGCTTTTACCTGATCGGCATCCTCTTGATTGGCGGGGGGGCAAAAAAGATCCACACTCACTATAAGCACAAGCATTGAGCATTGTATTCTCATTCAATCTTTATGTGAAATTGCAATTAATGAAGGCGACAGGTGTTTCTTATGGCAAATGATTCCGACACCACCAGCAACAATGTTCAGGACCTCAAAACAGAGGTCGAATACCGAACACGTCTCCAGGAGATTGGTAATAAACTGAATTCAGCCACCAATCTTGATGAAATACTCATCGACCTTCACGATGATATCATTTCACTATTCAACGCACAGCGTATGACTGTCTATGTCGTTGACGGTGTAAGACGTGAGCTGGTGTCCCGATTCAAATCTGGTGACGAAGTGGAGGAGATACGCATACCTGTGTCTCCTGCCAGCATTGCCGGTTATGCGGCCTTCAAACAGAAGTCAGTCAACATTGAAGACGTTTATGACCGTGCGGCGGTTTCGGCTGTAGACAAATCCCTTGAATTTGACGGCAGCTGGGATTTGAGAACCGGGTTCAAAACCAAGCAGGTCATGGCCCATCCCATCATCTTTCAGAAATATCTTCTCGGGGTAATTCAGCTGATCAACCACAAGCAGGATATCCCGTTTTCGGGGATGGAAGAGCGTTCCCTGGAAGAGTTGGCCAAGATATTCGGCATTGCCCTCTACAATCAGAAAAGAATAGCCACCGGAAAAGTATCTAAATTCGACCATCTACTAGAAAACCACCTGATCACCCAGAAAGAACTCAACAAGGCTATTGTCGACGCTAGAAAACAGAAGATGCCGGTTACTCAAATCCTGATGAAGGAGTTCAAAATACCCAAAAAAGAAATCGGCAAATCCTTGAGCAAGTTCTACAAATTTCCGTTCATCGAATTCAATTCCGGCTGGCCCATACCCATCGACCTGCTTTCCGGGCTCAAGGTGCCATTCATGCGCAACAATTTGTTCGTTCCTCTACGCATGGAGGGCGACAAGGTTATGGTTGCCATAGACAATCCCAATGATCTGCAGCGTATTGACCAGATCAAGGTGCTTTTCAAGGGACGCGGGATTGCCTTGAGCATTGTCTTGAAAGACGATATTCTGGCGTTCATCAAGCTGTTTACCACAGATGAAAAACAGATGGGAGAGATCGACGACATCCTTTCACAGCTCCAGGATGAAGTCGAGGAGATCGTAGAGGCCGAACAGGCTGTTGGTGAAGAAGACAGTGCTGTGGTTCAGCTGGTGAATAAAATCATTCTCGACGCCTACGCAAGGGGTGCCTCCGATATTCACATTGAACCATACCCCGGCAAGCAGAACACGGAAGTGCGTGTGCGCATCGATGGCTCCTGCAGTATTTATTCAACAATTCCCTTCAGCTACAAAAATGCTGTGGTTTCCCGCATAAAAATCATGTCGGACCTGGACATCGCCGAACGCCGTAAGCCCCAGGATGGTAAAATCGCTTTCAAAAAATTCGGTGGAAAGGATATCGAACTTCGTGTGGCCACCGTTCCCACCCAGGGGGGGCTGGAAGACATCGTCATGCGTATCCTGGCGGCCGGGGAACCGATCCCGTTGAACAAAATGGGATTTTCAAAAAATAATTATGCAAATTTCATCGATGTGGTCACCCAACCCTACGGCATTATTTTTGTCTGTGGCCCGACAGGCTCCGGTAAAACCACTACGCTGCACTCGGCCCTCGGGTATATCAACAAAACCGAAACCAAAATATGGACGGCCGAGGATCCGGTAGAAATCACCCAGCGGGGCCTGCGCCAGGTCCAGGTGAAACCCAAGATCGGATTCGATTTTGCTGCGGCCATGCGGGCATTCCTCCGCGCGGACCCGGATGTCATCATGGTCGGTGAAATGCGTGACAAGGAAACGACCTCCATCGGCATCGAGGCTTCCCTGACAGGCCATCTCGTGTTCTCCACGTTGCATACCAACAGTGCCCCGGAGAGTATCACGCGATTGCTCGACATGGGCATGGACCCCTTTAATTTTGCGGATGCCATCCTGGCTATCCTGGCCCAACGGCTGGTGCGCACCCTCTGCAAGGACTGCAAAAAAAGCTACAACCCCACCGAAGAAGAATACAACGAACTGGTGCGGGAATATGGAGAAGAGGACTTCAAGAAAAACCTCGACATTCCCTACTCAGACGACCTGGAGTTATACAAGCCGGAGGGGTGTGACATCTGCAACAGCACAGGCTATCGCGGACGTGCGGCCATCCACGAGCTGTTGACGGGCACAGATGAAATGAAGAAACTGATCCAGATGCAGTCAAAAATGGAAGACTTGAGGGGTCAAGCCGTGGCGGATGGTATGACGACCCTGAAACAGGACGGTATATATAAAATATTTGGTGGTATCTGTGATCTGCTGCAGGTGAGGAAGGTCTGTATAAAATAAATTTGCGGGCAAATTTATTTTTCTGCGGGCTTCGCCTTGATATTAACACTTCTGAACTACTGTTCTCCGTCTTCTGATTGAAAGCGCTGCAACTGCTCCGCATAGTACTGCCGATTGCTGGTGGCCAACTCAAGGGCCTGTTGTTCGGCCTGGATGGCTTCTGCAACCTTTCCATTCACAAAATAGCATTCAGCCAGGGTGTCGAACACATGGGGCGCCTGTTCA
The DNA here is from genome assembly GCA_029940035.1 of Desulfobacterales bacterium. Classification (GTDB taxonomy): domain Bacteria; phylum Desulfobacterota; class Desulfobacteria; order Desulfobacterales; family B30-G6; genus JAJDNW01. The sequence goes on from JAOZRT010000186.1 coordinate 3,190, forward strand.
AGGTATGCCGCTCGTTGGGCCAGCGTCAGTGCACGTTCAGGGTTTCTGATTCCAGATTGGTGGGTCGTGGCATAAAGCCAGGCCAGGTTATTGAGGGCACGGGCATGATCTTCTGACAGGTTGATGGCCTGCTCATAGGACTGGCGTGCCTTATGGTGCTTGTCCCTGCCGTAATAGACATCCCCCAATAAAACATAGAGATCGGTATTTTCAGGGGTCCTGGAAATTTCCTGCAAGATGATTTTTTCATAAAAATGATCGTCCAGTTTTCTGCCGGCTTCTCCGAAACTGAGTTGGAAACCCACAACCCCCAGCAGGAAGACGATGGTGAGATAGCCGACAATGCCGCGCTTTACCTTCGTATGGTGCCGTGCGATCCATGATGGGTCGGCAATGCAGCGTTTCAGATAATCAATCCGTTCCCGGATGCTGAAATGGTGCCAGTTGGGCTTGTCATCCGGTTCACCGCTTGAGAGGGCGATCTTTTCCAGCGTGGTGATGAGCGGTGCGGCCGTACCGAGCAGATCAAAAACAAAAATATCCGCCTGCCGTTCGAAGTTGCGCATGAAATAGCCGAAGATGAAGCGAAAGTACAAAAGAAACGCCGTAATAATCACCAGGCTGAAGAGAGCCGACAGTACGGTGGCCTGGTCCAGGCCTGTGTGATAGATCCAGTCGATCAGAGGGCTCAGATAGATCATGGCGTAGATGCTCAAGTCGAACAAGGCATATGAAATGAGCATGTACCCCACGAAAAATACCAGATAAAAAAGAAGGTGCTTTTTCTTAACATGCCCGATCTCGTGCGCTATGACCGCTTCTATTTCATAGGGAGTCAGGCGTTGGAGCAGGGAGCGGGTAACCAGAATGTAGCGAAATTGCCTGATGAGACCCATGACCCCTGCGGTGATCATGCGGCCTTCGAAAATGGGCCACAGGAGGATATCACTGTAATTCAGGCGGGCACGGCGGCACAAGGCTTCTATTTGCGTACGGTGAGGTCCGGCCTGCAGGGGCTTGCAGCGCCAGAAACGTTGGATAATGGCAGGCCCGAAAAGGGCTGCAAAAATTAGAAACAACAGAAAATAGGAGATTTCACCGGCAGTTGTAGAAAGTATTTGTTTGGGCATTTGGAAGGGCAGGGCCAGGATCAGGTCGGACACCAGAGACAGAATGAACCAGGGGATCAGAACCGGAATTGAAAACATCAGATTTGAAAAGACATATGCACGCAAGGTAATGTCTGAGTGAAAAATCCGGCAATACGCCCGGTGTGCCAGGGCCCATGCCACAGCCATGTAACCCATGAACAGCAATAAAAACATGACTGCTTCCAGAGTTGGAATGCGTTGGAACAGGGTAAGATGGGACGTGTAAAAGGACAGGTTCAATCCATAAACGCCAATGGCAAAAATAAAGACAGCCAGTATAATCTGGCGATTCAGCATTGAATGGAATTTATTGCTGCGTTCATAAATATAGGCCAGGGCTAATCTGTTTTCCAACCTGCGAAACTGAAGCCACGTAAGAAGAGCGTATCCTGAGGCAAGTGCGATCGTGTAAACAAGGGTCTCGGGCAGGTTGAAATTGGGCTCATCAGCCGGCTGGTAGGTGGAATAGATCAGCAGGACAACGATGAAGTAGATAAAATTTGCATACATATTCTGAGGTTTTCAGGTTGAAGGCCAAAGGTTCGATGTTCAGTGTTCGATGTTCGATGTTGGACGTTCATTCGGTCTGATCTGTGGCTCCGTCCTCAAATTCCGCATTCCACATTCCGAGGCTCTGTCCTCTAAGGTTCCGGTCTCTGGCTTTTGTAATACCGTTCCTTCTCACTGTAGATGCATCCGCAGTAGGGTTGGCGGTACATGTTGCGTTCTTTGGAAACAGCAATGCCTTCTTTCCAGCCGTTTCTGAAATCCCGGTAGAAGAAGGGGACGCCCTCGGCCTTGCCTATTGATTCGCCCATCTGTTTTATGATGTCATGCTTTTGAAATTTGCTGTACAGCAGGGTACTGGTAAAACAGTCGAATTTACCCTTTTTGGCAACCCGGGCAGCGGCTTGGAGGCGGTCATGGTAGCAGTAGCTGCACCGGTCTTTTTCACGGAAGGCCACATTGCGGATAAATCCCTCCATATCATACCCTTTCTGGTAAACAACGCGCAGATTTTCAGATGCTGCAAAACTTTTCAGGGTTTCCTCCCGGCGCTGGCATTCCCTGTAAGGATGGATATTATGGCGGTAAAAAAAGCCCATGACGTCAACCCCTTCCTGCCTCAGGGTCTTCAGGGGGTATATGGCGCAGGGAGCGCAGCATATGTGGAGTAACAGTTTCAATTCCTCTCCCCGAAAATAGCTGTCCCGATGCGTACCAGGGTGGCCCCTTCCTGGATAGCCACCTCGAAATCACCGGTCATGCCCATGGAAAGCTCATCCATGGAAACATTGAGGATGTTCTCTTCCTTGATCCGGCTGCGCAATTCCCTGAGAACTTTGAAAAAAGGCTGTACACGTTCAGGCGCATTGAAAAAGGGCGGCATGGTCATAAGACCCTTTATGGCGATGTTTTCAAACCGGCTGATCTCCTGGATGATTTCCAGCGTTTGCTCTGCCCGGGTCCCTGACTTGGTGGTTTCTTCTGAAATGTTGACCTGGATCAGGATATCCTGGGTTTTGTTTATTTTTTTGGCCTGCTTGTCTATTTCCCGGGCAAGCTTCAGGGAGTCCACCGAGTGAATCAGATCGAATATTTTTACAACGTATTTGGCTTTGTTGCTTTGGAGGTGCCCGATAAAATGCCACGATACGGGCAAGGTGTACAGGTCGTTGAATTTTTCCCGGGCTTCCTGGACATAGTTCTCTCCCAGGATTTCGACGCCGGCTTCCACGGCCTCTACTAGTTTTTCCTTGGGCATGGTCTTGCTGACAGCTACGAGATGCACCTCTTCAGGGCGGCGCCCGCATGCTTCGGCAGCCTGCCTTATGCGTTGTTGGATATTTTCTAAATTGGGTTTTATCATCCTTACTCCTTACTGGAAAAGGTCCATTGCTCCCCTGGCCCCGGTCTCATAACGCCCTCCTGGTAAAGCAGCTCGATTACTTCACAGACCGGCAATCCGACGACATTGGTGTAGGAACCATTGATCTCTTTTACCAGAAAGGTCCCCAAACCCTGTATCGCATATCCGCCGGCCTTGTCAAAAGGTTCACTGGTGCGGATATACCACTCGATCTCTTTTTCGGAGAGGGCTTTGAAGCGCACATCCGTCCTGACGGCATGTGCAATGATTTTCAGCCTATATTTATGGACGAGGGCGTAACCGGTGACCACTTGATGCGTCCGGCCGTTTAGCTGGTTCAACATCCTGCGCGCATCCTGTTGTGAACCTGGTTTGCCCAGCACGGCATCGTCGATGCAGACAACCGTGTCAGCTCCGATAACCCAGGTGTCAGGATATTGGTCGGCAATCTGTTTGGCCTTTTCCACGGCCAGTACTTTGGCGTATGATTCCGGTTCGCCCAAAGGAACGCTGTCCTCATCGAAATTCCCGGGAATTACGTCAAAGGCAATCCCGGCCTGTTCCAGCAGATCCTTCCGCCGGGGTGATTGAGACGCCAGAATGAGATCCGGTGTTGTTTTATTGTTTGACATAGGGGACCTGATTAACAGATGGATCCCGATTTGGCAACACTGTACCGCGTATATCTTATCTCGGTTTTCTTTGCGTGCCTGTGGTTCAGATCCTGCTCTTTATCTTGACAATGATTTCAATTGCGGGTACATCAAATTCAAAATAAATGCACTTAGTTCTAGACGTCTGATCGCTGAAAATCGACAGACTGGCTTGTAAACTTTGAAACGCCCGGGTGGCGGAACTGGTAGACGCAAGGGACTTAAAATCCCTCGGCCCTTAGTGGCTGTACGAGTTCAATTCTCGTCCCGGGCACCAGCTTTATACTCAAGGGGTTGTGCTGAACCGGCAACCCCTTTTGAATCCTATGGAAATTATTATCCAACTGGTAAAATTCGTACCGCCGTTTGTTGCCGCCCTGATTCTGGGCCACTGGTTTCACAAGGAACTGAAAAAGGCACGCGCCTTGGGGAAACCCTGGTACGCTCCCTATCTCACCCCCCCCGCTATTATGATCGCCGCTATTCTCATTGCGCTTGTTTCCATTCGGATATTTGTATTTTGAAAATTGAAATTGGAAAAAGTGTCAAGTTGACGCATCTCACGCCGGACATGCGGGAGATTCTGACGGAGGAACTGACCATAGTTAATCCGAAATGGCTTGAAAATGAGAGGATGGGACGCTGGAACAGGGGGACGCCAAAAGTTCTGCGCTTATACAGCAAATGGAAGGACAGCCTCTGGATACCCCGGGGATATATGCGCCGTCTGTTGATGCTGTGCAGGGAAAATCAGGTTGAAGCACAGATAGAAGACCAGCGCCGGGTACTGCCTGAGACTGACTTCGCGTTTAGCGGTACGCTTAAGAATTTTCAGGCGGCCGCCGTAAAAAAGATGCTTTCCAAAGAGTTCGGTACCCTCAGTGCTCCCACCGGCAGCGGTAAAACAGTCATGGCCCTTTACATGATTGCCGCACGCAAGCAGCCCACCCTCATCGTTGTTCACACAAAAGAATTAGCCTTTCAATGGATCGAGTCGATCGAACAATTCCTGGGCATCGGAGAAAGTGAGGTGGGGCTTATCGGTTCCGGCCGGCACACGGTCGGTGAAAACATTACGGTGGCGCTGGTTCAATCTTTGTACCGGTGTGCAGACGAGGTTTCCGAAGGGGTAGGGCACCTTGTGGTGGACGAGTGCCATCGGGCGCCGAGCCGTACTTTTACGGAAGCGGTTACGGAATTTGATTCGAAATATATGCTCGGCCTGTCTGCGACCCCCTGGCGGCGAGACAAGCTGTCAAAGCTGATCTTCTGGCATTTAGGCGATGTCCATTGGGAAGTTGATAAATCCCAGCTTGAGGAAGCCGGGCACATTCTGAGAGCGGAAGTTGTCCTGCGGGAGACCCGCTTCGATCCTTTTCACGATCCTGTCAAGCATTACAGCAAAATGCTTATGGAACTCACCGCAGACGACGACCGCAACCGCCTGATTGTTTCCGATGTAGCCGAGGAATCGGCTGTTGGTCAAGGTGTCTGCCTGGTGTTGTCCGACCGTAAGAAGCACTGTGAAAACTTGCAGGCTATGCTGAAGTACAAGCACAACGTTCAGGCTGATTTGCTCACCGGAGATTTGAGTACCGAAGAGCGCAGGGGCGTTCTGCAGCGGCTGAAAAACAATGAAGTCAAGGTGCTGATTGCCACAGGTCAGCTTGTTGGCGAAGGCTTTGATTGCAAAACCCTTTCGACACTGTTCCTGGCCACGCCCATACGGTTCAGCGGGCGGCTTATCCAGTATTTGGGGAGGGTACTCAGGCCCGGACAGGACAAGAAGCAAGCCAGGGTGTTCGATTATGTGGATACCCGCGTAGATGTCCTGAGGGCGGCGGCAAAGCAGAGACAACGGGTCTATGCCGGTGGGGCTAAGTCCTGATTAAAAGTTGTCACTGTTGCCTGGTTTCGGGTTGCAAGTTACAGGTTGCAGGTTTCGGGTTTCAGGTGTCAGGGTGCTCAAAGCTATCAGTAAAATGTTCATAATTCGATATTGGACGTTCATTCGGTCTGACCGCTGACCACCGACTCTCCTCTGTGGTTCCGACCTCTGGAGTCCTGCAACTCTGGGGTTCTGGAACTCCGTCCTCAAATTCCGCATTCC
>JAOZRT010000187.1 GCA_029940035.1 Desulfobacterales bacterium
ACGCTGCTTTTGGAAAACCGACAGGTCGACAAAGTCCCGTTTTTTCACAATCTGAGCCACAACATGCACGAGGTTATGGCGCTATTTGCCGCAACCGGCGCATTCCTGTCCTTTTTTCATCAGGGATCCCTGGGCGGTGTGGCCGGCGTCATGTTCGGGAGGCCCTTTGGGTTCAGGGAGCACATTCTCATCTGGCCCTATTCATTTTTCCTCTTCACCTGGTCGGCGGCGGCCTGTGGCCCATGTTTCACCATTTTGGTAACCAAGCTGACGGAAAAAATTTCCGGGAAAAAGCTGGTCAAGGATAATGTGATTGAGCTCTTGGCCAAGATTTCAGGCTGGATGCTGTTTACCTACATCATCGCCAAGACCATCGACACCATCTACTGGGCCAATGTTACTGCGCCGTCCATGGGCCATACCCTGATGGACTTCTACAGAAGCAGCCCTGGATCGTTTTACGGCATCTGGATTCTGATTGCCGAGGTCGGGGTCTGCGGATTGCTGCCGGCCATTATCCTTATTACGGACAAAGGCCGGAAAACGCCCGCGCTGCTGTGGACCGCCGTTATCCTGGCTTCTATCGGCGTACTTCTCAACCGGTGGGTCATGGTGCTTCAGGTGCTGGCGGTACCCGTGCTGACCTTTGAGACCTGGAACATGTATTTCCCCAGTTGGCAGGAAATAGCGACAACCATACTTCCCGTGGCCTACGGCGTCATCCTGGTGATGATATCATTCCGGTATCTGCCGATATTTCCCCAGGAAGCCGAACTCAATCCCATTGAAGAGCCTGAACCGGCGGCAGCGCTGGAAGCAGAAGCCGATGAGGAAGAAGTTGCAATAGAAAACGACGCCGAACTCGCTCCGGCGGAAGGATAGGAGGATAACATGTTGCCTTTCAGTTTCGAATGGGTATGGGACACGGTTCACCTGGTTTTTCACGGCGGCGTGTGGTATGCGCTGTCAATCATGGGCATGGGCATGACCTATTGCATCATCAAAGCAGCCGTCGACACCTATCAGGGAAAAGGCAGCCATCACTGATCCCTGTCTGACAAATTTTCATATTTGACTGTGTAAAACCAAACATGAAAATTTGATAAAGCCTGAAAAGCGCCTGTCCTGCAAGATATCCGCAGGCGGGCGTTTTCTTTTTTATACCATTTTATTGAACACTATGCTTATGCAGCGATTTGGCGATAGTATTGAACGAAATTCAAAGTAAAGAGAGTGAATGAGCAATATCCAATTTAGAAACCTGGGGTTTTAAATTTTGGACAAAATCGTGGTCAAGGGCGGTAAACGCCTCGAGGGTGAAGTCAAGGTGAGCGGTGCCAAAAATGCCGCATTGCCCATCCTGGTGTCATCTCTGCTGGTGGACGGGTGGAACACCTATCACAACGTACCCCGGCTCATGGATATCGAAAGCACCAAAGTTCTATTATCCAAGCTCGGGGCCGATCTCGAGACCGACGGCCATGAGGTGCGCATCAACGCCCGGGGTTTCAATAACCACGAGGCCCCGTATGACCTGGTCCGCAAGATGCGGGCCTCCATATTGGTGCTGGGACCGATTCTGGCAAGGTTGAAGAAGGCCCGGGTATCCCTGCCGGGTGGATGCGCTATCGGTGCCAGGCCCATCAACCTCCACCTGAAGGGGTTGGCCAGGCTGGGCGCCAAGATTGACCTGCAGCACGGTTATGTTGAAGCCGAGGCACAGCAGCTGAAGGGCAATGAAATCTATCTGGATGTCGCCACCGTGACTGGAACGGAAAATCTGATGATGGCTGCGGTACTTGCCGAAGGGACCACCGTGCTCCGCAATGCCGCCCGCGAGCCGGAAATCAAGGCCCTGGCGGATGTGCTGGTGCAGATGGGAGCTGATATCAGCGGTGCCGGTACGTCCATTATGGTTATAAATGGGGTGCCCGAACTCAAGCCCGTATCCGTCAGTATTCTGCCCGACAGGATCGAAACTGGTACCTTGATGGTTGCCGCGGCCCTGACCCAAGGGGACGTGACCCTCGTCGGTTGCGAGCCCGCCCACCTGGAGGCGGTCACCCACAAATTGCGGCTGACAGGGGCGGATGTGGTTTCCCGCGGGTCGAGCATACGGGTCCGCGGTCCGGCCGAGATAGCGAGTGTGGATATCAAAACCCTGGCGTATCCGGGATTTCCCACGGATATGCAGGCCCAGTTCATGGTGCTCATGTCCGTGGCCAAAGGTCTCAGCATGATTTCGGAAACCATCTTTGAAAACCGGTTCATTCATGTGAGCGAACTGAAACGCATGGGGGCTGATATCAACGTATCCGGGAACACGGCGCTCATCAAGGGCGTCCCCCAACTCAGCGGGGCCCCGGTCATGGCAACTGATTTGAGGGCCAGTGCCTCCCTGGTGCTGGCGGGGCTGGCAGCCAGGGGAACAACTGAAGTTCGCAGGGTTTACCATCTGGACCGCGGCTATGAATCTCTCGAAAAAAAACTCGCCCTTCTGGGTGCCGATATTTATCGCGAAAAGGAATGACCAGGGGGCGTATTTTCGTCCATTCATCGGCCTTGCCGCTGTGTTTTTACCCGGTGTGGTGGCGGGGGCCGCCTTTCCGGGTTATCTTTACTGGGCAGGCGTGCTCCTTCTGACAGGTGCTGCCCTGGTTTCCGTTTTCTTGAAACAGGGCCGATCTGTTGCCTTGCTGCCGCTGGCGCTTTTCTTCATACTCGGATACCTTTCCATACAGCCTTGGGTAAGGCCCTGTTTTCCCGATAACCACATCACCCGATATGCCGACAACAACGTTTACACCCTGACCGGGGTCGTGGCTGACATGCCCCGGGTGTCCGGAAATAGATCCCGGTTTATTCTTCAGGCCAAGACGATCGCGGGCAACGGATCGGTCGGCCCTGTGGTCGGGAGAATCCGGATGTCCTGCTACCGCACGCCCGAGCCGCTGTACAAAGGCGATGCCGTTGCCTTGAAAACCAGGATCCGGCCCATCCACAATTTCAACAACCCGGGCGGGTTCGATTACGAGCGCTTTATGGCCTACCAAAAGGTCCGGGTATCCGGGTATGCCCGCGGCGACGGGATCCGGTTTGCAGGGGGTGGGCCTGTTCGCCGGGAAGCAGCAATCCTGCAGCGTCTGCGCGGCTATATCTCCGGCATGATCGATGGGATGCCTTTTGCGGTTCCCGATGGTTGCATGCCTGTCAGGCCGGTTATGAAGGCGCTTTTCATGGGTGATAAAACCGGACTGACACCCCCCTTGCGGGAACTTTTCAGCCGGTCCGGCACCAGCCATCTGCTGGCCATTTCAGGCCTTCACGTGGGCATTGTTGCCGGTGTTTCTTTTTTTGTTTTCAGGTGGATGCTCTCCTTTGTCTCACCGCTTTTATGGACGGGGAGGGTGAAAGCCGCTGCCGCTGTTCTGTCCGTTTTCCCGGTGGTGGGATACGGGATAGTGGCCGGCATGTCACCATCGACACAACGGGCGGTCATCATGGTGGCAGTATTTCTGATGACTTTTCTGGCAGGCAGAGACCATGACTTGGTCAATACCATGGCTGTGGCCGCCCTTATCATTGTTACAATTCATCCGCCAACCTTGTTTTCTATTTCCTTTCAGCTCTCATTTACAGCGGTATTCTTTATCGTCTACGGTTTTGCCAAGCTGATGCCGCCCAGGGCCCGGCATGGGAACCTGTTGGGCAGCCTGTTGGCCAGGACCGGCACACTCCTTATGGTTTCAGTGTTCGCGACCCTCGGCACCCTTCCTATCGTCATGCACTTTTTTAACCAGGTGTCCCTTGTGGGTGTGATTGTCAATGTCGTGGCCGTGCCTCTGGTGGGTTTTATCGTTGTGCCTGTCGGCCTTGTCTCGGTTCTGGCGGCGCTTGTCTTTCCCGCCGCCGGCGTATTGGGGTTTACGGTTTGTGCCCATGTACTGGTGTTTGCCATGCAGGTTATCGGCTTTTTTTCCGGATTGCCGTGGGCTGCCGTAAAGACGGTGACGCCAAGTGTGTTGGAGATTGTGTGCTATTATGCCATTTTGTGGGGGCTTTTCACCCTGGCTCCCGGTGGCGGCGGTTCTCCCAAAGGGGGTGGCTTCCGGAGATGGGTCCAGGCCGTGGTGCTGGCCGCTGCGGTTGTGCTGGTTGGTGATGTTCTCTACTGGACGCATGCCCGTTTTCTGTCAAAGGACCTGCGGGTGACAGTGCTTGACGTGGGCCAGGGCAGTTCCGCGCTCCTGGAATTTCCCGGTGGATACAACGTGCTCGTGGACGGAGGCGGCTTTTCAGACAACAATGCCTTTGACGTGGGGGCCCGCATCGTGGCGCCCTATTTATGGAGCCGCAAAATACGAACTATCGACAGCATTATTTTATCACATCCCAACAGCGATCATCTGAATGGGTTGACCTATATCGCCGAACATTTTAATGTGAAAAACGCCTGGACCAATGGTGAAGCAACCACCAGCAAAGGTTATGGAGAATTTTCCGAGACGCTAAGGCGCAAAAGGGTCTTGCACCCCCGGTATGACACGTTGGAACGCAAACGATCCATCCACGGGGTTGACCTGGAATTTCTCTACCCTGAAAGGGATTTTTTGGAGCGCCGGGATGCGGAGCCATGGCGAAACACCAACAATAACTCCCTGGTCTTGAAGGTGAGTTACGGGAAGCATGCCATCCTGTTTCCAGGGGACCTTATGGCGGACGGTGAGGAGGTATGCGGGCGGCTCGAACCGGATGCACTTGATAGTTCGGTCCTGATTGCCCCTCACCATGGAAGCAGATCGTCGAGTACAGCCGGGTTTATTGACCGGGTGAATCCTGAAATCGTGGTCGTCTCAGCCGGATGGATGAATCGTTTCAAGTTTCCCCATGCCGAGGTTCTGGCAAGATATTCCCGCCAGGGAAGCAGGGTGTACCGAACCGATCTTGACGGCGCCGTCCGTTTGATAAGCAATGGGGAAACCCTGCGGGTGCTGCCGACCATTATGCGGCACAAGGGAGAATAAAGGTCTGCTTGCCGTGGGAGTAACAGAAGATGGAGCCTCTGAACTCGGAATGCGGAATTTAAGAACCAGAAGAACAGAGCCACAGAGACCGGATCCGGTAGTCAGTGGTCTGTTGTCAGGGACAGCTGTAGACGGCTTTGCGTAGTCAGGGGCCAGAAATCTTAGCCGCAGACATACGCAGACAAAATATTTTTCATGTCGCTTCGCGACTGCATGATGCAGATAGCAATTTAAAATATTGGTGCCAGAAGCGTATTGCTTTTCGCAAGTATTTTTAAACGTCCGCGGTTGTCTGCGTATGTCTGCGGCAAAAAAAAAGAAGACAGAGAACGGAAAACAGGTTGAGAGAAATCAATTAAAAAGTGACAACTTTTAATCAGGGCTTGACCGTCAGTGGTCGGACCTGACACCCGAAACCAGCATTTACAGTAGGAAGATCGATCATGAACGATATTTCAGAGACAATCCGCGAAATCGATGCACTATTTCATCCCGAGTCCATTGCCATTGTCGGCGTCCCCAGAGGATTGAAGGCCGGCAGGTTATTTCTGATGGCGCTTCAGGACCAGGAATTTTCCGGCCGGATCTATCCCATCAACCCCCACATCAAGGAAATTGACGGGCTCGAGGTCTATCCGGATATCGCGTCCATACCCGGCAACGTGGATTTTGCCATCATTCTGGTTCCGAGCCGCCACACCCTTTCCGTTGTCGAGGCCTGTGTCAAAAAGGGGGTGAAAGGCGCGGTGCTTTTTACCTCGGGGTATGGTGAAACCGGGGAAAAGGGACTCCAGTTGCAGCAGGAGATTGTCCGGGTAGCCCGGTCCGGCGGGATGCGCCTGATCGGCCCTAACGGCATGGGGTTGTACGCCCCGGCCTCGGGCCTTTCATTTTTTCCGGAACTGTCCCGGCAGGCGGGCAATGTGGCCCTTGTTTCCCACAGTGGGTCCCTGTCAAACATACTGGGGCGCATGGCATCCGGGAAAGGGCTATATTTCAGCAAGGCGGTCAGTATCGGCAATGAATGCGACCTGTCATGTCCGGACTTCATCAACTATTTTGCCCAGGACACATCCGTTGGCGTGATCGGCGCCTACATCGAAGGGATCAAGGACGGCCCGGCATTTTTTTCAGCCATGCGCAATGCGTCACTTTCCAAACCGGTCATCATCTGGAAGATGGGGCTCACCAGGGAAGGGGCCCGGGCAGCCGCTTCCCACACAGGTGCGTTGGCGGGTTCTGCTGAAATATGGAGTGCCGTGGCCCGTCAGGCAGGGGTTTTAAGCGTCACCGGGTTCGAGGCGTTTCTCGACGCATTGATGGCCTTTTCACTTTTGCCCGGCAATGTCGGACGGCGCATGGCCATCATCTCCGGCCCCGGTGGTCTGGCGGTTTCTGCGGCGGAAGCGTGCAGTGCCGCTGGCCTGGGGATGGCGAATCTGGCTCCTGACACAAAGGCCGAACTGGCGGAACTGATGCCGCCGACGGGGACGAGTACGGCCAACCCCATCGATGTGGGGCTGACCGCGTCCCTGGACGTCGATATCTATATCGAAACCGCCCGCAGGACTGCCATGGACCCCGGGGTGGACGCCCTGGTGGTGATCGGTATCGGGTTGGACGATGAAACCAATGAAAAATATACCAGTGGCATACTGGAGGTGCAGAAGGCCTCCTGCAAGCCGTTCATTATGGTGGGCATTCCCGGTTTTGGTGCGGACGTCATCAGTCGTTTTTGCAATGCCGGGGTTCCCTTTTTCGACTCAGCGGAAAGAGCCATGCAGACCTATGCCATGGTGTGCCGCCACCAGGAATGGCGACGCAGAAAGGGCGTGTCTGATACCCCTGGTGCCAACCATTCCGGAGCCATGTAATGAAAGAAGTCTGGGCCATAGGCGGCGGCAAAGGCGGTATCGGAAAGAGCTTTATCATCAGCTCCATGGGCAATTGCCTTGCCAGGCAGGGCAAAAAGGTCATTCTGGTGGATGCCGACCTGGGGGCGGCCAACCTGCACACTTTTCTGGGCATGGGCAAGCCCGAGAAGTCACTTACGGATTTTTTTGAAAACAAGGCGCCGCTTGCATCTCTCCTGGTTAGAACCGGCATCGACAATCTGGACCTTTTGGCGGGAGCCATTCACTCCATGGTGCCCGAGAACATCAAATATGCCCAGAAACTCAAATTTTTCCGGCATATCAAAAAACTGGAAGCAGATTTCATTCTCATAGACCTGGGGGCGGGCGTTCATTTCAACACCATCGACACCTTTTTGCTGGCCGACAGGAAGATCGTTGTCATCGTGCCCGAAATAACAGCCATTGAAAACATGTACGGGTTTATTAAAATCGTTTTTTTCAGGCACATCATGAACACTCTGGGCCGCAACGGCTTCAAGGACGAGTTCAGGGAGGTCTGGGATATGCGGCAGGCGCACGGCATTACTACGCTGAAAGTATTCGTGGAATGCCTGAAGAGCCAGTCAGCATCCATGGGCCGCATCATAGACAGCGAACTGGCCAGCTTCCGGGTGAATATTGTTCTCAATCAGATCAAGCTCAAACGCGAAAAACGTATCGGGAATTCCGTTAAAAGCATATGCCTCAAGTACTTCGGACTGGACGCACGCTATGCGGGGTTCATCGAGACCGATGATTTCATCACCCGCAGCCTGAATAACCGTCAGCCCTACTTGCAGTCCTACCCGGAATCCAAATGCGCCCGGGAGGTGGCGGCCATCGTTCATAACCTCGTCAACGATCAGCAGATAAGTATTCAAGATGCAAGATGACTCGTATAAAAAAAGCTGCGACATCCTCGAGGTGGCCCCGGATGCCTCAATGGGGGAAATCAAACGCTCCTATCTCTATCTGAAGGAGCTCTATTCGGTGGACTCGATTGCGTCCATGGCGCTCGAGGATGAATTTTCCGCGTCCGACAAAAAAGAAATCCTGGCGGAAATCGAGCAGGCCTTTCAGACATTGATGGAGTTGGTGAAACAGGAGCAGGCTCTTCCTGCCATAAACAGCGGAGAGCCCGGCGAGGACGAAGCTGTCGTGGAGATTGTTTCCGGAATCGATGTGTTCGACGGGCCAACCCTTAAGCGGATCAGGGAAAAAATGGGTGTCGCTCTGGACGACATTGCCGTGGCCACCAAAATTCAGCTGCAGCACCTGACGGGTCTTGAAAGTGAAAATTTTGATGTGCTCCCCGCGGAAGTGTACACGCGCGGATTTGTATCCAGCTATGCCGGATTTCTTGCTCTGGACGTGCAGAAGGTGGTGGCGGATTACATGGCCCGCTACAGGGAGTGGAAGTCTGGCCATCACAAGGGGGGGCGAACTATAGCGAGCCTTTTTACCCGGTTTAAGCAAAGGACATGATCCAAGCCCCTTTAAAACGCAAGCTTACCGCCATTTTCAGTGCCGATGCTGTCAATGCCCGCCTGGCGCTCACGTTGTTGTATGGCAGGTCAGGCCGGAAAGAGGCGGCCGGCAAAGAAGCGCAGGAACTTCTCAAGCTCGTGCCCAACTTCTCCGTTGAGGTCTGGGGACAGAGAAACCCGAGTATCAATCAGGGGCAGATAGAACAGACTATGGCGGGGTTGCGGAGCGCAGGGCTGGACTGATGTCAGGCAACAGCCGGCGGCTCGGGCATGGAAGGGTCACTCTTTTCAGACCGACACTCTTTTTCTTCCAAATCATTTTTCAGATAATCGTATAGACTGCCGGTGTAAGCGCACTGGATCACCTCCCTGATTTTCTCGAGCAGGTACTCCCGGGTGGCGACTTCCCCGTCCACCTTCAGTCTGAAGGCAATCAAACGCTGCAGATTGCCGTCATTTCTGTCCTTTTCCGGCACCATGCGCATGACGCGTTTCAAAATGTCCAGAAAGGGCCCTTCCTGTTCTTCGATATGGATGATGTCTCCGAGCATGG
>JAOZRT010000188.1 GCA_029940035.1 Desulfobacterales bacterium
TGGTGCTGGATGCCATGCGGACGGTGCCGCGGCATCTTTTTGTCAGCGAAGCCTTGATGGACCAGGCCTATGGTGATTTTCCCCTGCCCATCGGGGATCAGCAGACCATTTCACAGCCTTATATTGTTGCCGAGATGACCCAGGCGCTGGAACTCAAGCCGGAGGACAGGGTTCTTGAAATCGGGACCGGGTCCGGTTACCAGGCCGCCATCCTTGCGCAAATCGTTTTTCGCGTGTACACCATCGAGCGGCTTCATTCCCTGTTTATCAAAACACGCCAACTGTTCGACCGCTTGCGGTATCACAATATCGTCACCCGCTATTCAGATGGGACCACAGGCTGGCCGGACGAAAGCCCTTTTGACGCTATCGTTATAACAGCCGGCGCACCGAAAATACCGAAAACCCTGGTGGACCAACTATCCATGGGGGGGCGGATGGTGCTGCCTGTGGGGGATCAGCACGCTCAGGACTTGATAAAGATAGAAAAGGATGAAGACGGGCTGCACCAAAGCAACCTGGGCGGATGCCGGTTTGTAAAACTCGTGGGCGAGCAGGGGTGGAGAACGGGTTAGATGCTGAAAAGACTGTATCATTGGGTACTGCACTGGTCAGAAACACCTTATGGCACCTGGGCCCTTTTCCTGCTGGCGTTCAGCGAGTCCTCTTTTTTCCCTATTCCGCCGGATATCCTTCTGATCGCGCTGGCCGTGGGCAAACCGGAAAAATCAATGAAATTTGCGGCTGTCTGCGCATTGGGGTCGGTTTGCGGAGGGATGCTGGGGTATCTGATCGGGTGGCAGTTCATGGCCGCCATCGGCGACAAGATCGTCCACTTCTACGGCCTTGCCGACAAGGTCGATTACATTGAAGCGCTCTACAACCGCTACGACGCCTGGGCCGTAGGCATCGCCGGGTTCACACCTATACCTTACAAGGTTTTCACCATAGCTGCCGGCGCATTCAGCATCAGTTTCCCGGTTTTTATTGCCGCTTCGGCTGTGTCGCGGTCGGCCCGGTTTTTTCTGGTGGGCGGGATGATCTACTATTTCGGCCCGGAGATCCAGACCTTTATTGAAAAGTATTTCAATCTGCTGGTGGTTGTTTTCACCGTGCTGCTGGTGGGGTCGTTCGTGATGCTCAAATACATCTTCTAATTCCCTGCATACTTTTCCTTGATTTTTTCATTCACGATCGGCGGGACCATGTCTTCGATGTTGCCGCCGAACTTGGCCGCCTCTTTAATGATGGAGGAACTGGTGAATATCCACCGCAGACCGGTCATGAGAAAGAGCGTCTGGATTTCCCGGTTCAGCCGGCGGTTCATCAGAGCCATTTGAAATTCATAATCAAAATCGGAAACCGCGCGCAGACCCCTCAGAATGGCATGGGCTTTCCTTTGGGCGGCGTAATCCACGGTGAGGCCGTTGAAGGATGCAAACTCAACGTGGTTGTTGAAGTCCTGCATACTTGTTTTCAGCATTTCAACCCGTTCATCGATGCTGAAAAGGGATTGCTTGGCCGGATTGTACATGATGGCTACAATAATTTTATCGAATATTTTCAAACCTCTTTCGACAATATCAAAGTGGCCGTTGGTGACGGGATCAAAAGAACCGGGGTAGATGGCAACTTTTTCCATGGGCAGGCAGACCTCGCATTTTAAGTGACAGACAATCGTTACCCCAAGCTTGCATAAACAACATGGTAAAAAAAGAAAATGTTCTGAAGCCCTCGAGCTTTTGCAATATTGGGGGATGATAAATAGCCGACAATGCAAATCTTCCGTAGCTATAACACATATTTAAAAAACGAGACAAGGCTTTTTCCGTATTTGCGCCGGTCTTCCATACTGAAGCCGTCAAGGTCATGTGGCAGCGGCTCATCGGCGCTGTGTTCGATGACAATCCGGGCGTCGGTTTGCACGGCATTGCTCTCGTGCAGATGCAAAAGGGCCGGCCGGACCAGGTCTCTGCTGTAGGGTGGATCCAGGAAAACCAGGTTGAACCCGGGTTGAGCGCCTTTCAGGCAGTTCAGGTCGCGGGCAATGTCCCACTTGACCACCCGGGCTTCTTCCTTCATACGGCAGGCGCTTATATTTTTATTCAGGAGACGGATGGCGTCCGGATGGTTGTCGATGAATAGTGCCGAGCAGGCACCCCGGCTGATGGCTTCCAGGCCAAAGGCACCTGTACCTGCGAACAAGTCGAGAACAACGGTCTCCCTCACCAGGGGAGAGAGGATATTGAAAATGGCTTCCCGCATCCGGTCCGCTGTGGGGCGTATCTGCCTGCCATCAAAGGCGTATAGCTTTTTTCCCCGGCGATTTCCGCTGATAATTCGCAAGGCTATCCTATGGTAACACCGAGCTGTTTGATTTTTTTGTGAAGGTAGCTGCGTTCCACGCCGATGACCCGTGCGGTTTTGGAAATATTGTTGTCATTATCCATCAGTTTTCGGGTCATGTAGGCCTTTTCAAACGCTTTCTTGGCTTCCTTGAAGGAGTCTGCGTTGAGAAAGGCTATTTCCTCGCCGGCGGTTTCATCGGACAGCGCCGGGTTGTACGGTGCGGGGATGTCGGCGGCATGAATGGTTTTATCTTGAACCATGATGGTGAGGCGCTCGGTCAAGTTCTTCAGTTCGCGTACGTTGCCGGGCCAGCGATAGTCGTTAAGGATGGCCAATGCTTTGTCATCCATCTGTTTGCGCGGCCCAAGGCCTTTTTTAGTGTTCTCGATGAGAAACGTTTCCACCAATAGGGGAATGTCCTCCCGCCGTTCCTTTAGGGCCGGGACCCTGACCGGCACGACGTTGATCCGGTAAAAAAGGTCTTCGCGAAACGTACCGGCCTTGATTTCCTGCTCCAGATCTTTGTTACTAGCGGCAATCACCCTGACGTCGACCTGTAATGTGCGGCTGCCCCCGACCCTTTGAAACTGCTGCTCCTGCAGAACACGCAAAATTTTTGCCTGGGTCACCAGGCTCATGTCGCCGATTTCGTCCAGAAAGATGGTGCCGTTGCTGGCCAGTTCGAATTTGCCTATTTTTTTTGCAACCGCACCGGTGAACGACCCCTTTTCGTGTCCAAAAAGTTCGCTCTCGATGAGTTCTTCCGGGATGGCTGCACAATTCACATCGATCAGGGGGTGTTCGTTGCGGGTGCTCAACTGGTGAATGGTGCGGGCCACCAGCTCTTTACCGGTTCCGTTTTCTCCGCTGATGAGCACCGAGGAATCTGTGGGGGCCACCGCATTGATCTGGCTCTTTAATTGCGCCACTATGGGGCTGTTTCCTGTGATGGAATGCTTTTCCAGTGTTTTTTTTCGCAGGTAGCGGTTTTCTTCCTCGAGCCGCCTGAAATTCAAGGCATTGTTAATGGATAAGATAACCTTGTCGATGGACAGGGGCTTTTGAATCAGATCGAAGGCCCCTAGCTTGGTGGCCCTTACCGCTGTCTCCACGGTGCCGTGGCCCGTGATGATGATGACTTGAATATAGGGGTTGGATTTTTTAATTTCCTTAAGGGTCTCAATGCCGTCCATGCCGGGCATCCAGATGTCCAGCAGCACCAGGTCCGGGGAGTCTTTGTCCATAACTTTCAGGGCTTCATACCCGTTGGCCGCAGTCAGTATTTCAAACCCTTCGTCCGACAGGAGGCCGCCGAGAGAATCGCGGATGGAGGGTTCGTCATCGACGATCAATATGGATGGAAACATGGTCCTTCCTTTCTATTTGAAATTACGTGGGTAGTTCAATAATGAAAACAGCGCCGTGAGGGTTATTGTCACGCACCCGCACCATGCCGTTATGGTCGTTCACAATGGTACTGACGATGGCCAACCCCAGGCCCATTCCCGTTTTTTTGGTGGAAAAATTGGGTTCAAAGAGCCGGGTTTTATCCTCATTCGAAATGCCCTGGCCACTGTCGGCGACTTCGATGCGAACCCTGCCAGCGGTTTTATCATGCACCAGGGAGATGGTTATGGCTCCGTCCATTTTTATGGCCGAGATGGCATTGTCCACCAGATTGATCATGGCCTGTTTCAGCTGCTGCCGGTCGAGATTCAGGGTGGGTATATCAGGGGGCGCATCGATGCTGAAGATGACCTTGGGATGGCCTTCCCTGTAGAGCGCAACCGTTTCCTCGATGATCGGCAGAAGTTCGCCCGGCTTCGGGTCTGCTGTGGGGAAGCGGGCAAAGGATGAAAATTCGTTGACTATGTTTTGAATCAGGTCCACGTGGTCGATAATAGTCCGGGTGCATTCGTCAAATACCGGCTCATTGAGCTGTTCGGAATATTTTCGCTTCAACCGTTGGGCGGAGAGTGTGATAGGCGTCAGCGGGTTCTTGACCTCGTGGGCAACCCGCCGGGCGACTTCGCGCCAGGCCGCCATACGCTGGGCCTTTTCAAGCTCCGTAAGGTCGTCAAAAACCATCACGATGCCCATGTGCTCACTCGCATCCCCCTTCAACGAATCGAGGCTGATCAGGAAGCTTCGCGGCCGGCCGTTGATGCTCAGTTTGAGCGGCAATTCGATCGCATTTTCCTTGGTATTCATCAGGCGGTCCATCACGTCACGGGCCAGATTCAGGTGCTGCCCCCACAGCAGGCTGCGGTAGCTTTCGTGCAGTACATCTTTTGACTTGAGGAGCAGCATTTTTTCGGCAGAGGTGTTGATGGTGGTAATGTAGCCACCCGCATCGAGGGTAATGACACCGGCGGAGACGCTTTTCAGTACAATTTCCATGTATTGCCGGCGGGCTTCAATTTCAATATTGCGCTCCCGTAGCATGCGGGCGGAGAGTTCGAGCTGCTCCCGGTTGCCGCGCAGGTCCTTGGTCATTTTATTGAAGGAGTTCACAAGGCTGCCGATTTCGTCGTCAGCCACGGCACCGATGGTAAAGCTCAAATCACCCTCGGCGACCTTTTTGGTGCCTTCGGCCAGGGCCATGATCGGAATGGTAATGGATTTGGCCAGATAAAAGCCGAACCAGACAGCACAAAAAACCACCAGCAGGCCGACAATGGACAGGGTGATGTAATAGGTAATCTGAATCGGTTTTTTCAGCAATTTGATCTGCTGGTACTCTTCAAATCCCCTGGAGATGGATTCCATTTTCTCGGAAAGGTCTGACGGGATGATGACATTCATCACGATAAAGGCCTTGGCTTCGGTGTGTTTGACGCCAAAGGGTACGGTCCCGATGGTGCGGATGAGCTGCCCCCGGTCGATGATTTCGGAAATCGTGCGCACGTTGTTTGCATTCATTTCCTGCTGCAGGTCGTTGGCGGAAACCACGCTGAAAGGCTTGTTTTCCAGATCCGGTATAAGGGCATAGGTCATGCGCTTGGAATTGGTTCCGTACACTTCCACGCCGTCGATATTAAAGGCATTCTGAACCACCTGGACATAGTGGGAAAGCGCCTTGTGCTTTGCCGGTTCGTAGAGCTTTTTCGTTTTTATCTGATAGGCGACGCGGTCCAGGAAAAAACGATTGTTGTCCTCCGTGATGGTATAGATGTTTCGGCCCACTTTGAGGGAGTTCTCGAGCGCCTGCTCCACCGGGACATTGAACCAGAATTCGATGCTGGAGGTGATGAAGTTGATGGAAAAGAAGAAGAGAACAATAGCCGGCAAAAGCGTCAGAGCGATGAAGGCAACGACCAGCTTGGTGCGCAGCCTTGCCCCCATTACCTTGCGTTTGCGGTCATAGAGCAGTTTGACGAGGTTACGCAAAACGAGAAAAATCAGCAGCAGCAGGAGAAGCATGTTGATGTTGATCAGGATGAACATCAAAATGGTGTTGGAGATGGGGAAGTCGGCGCCGAAATGAATGATCCTGTTTTCGGCAAAAGTCAAAAGCGCGACCAGGGCAAGGATGACCGCAATGATGATGATCTCTTTTTTACGCCGTTTCTGGTCGTCGATGGATTGAGTGGATCTATTTTGTTTCTTGTTTTTGCCCATGGTACGACTTCACCTCAACATGTGCCCCCAAACATTCACTTCCAATGCGGGTATCGATTTTCAATATATAAAATCAATTGTGTACCAATCGGTTTCAAAATCCCACATGGAAACAAAAAAGAGGATATAGTGCAGGTATAACGGCAGCCTGACCTTGCTCAGCTGTGCTTTGGTCCTGATCTGGTATCGATTCCCTTTGACCAGGCGGTCAAGGGGGACCACTTTAAGGCTGTTGATTTCCGTCATAACTTTCTCGGCTTCTTCAATCGTTTTTACCGTGACCGGCTTGCCGTCTTCCCTGGACCTCTGGATAGTGAATTCATTTTTTAAATTGTCATATTTGATGGTGTGGGTAATTTTAAGCGACACCAATCCTTTGTCCATCCACAGTGATCGCACCCGGTTGAGGTCGATATAAAACGAGAATGTGGTTGCCACACCGCTCAAAATGGCTGTCTGCATATCCTCTGTAAAAGCGCCCTCGACCGTCAGGTAGATCAAGAGGTCGTCGCGGGTATTGGTCACAATGATGTTTTTCAGCCGCGCGTCCTCGGCGAAAACCTGGTTTGCGAACAGGATCAGGAGGAACAGCGGAATTAAAACGGATGTTTTTTTTAGGAAAGGGGTCATATCCGGACGTCTTGGCCTGGCAGTCTGTGTATTCTAAAAACCAAAATATTTCTGGATATTAACGGATATGACGGGAAATGGCAAGAATTCATTAGAAACAACCAAGCAAACAAATACCAATCCTATTGCCCAACCACCTGACCGTAAAAAACTAATCAGTCTTGACGGGTGTTTCTACTGTTACAGGGTACAGGTCTGCCAGGCCTCTTTTTCTTCAAAGAACTTTTCAAGAAAGGCGTGGTTGAAGGCATGGCCTGATTTTTCAACGACCACATGGCCGATGAGGGGCATGCCGATCAGAGAGAAGTCACCGATGCAGTCCAGTATTTTGTGACGTACAAACTCATCCGGGAAGCGCAATCCTCCCGGGTTCATGATTTCGTGCTCGCCAATGACGATGACGTTGTCCAGGGAACCGCCCCGGGCCAGGCCAAACCGTTTGAGGAGTTCGTACTCTTCCAGAAAACCAAATGTCCGGGCCGGGCCGATCTGGTCTGCAAACTCGTCTTCGGATATGTCAAAGGAACAGGATTGCTTCCCGATCAGCGGGTGCTCGAATTCAATGGTGCCGGTAATGCGGTAGGTGTCAGCCGGATAAATGCCGACAAATTTTCCCTGCCCCTTGAGTTCGATGGGTTCCAGGACCTGGAAATAGCTGCGCGGCATATCCTGGGATTCGATGCCGGCGGTCAAGATCAGGTCGGTAAAGGGTCCGGCGCTGCCGTCCATGATGGGCATCTCGTAGGCATCGATTTCCACGAGGGCATTGTCGATGGCAAGACCTGAAAAAGCGGACATGAGGTGCTCGATGGTGGAAACAATAAACCCTTCGTACCCGATCACCGTGGCCAGGCTGGTGTCCACGACCATTTTAAAAAGGGCTGATATGCCCGGGCTGTCCAAAAGATCGGTCCGGACGAATTTTATGCCGTGGTTGACCGGTGCGGGGTGGATATTGAGGTTGACGGTTTTGCCTGAGTGCACTCCCACCCCGGAACAGGATACGGAGTTTGCCAGGGTTCTTTGACGAATATGCATATGTTTTATCACCTATAACTTTTATCCATAGCCGACCATTAATGCGCGTTGGATTTATCAGGCTTTTACAGCAAATTTGATGCCGGGTTAGCAATTGAGGAAGCCATTTCGTAACTATTTATATTTACATGAATTGTAGGTATAAATCAAGTCTTATGGCTGGGTGGTTCGGTTCAAGGACGTGTGCGTATGTCGCTAAAAGGACACGTTTTGCCATGGGGGTGTGTCTTTTTATATACATCCATATTTTGATGGTAATGGCCGCATTGGAAGATTTCTAATGAACGCAGTGCTCGCAGCAGGCGGATATGCCTGAACCGTTATTCCACTTGAAAAACGAAACGAGTATATGAACGCTTTAGAAAGCGCGAGTGTGAGCCAGGATATTGAACCGTTTGTAGTTTTTCTTGGAGATCTTGTTCGTGGCAGCCAGTAGGTTAATAGACTGAGGCAAGCGTAATTTTAAATACGATCATCATCATCCATCACAGATGCAGTGATATTTGATTTTTAAATCATGCTAAGTGGGTGATTGAATATCTATTCAAGAGAATAAGACCATTTTGGGGTTTATATTATACTTTCGCATCCTATTCCATACGGTTTCCCGACTTATTCCTAATATCCTGGCAGCTTGAGATTTGTTGCCCATAGATTTTTTCAATGCGTCAATTTCTTTTATGACTCCAACACATCTAAGATAATGTAGGCATTTCAAAACCTGTGATACCATCATGTTGAAACCCTGTTTTCTTTCGGAAAACAGGTAAAGCCTACCCTCCATAGAGGGATGCCGACACGCCACTCTTCCTGTTGACGCCCATTAAGCATTTAATAAAATACACAATTTATGTAATACTATCAATAAATCAGGTAGTAATTTCCATATAGTCAACCCATCGATTGTGGTAATTATAATTTGTGTATCTGTATTTTGTGGTTTTTTTATAATACCGCATTATGGCACCGTAATTGCTTAAACGTATTCATAAATATTATTTTTCTAAAATTAGGAACACAGCCACTGATGGGGTTTTAATACTTAGACCAAGGAAGGTCGTGACCTTTAAATGCAGCGGGAAGTTGAGGAACCGGATAAATGGGAACTGAAAGAGGCATGATCTGTATATTCTGTGGTGGCAGAGCGAATATCAGGAAACAAAAGGATCTTAAGATTGTATCCTGTCCCTTTTGTAAACGGGAAACTGAATTAGATACCTATCAGGATATGTTTGACCGGTGGATAGGTGATATTCGTAATGATGACTGATATTGAGAATAACTCCAC
>JAOZRT010000517.1 GCA_029940035.1 Desulfobacterales bacterium
AGGTATTATCATAAAAATTTACGAATCTATACACCCGAAAATATAGAAACCTGTGGGCAACTCCTGCTAAAGCGGGTTAAAGAATGCTTATGACTATCTTGAGAGTCCAAAGTTCTCCATGAGTCATTAGGTTTGTTTGCGTTACGGGCGTTTAGGGACATCCATTAAATTATAACCTATTGCCTACTATTAAGTTCAATTTTCATAACTTTGGCAATATTCTCACCACGTTTTACTGAAATGCTGACTGATGGTTGCGAGATACCAAGCTTTTTCGAAAGCTCTGTGGCACTAAGACCCAATTTTCGCACTGCCCAATAGCACAATAAACTTCGAGCCTTGACTGTAAGAGGATGTTTGCCGGCTGCCCACACTTGCTCAGATTCAATTCCCAATACAGATGATACTCGGCTCGTTACTTTCTCCAAGTCATACCCCTGCGCCTGCAGACGGTAGTGTTCTTCAAATCCTTCCTTGGCCTGATTCAAAACAGCTTTTACAAAGTCGCCATCGCCTAAAATGCGTTCATCGCTTTTCATATGATCCTGCAATTTTCGCAATGCCTTGACCGCCGACCAGCCACCGGCGCTGCGAATCAGACCACCGCCCACCAAATCTGGCCGGCGTCCTTGAGCAATTCCCTTTTCGACATATGCTTCGTATGCCTTACGGGCAGCTGAAACCTTGTTCCCAAACATCCGCAATACATAATCTGTGTCCTGGAAGTCCCTTTTGATTTTCCCCATCAGTGCACTATGGCCGCTATAAGGATACTTGGCAGACTTTTTTAACGTTTTTATAATATTAGCACGCAACAGGTTTAAATGAATATATCGCACCAGCTCCAATAAATAGGTATCCTCCTGACATAAAATGGATATGTAGCGATTTTGGAACAAATGTCCATGCCGGCGGTGCCGACGATTATAGGATACCGCATCCCCGGTTAGCAGTCGTCTCATAACTGTAGAGATGGGTGTTGATCACGGGGTACCATGAAAAATCTCCACACTCTTAAATTTAATAGACCGGATAGCCCTTCGAAGCAGCTCATTTTCGCATTCTAGGCAGCCTTCTAAAGTTTTAATATCATAATTCAAAAGTCTTTTTATCCCGGATAAATAGTTAGCCGGTTTCTCCGCATAGGTCTGAGCGACCTTTATTGCGGTCTCACCAAATTCTTTCACAGGAACCACCTTGTCAACTATTCCCAGTTCCAGGGCTTCTAATGCAGTGATGTCTTCACCGGAAAGCAATATTTCGGATGCTTTAGCGGAACCCAACATTTTAGACAAAAAGAAGACTCCACCACCCTTAGGTACTATATTAAGTTCAATGTTCGGGTTCTGGAAAACAGTGTTATCGGTGATTATCCTGTAATCACAGGCGAGGCTGATGTTCATAAACAGTAATATGATCTTTCCGCTGTCGGCATGGACAACTATTTTGTTAAAACCTGCCAGCTTCAGGACAAACTGACTTACCGCATTAAGAAATCTCTCGGTGTAATTATGATACAGGCCTGAACGCATTATTTTCCGATAAAATTCTATATAATTCCCATACTCCATTTTAACCGGTGCTCCCATAATCAGGACGACTTTGATATCATGATGGGATGCAACTTGGTCCAGATAACCAAACAGCACTTCTTTGGCGTCTATATCGGTTTCGCTCAGCAAGGGTCTATCTTTAAATCTAAGAATCACCACCTCACCGGATCTTTTCCCCGAGAATAGATCATGATCCAAATCAAGATTTAATTTGTTCATCATAAAATCCTCCTTTGGACGAATGATTGAACACACTAAATAAGCGGCACGGAAAAGATAAAATAATTATTCCCCCCGCTTTGGTGGAGTCATAATTTAGCGTTGCCCGATACCATGATCCCAGCCAGGGAAAAGTCAGCAATATGATTAGCCAGACGCTTAATCAGTTCCGGACCAAGGGTTTGCTCCAAAAGATATTCCAAGTCGTTGTGTTTGATGGTCAAAAGGGTTCGGCACTGGTTGACAATACTCAATTCGCAAAACAGTACGCTTTGATCATCAGCTTTTGGGCCAATTATTTCGCGAATAATATCGTGCAGCTTCCTCCTCCGGGGGGCGATCAATTCACGCCAGGCATCTCGAATCAACCCGGTAGGGTTAGCCATTTCCATCAGGTAGAGGCGGCTGAAATTTCCCAACCCCCCCTTTGTAGTAAAGTTCTTCATGAGGGTTTGGATATACTCCCTCAACCGCTCTTCCGGTGAACCATCAGTCGCCTCCGAAAATGCAGGTTCCTCAAATTGTCGAAAAGCGTGTCGCCAGGTCTCGGCGTAAAGGCTGGCTTTGTCTCTGAAATAATAATTCACGGAGGCCACGTTAGCGCCGG
>JAOZRT010000518.1 GCA_029940035.1 Desulfobacterales bacterium
ATGCTCGCACGGATTGCCTCTATAAGATCCCCATCGTTCAATATGACCTCACGACCCGTGGCCAGGTCTGCGGCAACCGCGCAATAGCGGAGGGGTAATTCTTCAATGTCCATCTCTCGAACATGACCACGAAAGAAATCGGTGATCTTTTCCCCATCAATGAGGCCAGATCTCGGGAAAGTCACATCCAGGAAGGAAACGATTTGTTTCCAGTCGAGTTTACGGGCAAAATCTTCCAGCACATCTATTTTGTTGAGGGCAAACGTGGCCCCTACCAAAGAACCAATGCTGGTACCGGCTATGTACTTGATTTCTATTCCTGCATCAGCCAGTGCACGTATTACACCTATATGAGCCCATCCCCGTGCGGAGCCGCTGCCCAGAGCGAGACCCACCTTTCCTGTAAAGAGCCGGTTTTTCTTGCGGAAGGGATTTCTCATTTGAACTAAGCCTTTTTACGAGAGTTATTTGATATTTTTTATCTTTCTATCCAGCCGGGCAATATCTTTCTTCGTGGCCACATCCATTTTTTTCAGTACTTTCGTCACCACGTCTTCCATTTTTTTATTCAAATCTTTTTTCGCCTGTTTTGACCTTTCCAGCAGCTCGTCGATCAGCTCTTTTGCTTCCTTTTCGGATAGTTCGCCTTTTTGAGTCAACTCCTCCGCTAGTTCTTCAATCTTTTCCTTGGTCATGGCGGCCAACCCCACGCCGACCAGCATGGTTTTTTTTATCAAATCAAACATGAATCTCCTCCTTTTTTTTTATGGGCATCAAACCGAAAAAAATAACATTCATTAGTTCATCGAGATAATGCTCAATCCGTTCATCACTTTCCTGAACCAGCCAGTTAAGCTCAAATCCCCTCAAAGCATGACCAATGGCTCTGGCTGCCAGAAGGACATCATTAAGATGAAATATGCGTTTCTCTACCCCTTCCTTTAAAATGGATTGGATAATGCCCACCTCACGTTCAAAAAATTCGCTGCGAATGATCTCAGCGCTGGGCAAAAGCTTATCTATTCCTTCTCGATCCAGGTTAAGAATATTGACGGCCTTCCGCATATGTCGAAACTTTGCACGGGCAAAGGTGACAAGCTTATCATCAGGCGAAACCTTTTGGGCGACTGAAAATGATACCTTTTCCACAATCTCGTTTGCCTCGCGGCGAAGGACTTCCAAGTAAACCTGATCTTTGCTTCCGAAATAGGTATAGATGGTTGCCTTTGCCACCCTGGCCATACCAGCCACCTCGTCCATACTTGTTTTCCGGAGGCCGTAGCGAGCAAACATTTTTTTTGCGGTATTCAGAATAGATTCCACTTTTTCTTTTTTCATCTACTCACCTTTATCTCCTCGTATAGTAAATTGATTAATTGATTGTTTTATAAGCACATAAGATAAAAAACTGTTTTTTGAAATTGGTGAATATCGGTACCTCTTTATTACTTTTCCATTTGTTCAATATTCATTTTATACTAATTTCGTTTTTCAGTATGAATATATTAAGTAATAAATGGTTGTCAAGGGAATCATCATTGATTCCAACGATTCACTGTTGAATGCCATTAGCATAGTGAACGAACTGAACATTGGTAGGTTATTGGTTATGAAAAAGGGCAAGCTGGTAGGAATTGTCAGCGACCGAGATCTGAGAAGGGCAGCTCCTTCAAATGCTACTGCTTTGGAAAAACATGAAATAATGTATTTGATCGATAAGGTCGAAATTAAAGATATCATGACACCCAATCCGGTTACCGTCAGGCAGAATGACACAGTAGCCAATGTGGCCAAGATCATGTATGAAAATAAAATATCCGGTGTACCTGTGGTGGATCAAGGCCAAGACGTGTGAAAGTATGGTTTGATCTTTAATGCTCGTATCCGCCTTCATCCGCAGTAGAACAAACACCTGCCGTCGACGCTGTACCCACTGGAAAGACGGATCTTTATGGCCGGATTGCTTCCTTTGGCAATACACGCAAACAAAGAGATTAGAAACAAAACTTACCGCATGATACTTCATTCGGAAAAGTGAAAACAGTCAAATATGCCAGGACGGTCCAGATGATGTGGAAGCCGATTGACCTTTGTTTATTTTTAGTCGAAATTCCTTGACTTTTGCATACAAGAACTATTAATGTTTTTGAATCTAAGTCAAAAATCAAATCAAAGTTGATAGTATTTAGCAGATAACTATCTTAATTATATCCATATATATTAATTTGAATAGTTATAATTATTATTTTTATGAGGTTCTGATTTGAAACAGCAGCTGTCCTTTCGAGAAATTAGATACAACGAAAAGCGAGAAAAGATATTAAAGAACGCAGCCAAAATATTTGCAAAAAAAGGTTACGAAAGGGCTTCACTCG
>JAOZRT010000519.1 GCA_029940035.1 Desulfobacterales bacterium
GATATTTTTATCTTTAATCTGCCCCTGGTTGGCAACAAAGGGAATCTGAAGGTTCAATATTTTCTGCTGGATAATGCTTTTTTCATCCCCCCTTGCGGAAGAGGTGCTTTGGGGGACAACCGCACCATAAGCCATGGAACAGAGTCCATAGGAAAGAACGAGCATTATGGCCAGCAAAGGCATATAAAAATTCGAACCAAACCTATTAACAAGACGGGAGCGATTTCTGTCTTTACACATGTGAAATCCTCTTTGATTGGTAGGGCCGTATTAAATTTAAAAATAAGCTGCGGCGGAGGAGTTTGATATCCGCTGTATTTTCACGAATGGAAAACTGTTTGATATATATATACTAACTCAGGCAAAAAGAATATTGCCTGGAACACGAAATATCTTCTAACTATTCACAATAGAAGTCAATATGTTAGTTCTAAAAAGCGAATTCCAAGAGAATGGGATGGTATGGTTTGTATTCATGCAAGATCCATGACAATTGATCAGCCTAAACGCTTTAAAAATTTATCTATAAAATCTAATAGATATGATCTTTTCTACCGGGACCGAACTCTACACCCAACCAATTGTGAATAAAACTTCATAATTTGCGTAAAACTATTTCATAATATTCATAAAATAACGTCCAACATTAGGCACCCTTTATTCCACCAGCCATCCAGCGCCGAATTTGTCTTCGAAATAGCCTTCACCCCCATGACGTCCAGAACGGTCATGTCATAGGTATTCTTTTCAAGCAGACTGGCGGCGGTTTCAAAGTTTTCGGCCGTATCGGTGACACACATATCCAGCATATCGGTGAGGGTTTCGAGGATGTCGGGATCGTCGTCGACGATGAGGATCTTTTTGCCTTCCAGAGAGTGGGGTGGGGGCACGTGAGCTCCTTTTTTAATGATCGTAACCACAAAGGCACCCCGGTGAAACAGGGAAAAGAACGGGTTTCACTGGGTAAACAAAGGACACAAAGAGTTATTTCTTTAAAAACCAAAGGATAACGGGTGGTTCGCTTTCGGGTTTATCGCTTCGGCAGATCTAAATATTCGATAATCACAACCACAAAGGACCTGAGCTATCTCACCGCCCGCTGCGCTCGAAATTCACCCTGTTAAATAAGATTTGATTTTTTATTGCTTGTTAGATCAAATCTTTGCTTTGAGTTTCATGCATCAAACGAACGATAATCTTTAATTTCATCTTTCTAGGGCAGATCTAAAAATTTTCCCAAAAATTTAACAGGGCAAGGAGAACGCAGAGTATTTCTTTTTTTCTTCAATCTGGAGAAAAACTGATTGAAGAAAACCAACTATTCCTTCGGAAAAAATTTCTTTATTTTACAATATGTTCTGCCAAACACATTAGAAATATTTGGTCTGTATGGACAACGGGCAGATTCAGAATCCGCTGATTTGTTCGGTATGGTCAGCATAATGGTAAGTTTAAGTAGGTTTATTCTAACGCCATCAAGGACTTCATTGCAACACTGAATTGATGTGTAGAAACTAATTATAATAAATAGGTGTTTGGTTGCAGTTTGTGAAAAGCGATCGGCCTTTTTTACACACGCGTCGGTTTGTTGATTTCCGTTCCGCCGTTCGAATACCTGGTGGTGTGTTTTACATCACATGTTTGAACGGCTCTATTCTTGGTCACAATTCTTATGTTCCAGCAGTTTCAACATCCGGTCAAAGTCACTCTCAAATAGCCGATCCTGAATAATGCGATATTTTTCAAATTCACTTTCGGCATGCGCCTTGGCCAGTTCTGCCGTTACCTTTGCAGATTATAGTGTTGCGTGTTGTAATTTTTTCCGTCTGCGGCAGTTGTTAAGTATTTCTTAATAACTGAGCTTTCCTCCAGTTCATTGTCAGCAAATATGCGTTTCAGATGCTGGTTGATGGCAGGGCCGAAACGTCATAAAGAGCTGCCATCATCTTTTGTGTCAGCCAGATATTCTCATCCTCATAGCGCATTTCCACGCTGGTTTTTGTGCCACCTCCTGAAGCCACATATGTCAGGTATTCAGCAGCCGAAGATCGGACAATGGAAGTCCCCTTTTTCCCGGATATCTGCAGCTCCTTGTTATTACCCTTTTTCATCATCACCCCTCATATCTTGGCCAGAAGTTTCGTTCGCGACCATGTGCCTGAACGATCTGTTTGTTAGCTTATTGTCTATTCATAAAGATACTGTATTTTTAGGGACGTTGATAAATATATAAATAACTCCTTCGATTTATACCGGTTGTCAAATATATGTTCCGATCCAACTTATGTTTAGTGTCAAAAAAATATTTCCGAAGACGTCAAGTCGTCGAAAAACATGACAACCGCTATTCAACAGATTTTCCACGGAAAATCTTA
>JAOZRT010000030.1 GCA_029940035.1 Desulfobacterales bacterium
GCTCTTTCTGCCACAGTCTGTAGGTCACCTTCTGTTATTGTCCAACCGGTTAAGGCTGATATGGCCTCGGCATAGTCCTTATGGGTAATGGCAAAAGCGCCAAAAACACAGGCAATGATGCAATCACAGGTTGCATAAGTAAGTTGGAGTTTTCTAACCATATCAGCTTTATTCTCATAACCAAAGCGGTCTACCGGTTCGGGTAGACCCATCAGTTCGGTACGAAGGGTATTCCCCCGGACATGACACCCGCCGCGGTCTGACAGGGCATAAGAAAGTCCTTGCCCTTTCATGCCTCGTGGATCATATCCCGGAAGTTCAAGCCCCTTGACATGGATGGCAAAATCTTTGCTGCCCTCAATTTTTTCCGACATTCTTTTTGAACCTTGTGCCAGCAGTTTGCCCACCCCTTCATATTTTGCAATCTTGTGAATAACCTCCAAGAGCGCCGTCCCATTTGTAAAACTTAGATCTATACCATCGGTTTCTGCTTTTGAAATCAATCCTTTTTCAAAACATTCCATGGCAAATCCAATGGTAACACCGCAGGAGATGGTATCCATGCCGTAATCATCACAGAGCTGATCTGCGGCAATAATGACTGCCGGATCACTGATGCCACAGTGGGGGCCCAGAGCGTACATGCTTTCATAGTCCGGTCCCTCGGTAATATATTCTTTACCATCTATTGATACTTTGGAATCCCGGCTGCACCCTATAGGGCAGGCAAAACATGCCCTTGGCCGCGTTACGTAATTCAAAAGAGCATCTCCGCCAATTTTTTCTTCTCCTTCAAAGGTATTCTCCTGCCAGTTTCGACTTGGAAGTGTTCCGGTCTCCTGGGTCAAATCGATGGTCATGGTAGTTCCATATTTTGGAAAAGGACCGCCTTTCATAGTCATCGGATGTTCTGCTATCTGTTTCCGGCAGTGTTTCACAATTTTTTTAAAACCTGCTTCATCTGCTTTATGGGGTTTCAGATTACCTCTGACAAGTACTGCTTTCAAATTTTTTGAACCCATCACGGCTCCAGCACCACCTCTGCCGTGGGCTCTTTTTTCATTGATAATGCATGCAAATTTGACAAGGTTTTCCCCGGCCGGACCAATGGCGGCAATACTCATCCTTTCACCTTTTTTGGATGATACCTCTTCTCTCAACTGCTTCTCAGTTTCAGAAGTGGTAAGGCCCCAGAGATGATCTGCCTTTTTGATCTGGATCTCACCTTCTTCAACAAATAAATAAGATGGTTCTTTGGCTTTCCCTTTAATCGCTATGGCATCAAATCCGGCCCACTTTAACTGGGTGCCGAAAAATCCACCGGAATAGGAATCCAGAAACGTGCCGGTCTGGGGAGATCTTGTAATTAACCCGGATCGGGATACCGCTGGAAAATTTGTTCCCGTAAGGGGGCCTGTGACAAAGATCATTATATTGTCCGGTCCCAGAGGATCGGTGCCGGGTTTTAAGTGTTTATAAAGCAAATGAGCGCCCAGACCCTTTCCCCCAATATATTTTCTTGCAATATTTTCATCCAGCTCCTGAACATCGATTGACCCTTGTGTGAGATCAACCCAGGCAATTTTTCCTGCGTATCCTGATAGCATAATAAGCTACCCCCTTTTTTTGTGTTTTAATTATGGTAAAGTTTATTAAAAAATTTTAATACTGCTGTTATAAAATAAAACCAGTTTCCTATCTCATCAGGGGCTCTAATGTTTCGATCCCTTTCCTGTCAAGGATGCTAATCCCCCGGATGTTCAGGCTGTCGGCTACGCCCTTGATGAGATCGATCATCTCCATGTCTTCTTTATTCTCTGCAAGCATGAGTCTCCCGGGAGTCATGATTTCTTCGTCCAGCACATGTGCCAGAGAAAAATACTCCTCCCGGCCGATGTTCTGCAGTTTCTCTTTAAGATTAAACGGCTGAAGAAGATACTCTTTAAACGGCAATCCCCTATCAAAATTAGGGTTTTTCACGTTCATCAATCCACGATGCATCATCTGTTTTAAATTTTTTTGCGCATTTCGGACATTGTATTTCATGCTCTGAATGCCTCAATTCCCACTCCAGATACCAACGTGTTTTACAATCTGGGCATTCTACCCAAAATAGTCGATCCATTTTACCATTCCTCCGGATTAATTGAGTTCATAACTTCATCAGGTACTTTGAATTTTTGTGGAAATGGATAATCCAAAGGTGCTGTTGCATCAATTACAACTTTTTGAAAACCAGCAGCTGTGTTGAATAATGTATAAGAATTTTTAATCAGATCAATATCTCTGGAAGGATCTGTATTGCTTGCCAAAGCCCAAATTACTTCCTGTTCTTTGAAAACATCAATATCTTCATCCACTACAACAACCCACTGGAAAAAAGGCGATTCAAGCATAGCTGCATGGCCAATCTGTTTGGCAATTCCTTCTCTGCTTTTACGAACCGAAATATAGCAGCCCAAACGAGAACACATAGAGTGGGGCATATGGACGCCTACAATATTACCGAACCGCGTTTGCAGGGAATTATAAATGCTACCCTCCTTGGGAATAGCACTTAAATTCCAATGCCCTTTATGCCCGGAAAAAATATCCTGCATAATGGGCTTATTCCGCATTGTGATAGCTTTCACATTAAATACTTGACGCAAGCATTGAGGCTGGTAAAAACGAGTGACCTCTCCAAATGGATCAACCACAGTTTTCTCATCGGGGGGCACTTCTCCTTCGATGATTATTTCAGCATCAGCTGGCACAAGGAACTCTTTTCCACAGCTAACAGAGGGAGTAAGGCGTAAAGGTTCTCCTAAAAATGCCCCGATGGTATCATAGTCGTTATTACCATAGGGTGTAGCAGCGAGAGTACCCAGAGAAAATGCAGGGTGATGCCCAAGGATGTTCATTACAGGCGCGGGCCTTCCCAATTCACGGTACCTGTCAAGCACACGAACCAGATGGGTTGAGTGCAGAGATGCCCCCATTCGTTGCGGGTCATCCTTGTAGAAAGTTTTAGCATAAGAGAGTTCGTAGAAACCTGCGTCAGGGTCTTTAATCGCGATGATCATCGTTAAAACAGGACCAAGATCCTTTTCATAATGGCGTACGATGGGGAGGGTTCGAACATCAGCCTTGTCACCTGTAAAGACCTGCTCCTGAACCGGTGCCGGGCCATCACAAAGGGTCGATGGAATGGAACTGATGTCCCTTTTAGCCATCTCAAGGCTCAAGGGTAGTTGAACATCATCATCTGAAAAATCCATTGCATGGGCAATGCGCTCTCTTGTTGCAAAAATGTTAGAAACCACTTGAATACCAGAAGGTTTACCAAACAGATTTTCCGGCTGTTCAAATAGTGCTGCTGCATGTTCACCCTTGCGCGACCAGTGTTCAAGTAAAGCAGTGACCTCAAATGAGTGAGGCTTGATCGGCTTTGAAACTGTTTTTAATTCACCTGACTTTTTTGAAAGTTCGTCAAGATAGTTGGAAAGGCTTTTTGGCATAGTGTACCTCTTTAATTTGTTGGTAGTAATAAAAGGAGTGGTATAGGTAAATAAAAATGGTTCTCCATATCTTTCATATTGGGACTTACTTCCAGCATTTTGTCCCAATAGGTTTTTGGAAAGATGTGATTAAAAATATCTAATTTCATTTTTCTCCTTTTTTTAATTTTAAGTTTTTATCTTTATCAAGAGTTCAGGCAGCGACTTTTTTCAAAAAGAAAAACATTATGGCATTTACTATAAGTAACCAAACTCTTAGCTTACAACATAGTCATAGTACCCTCGAACGACGCGGTATTTTGCGATCTGTTGCCCCCCCAGCCATAACTGAGTTACCTTAGCATCCCGTAAATATTTTTCGAGGTGATGTTCGGGTGAAAGTCCATTGCAGCCCATCAATTCCATTGCTTTATTTGCAATCCATACGCACCCGTCGGAAGCGAATATCCTTAGTAAGGACGCTTTTGAAATCATTTGATTTGAAAAGGGTGGGCCGTAATCTTC
Source organism: Desulfobacterales bacterium (assembly GCA_029940035.1). Taxonomy (GTDB): domain Bacteria; phylum Desulfobacterota; class Desulfobacteria; order Desulfobacterales; family B30-G6; genus JAJDNW01. The sequence continues at coordinate 4,005 of JAOZRT010000030.1, forward strand.
AGGATTATCCAGCATCCATGCAAAATTGTATGCGGCGCCTCTCATCATTTCCAGGCGAGTGGCCATCTCTGCAATAATTCCCGCCGCCATACTCCATTCCCTAACTGGTTTGCCCCCGCTTTTCCGATCTCCTGTATATTCAAGGGCTATGTCAAAGGCGGCTTGTGCTATACCCAGAGACTCTATTGCTGATGTCCACTGAGCAACTGACATGGCAGCATAGTAGAATTTGGCGTCATGCCCGGGTCCGGCCGCTCGATATTCTTTTGGCACCCTGACGCTGTCGTAATATATACTGGCATTCACGGTTGTCCTGAATCCCATTTTTTTCTCAGGAGGACCAAAGGAAAGCCCGGGAGTATCTGAAGGGACATATATCAGCGCTATTCCATCATCCCCTGCATCATAGTCAGTATTACAGACAGTTAAATACATGCTGGCAATTCCCGCATGGGTCGGCCATGATTTGGTACCGTTGATCACCCATTCATCCCCTTCTAATTTGGCAGTAGTGGCGATACCCCGGCCCTGGAACAGCGGATTTTCCGTATCCGCACCTCCGGTTGAATCCGTCATTGCAATGCAGGCGTAACAGATTTTGTCTTTACTAAAAGCCGGGGCAAATCTATCCAGAACGACTTTATTACCCGCATGTATCGCCGGAGCTAATAACTCTCCGGCATTGACACCGGTGCTCATGGCAATCCCCACATCGCCCTTGGAAAGTTCCTCAATGATTATCGCGCGAGTCATCATGGAGTAGGGTCCTGTTCCCCCATATTCGGTGGGGCAACCCCCCTCCTGAATTCCAAGATCAACCAGTTTCTGGAGAATATTTTCAACTAAGCTATGATCTGTTTCTAGGTTTTCTCTGACAGGTATAATCTCTTTATTTGTAAACTCTCTTACCGCTTTTCGAATGGCCTTTTGTTCATCAGTAAACAGATGTGTCAATTGCATAGTATATCCTTCAAATTTTCTCTAACGATTATCCCAAAATGAAGCTATCTTGAGTTTAAAACCACCCTCTACAGAAGGATACACCATCATGAGTTTTTTATCCCACCACTGGTTGGCCGTAATTTTTAAGAGGGTTGTCCCGTATGGATTGTATTTTACATCACCCATCGTAGTTTATTTACATGCCAGGTCATCGGCCACGATTTCAAGTCCGAGCTCAACAAGTTTTTCTCTTGTTGGAACGCCGGTGTTATCCCATCCCCTCTCCATATAATACTCGTCCAGCATCAGTTTGAGATCCTCTTTGCTGATACACTGTCCTTTTGATGCTCCATCCTTTAATGGTTCTGCCATCAGCCGTTCGGGCAGGGTATCATCTTCACGTGTAAATCCTTCCCGAACGTTAAAGGCACGAGCCAGGTTGTTGATACGTTCGCCTACTTTCACGATATCATCCGAAGTGTACTCAAGACCTGTAACCGCTTTCATTAGGGATGCGGTATTCTGTGGTGCACTGCCGATGAGTGCCATATCCAGTAGAAAGCCGCACATGGTCGGTGCATCGCAGGTCGCTGTTCGGACATCCTGATTCCATTTGGTCAGCTTGCCTTTTCCCTCGGCAACAAACCGATCCACAGCATAGGGGACGGGAATCCCGAAAATTTCCTGGGGTGCATAGCCCCTGTTATGATCGGCGCCGGTATAGGAAGTGGCATAGTTAAGTCCATGGGCTTTGGCACCCCTGACATCATATCCCGGCAGTTCCAGGCCTTTGACATGCATGGCAAGTTTGCCGGTTCCCTTTCCGATTTTTTCTGCCATTGCTTTGGAGCCGTCGGCAAGAAGATCGCCGATCCCCTCACGAAAGGCCATCATGCGAAGAAGTACCAGCATAGTTTCGTGATTGCCGAAATGAAGATCCAGTCCTTCTGTATCCTTTGTGGTAAGAATGCCTTTCTCATACAATTCCATGGCAAAGGCAATGGTGACTCCGGCAGAAATCGTATCCAGTCCCAGTTCATCGGCCAGGCGATCCGCAGCAATAACACTGTCTATATTATCTACGCCGGTTACCCCACCAAAACTATACAGGGATTCAAACTCCGGGCCTTCCGAGAGAATTCCCTGATAGGGGGTTGTTCTGGCCATTTTCAACTGACTGCATCCCACCGGGCATCCATAGCAGGATTCACTGCCGACATTTCGTGTTTTCTGCATCTCTTCGCCAAGTTCATCCACCGGCGCAAACTCACCTGTGGCGGAAAAGTTCTTAGTGGGAAAAATCCCCAGTGCACACATGGCATCCATGATTCCCGAGGTGCCCATTTTTGCAAAATGAGAATAAAGGACAGGGCTGTTCTTCATGGCCGTTGTCATCTCTTTTCTTGCACCCTTCAGTTTTTCTTTGTCTGCTATGGCAAGGGCAGCCGTCCCTCTGACTGCGATGGCCTTGAGATTCTTGGACCCCATAACCGCGCCTAATCCTTTTCTTCCGGCGGCTCTCATCTCATTGATAATACAGGCGATTTTACTCAGATTCTCACCGGCCGGTCCAATACAGGCGATTCTAACATTCTGGTCCTTTAATTCATTCTTAATGATCTGCTGGCAGTCCGTGGTTTTCAGTCCCCACAAATTTTTTGCGCTGCGGAATTTAACTTCACCATCTTTAATCCATATATAGGTCGGTTTTGCAGCTTTACCTTCGATAATCAGGGCATCATATCCGGCAAACTTTAATTCCACAGGAAAATGTCCTCCGGTAAGCGCCAGCCCTACGGCATTTGTCAAGGGAGATTTACCCCCCACTGCCATCCGGCTGGCACAGGGGATCTTTGTCCCGGAAAAAGGGCCGGATGCAAAGATGAGCTTATTATCAGGGCCAATGGGATCTGCCCCTGCCTTAACCTCATCATAAAGGTATTTAATACAAAACCCTGCGCCGCCAATATAATCTTTGGCTGTTTTTGGAAGCAAAGGCTCTTCTTTTATGGTTTTATCCGTCAGGTTAATCCGTAAAATTTTTCCTGTATACCCACCTTTATACATATCTGATCTCCTTTTTACTTGATTACTATCCGCCGGCTATGGGCGGCAGTATCAAAATATCATCACCCTCTTCCAGCAAGGTTTTTCCATTGTTTAGAAATCTAATGGATCGACCATTCACCATCACATTCATGTATGATAGCAAATGATAAGTGTTGGGTTCAAATAACAAGCGTGCCAATTTATCTCCCCATGTTTTTTTCATTTCTAAAAGGAGGCCTTCAACTGTGCAGCACTCTGGTAATGAGATTTCAATAACCCGTTTACCAAGAATCTTTTTGATTTCTAAAATTGTATGAATCTTTACCAGGATCAATGCCCATATCCTTAGTTAAATGATTTCAAAACTGATATTCCTATTTAGTCTCCGGATACCCGACTTTTAAACTGCCTTTTTCTATCCAAGCTCTCATGTCCGGATCCAGTTTACTCATTCTGGTTTCATAAAGAGCGAGGTCTTTTTCGTTCAAAATATCCTTCCATTTGCCATCCACACTGTCCATAAAGGCTGCGCCGCCCCCTTTGAAGATTTTGTTGAAACCTGGTTCCAAGCTACTCAAGTCTTTTTTCATTGAGCCAAAAGTGGCTGCCTCCACAAATTCAGGCCATTTTTCTTCCGGGACATCAATCTCGCAGAATTTTGCCACCCGTCGCATCTGCCCATCCAGGTCATCCAGCATATCGGTAAAGTGGACCATCAGAATATTCGGTAAATGGCGGTAGGGCCAAAAGGTTTCAACATAGTTAATCATGGAATTAAACGGATACCCGTCCTCTTCCCAATCGAATATCCCTGTGGTGATCCAGTCGTGCCATCTTTGGTGGACATCACCTAAATCCTTAAATCGTGGAAAAGGTTTGTCATCATTCGCGTCCAAAATGGCAAGAAGGTCGTCAGACATAATTTCCAAATGATTTTGAAGGGAAAAAAACGCGTCGCGTACATCACGCGTCACTTGGATATATTTGACATTTTTGTCGTAAGGGAGACCGTCCAGGGGAAGATGGGTTTTGAAAGTACGACGGAAATCGACTTTTTCCATTGTCTCCACCAGCTCGTCCATGGGTCCCATAAAATCCGCGTCAGGCCACATCATCTTCATCACCTTGTCATCTACTTTCAGGTCTTGGTGAGTGAGAAGACTCATGATCCTCTGCATCCAGGTTGTTCCTGATTTAAGTGAAGTACAAATGATATTGTCGTCATCTCGAAATTTGACTTGTACCCAGCGCCTGGAATCTAGATGGGCGTTTTTATAGACACGTGTAAGTTTTGGGAAATCAGTATTACTCATTTTTTTTCCTCTTTTAATAAATTTTTAAATTAACACTCTTTAATTTAGCAATGGGGCCTGTTTTGAGCTCGTTACCACCTCAAACTGTTTGTCACCTTTATACATGTCTGATCGTCTTTTTTAATGGAAGTTCATTCCACAATCATTGACAATCAGCTGTCCGGTTATATTTCTGCTGTCTTCACTTGCCAGAAAAACGGCTGTTCCTATAAAATCTTCAGGATATGGAATTCTCTTTAGACACCTTAGCGGCATGTGCATATCTTCAAGCGGGGTATCAAGTAACTTTGTTTTCTGGTCGAATTTATCCCCCCCGGGAGAATGAGTAAAACCAGGTGCGATACAATTCACATTAATATTGTGTTCTCCCAGTTCCCTGGCCATGCAACGGGTAAACGCCATAACCGCTCCTTTTGAAGCGACATAGTGGGGAATACCGGGAACACCTTCAAAAATAATGGCCGAACCCATATTGATGATTTTTCCGCCTTTCTCTTTCATATATGGATAAACAGCCTTGGTACAGTGGAATGGGCCACCGGTATTGACTGCCATCACCCGATCCCACTCTTTGGTGGATACTTCCATAAAAGGCTTTTGAACAATATCACCAAATATCGCTGCATTATTGATAAGTATATCAATACTGCCAAAACGATCTATGGCTGCCTTGACCATGGCATCGCAGTCATCTTGCTTAGTGATATCCGTCTTCACATAAATTGCTTCGCTGCCGGCCTTTTCGACAGCCTTGACAGCCTCATTGCCGTCTAAGACATCAGCAATGACGATCTTAGCCCCTTCTTTTGCGAATCCTGCTGCAAATACCATCCCAATCCCCTGAGCTGCTCCAGTAATAATAGCAACTTTATCTTTCAATCTCATGTATACCTCCCATAATGTTTAATAAGTTTTTTTTAATGAAAACCGCTGTCAGTCACTTTCCCCAAAATAAGCCTCTTCACCGCCAAGGCCGTAAAAATCCGCAACCCATTTGGAGAACCATTGCGGACTAAACTCCTCGGAAAATGTTTTAGATTCCCCGGTATCCTTTTTCCACTCCTCAAGGCTGGTTACATCCATGATACCGATAAATCTATAAGGCGATTTTGTTTCTTCAGGCGGTATACCTTTCTGGCCATTTCCCTTCATGCCTCCCGACATTCTCAGAAGCGTAAAGCTCTTACCCGACTTCAGTCCCAACATTAGAGGACCTTTATAGTCTTCACACCATTTGATGTAGTCTTCCTCTTTTACATCGTCTCTCAAGTTATACAGAATAATTTGTTTTGGCATAGTTAATACCTCCTTTTTTTAAGAATGAAACATTATTTCTTTAAACCAGACTCTGCCGGCATCATTGATGGAAAGACGCAGTTCCACACTGGTTGCACCAGCCGGAGCCTTTGCCTCGATTGTGTCCAACGTCCAGTCGTGATCACCCATATAAAAATCTCCCTTGGGAATATCTTCCATATCATAGACTTGTCCACCGTATTTATCCAAAAAGCACAATTGAATTGAGCACGAACCTTTCGCTCCTTCGGTTTTGATCCTGCCTGCCAGTTTGTAACGAACGCCAGGTTTTACGGCAATCACTTGGTGCAGGTAAAGAAAACCCGTACGATCATATTCCAACCCGGGACAGGGATATGGCTTATTTTCCTCATCCCAGATCATTTTTCCCCCTCCTTCGCTGATCAGTCTGGCAAACTGCCAGTGAAGAGGTATATCCGTCTCATCCCGCATTTTGAAAAATCCGTTTTTAAGCTTGGGCTCGACATCAAGGAGGTGAAAATTTCGATACACCCATCTATAATTCCCGGAACGATCCACCTCTATCACCTGGCGGTGCTGGGTGTCGGAAATCAGAACATTACCATTGGACAATGCCTGGAAGTCGTAAAACTTGGAAAAGTAGTCGACTTTAAATTCCCATACCATCTGTCCTTGGGTTGTCACTTCGATAATTCTGGAATTTTTAGAATCACAAATCATGGTGTTACCGTTTTCCAACCGCCTGGCAGCCCTCGGCCAGTCCAGAGTTTCCCGTTCGCCGTCACCATAGGACCAGACAATCTCCTTATCCTCCGACACTTCAAGTATTTTGTTTATATCGGAGGCGCAGATAAGCATATTTCCATTCGGCAGCATATGGCCATTATGGGGACGGTCAATATCTTTGTCATATACCCAAAGTACATTCCCCTGGCGGTCAACCTTAAATGCCCTGTTATTGTTTCGTTCACAGATAAAAAGGTTGCTATCTTCCAACTCATAGGCATCGTTGGGATAAGCAATGTAGGAACCATCGGATAATTTACCGGTACCATTCTCCCAGTCATCTGTATTAAAAACGATCTGCTTATCACGGTTGACTTCGATTACCCTGTCACTGGAGCTGTCGGCCAGAAGAATATTGTTGTTTTTTAACAGACGGGCAGAATGAAGAAAGAGAAACCCCCCATCGTTGTCATACTGCCAGACAATATTGCCCAGAGGATCTACTTCTATCACTTCACTGCCGTTGCCGCTGATATCACCACCGTCGGCAATCAAGGTGTTGCCGTTGGGTAAGCGTTCAACGCTATTGGGCCATTCTAGCATTCCCGGCGCACTTCTGGAGATAGATTTATATTCGTGCGGTATCATTTAGTATTCTCCTGTTCATTCAATTGTTTAACTTTCAGAAAAATGTGTCTGTGATTTCTGAAATTTTGATAAAAAAGGGCCGGGATTCAGCCATATTAACCCATTGCCTGGTGTAAAAGGATTTTGTAATCCTCGGGTGTCATCGGACGGGGATTGCTTGCGCTTAAATGGTCCTTTGCCGATTTTTCGGCAAGTTCCGGAATATGCTTTGATTCTATACCCAATTCGCGCAATGTTGTCGGGAGATCCAGTTTTTTCAATAGATCTTCGGCCCAACCATCCAGACGGCTATCCGGGTCTATTCCAACCGCTTTTTTTAAATCCAGATACAATTCTCCGCAATGGCTTTCATTATAGCGAAGAACATGGGGTAACAATATGCCATTTACCGTGCCATGATGAATGCCAAATTCACCCAGAGGGGCAGACATCGCATGCAAGGCTCCAAGCACTTTCTGTAGACATAATCCACCTTCCAGAGCCGCCATCATCATTTCCTTACGAGCTTCTATATCGGAACCATTTTTATACGCTTTGACCAGATTACGACTTGCGCGTCTGACACAATCCAGAGCAATCGCCTGTGCGGGAGGATTATAATTATTGGAAACATAAACTTCAATTCCGTGTGTCAAGGCATCCATTCCCGTTGCTGCCGTCATCTTAGGAGGCAGCCCGAGAGTTAACTCAGGATCACAGATTACTGCACTGGCAACCATATTAAGATTGACTGCTATGGTTTTTCGTCCGTCGTCGGTGGTCATCACACAGGCTCTGCCGATTTCAGCACCTGTACCGGCAGCGGTTGGGATAGCAATATGCGGCAGGACTTTTCCAATTTTTTCAGATCCCCCGGTTTGAACCCCGTAATCTGAAAATTTCCCACCATGTGAGACCAATAACGCCACTGCTTTGGCCAGGTCGATTGGTGACCCTCCACCCAGAGCAATGACCCCATCCAACTGCTTTTTGTTATAGATATCCAGACATTGACGTAAAGCTTCCTCATCCGGGTTTTCCGGCGTGCCGTCAAAGACTTCGAAATCATAATTTCCCATAAGACCTACGATCTTATCCAGAATACCCGCGGCACGAATCCCCGCATCAGTGACCAGTAAAGGTTTTTTCATTCCCAGAAGGTCTAATTCCGAAGGGAGTAATTTTACTGCACCACAGTCAAACTGTATTCTTGTTATATATTGAATCAATGCCATAATTTGTATTATCGGGGTTTCCCCCGTCTCCATAAAAAGGTTTGGTTTTCTAAAACTGCCTATTTACCCGGATAAGCATCTTTGGAAAAGACAATCATCCGTCAAAGTACTTTACGTTACATATAACCCAATGACCTTAGTTTTTCCATGGCCTCTTCTTTATCCTGACGACGGCCATCCCGCTCACCCGTATTTTCCAGATCCTGTTCCCATGCCGGGACATCTTTCATGGCGATCTTGCTGGAACTCTTGGCACCCAATGAACGATACCCATGCTGATACAGGCTGTTGTAAGGTATTCCAATGCCTTGAGTGATATGCCAGATATCCCGTTCCGTGATATGAAGGATTGGACATATCCGGGTGTGTGCAGGGCTGAGATCTGACGCTTCATGCTCCATGAAATATTCGTCATTCACACGTGCCTCGTGCTCGTCCCAGCGAATTCCCTGGAACATACCCTTGATGTTTCGATCCTCAATAAATTTGTTGAACATCACGGTTTTCATCAAATGGTTGCCGGTATAGGATTCTGCTTCAAACATGAACTCATCTTCTTCATACCCGATACGCTCCAGCTCTTTTTGGTTTCGCTCATTAAGATCCTTGACCAATACCATTGAGTTTAGTTCACTGCCGGCAGCTTTGACCACGTCCTCATTCAGATACCACACCAAATCGATATTCCATTTCTTTTCATAATCTTTCATGAAATCTTCAATTTCAGTAAAGACATCAAATTCGCTGATAGTAAAAATAATGGGCAGCGGCAGATTATCTTCTTCGCAGACTTGTCGAAGCAGCCACAGGACCAGGGTGCTGTCCTTTCCGCCTGTCCATGTAGCTGCCAATTCCTCCGGCTTGAATTTAGCATAGGTGTCCCGAATTACCTGCTTTGAGTCATCTATTTTTTTGTTCAGCATCTGTTTTTGTGAATCGGTAAGGTTTCCCTTAAAATCTAATGCGCTTTTAGTCATTTTCGTATTCCCTGAATTTAGTTTGTTTAAAGAATTTAGCTTATATTTATGCCTGTCTGATGGCAGTGATCTCCTTAATTAATTATCTTTTCAATAAGCTTACCGGTAATAATTGAAAACAGAATAATATAGATAGAAATGATGAGGGTGAATTTCAGACCAAAATAATATACCATCACCGGTAAAAAATAAATTTTGACATTTTTATTATACAGCATAGCCGCCAGCAGTGAATCTTTCATTCCCCGTTTTTGAAGATTACCCAGTAACGGGTACAGAACATAAGGCGGCCCAATAATAAAAACATTTGTTGCAATCGTGTATATCCATCCCTTAACTCCTGAGTTTTGTCCAAGAATTTTTGTTGTACGTTCTTTTGTAAAATATAAATTGGCCAGGGTCATAACAACAACGACAACACCCAGAATCGGCAAAATCTTTGTGAACATTTCTAAAAAGTTTATCACTGCATTTTTGGTTGTCGGCAGATCAATCACTGCAGCAACCAAATAAACAGCAAAAACAACGAGTAAAAACTTAGATGCTGTGGACAGACTTTTTTTATTTCTTTTCAAGAAAATATCCTGTTATAGTAAATTCAACGTGTAAACGGTTAAGATGGCAACAATGACAGCAGAAAATAAATTTATTATATTGCGAACAATTGAAAATTTTTTACCCAAACATTTTGCCTCTAACGGAAGCATTGCAAGACCAACCGTAGTCCATGCCATTATAAATGCGGTTATTGCCATCAGGCTGACACCTTCTGCCAGTAATTCTCCTCCCACAATGTAACTTGTTATGGGACTGCCAACATAGATACTTCCTGCTATTGCGCCAATCAATGGATCTATTAGTGGATCTCCTGAAAATAGAGTTGTATAATACTCCTGGGTGTATATCTTAACAAGATTAAGCAGCAGCAAAATCCCTATCATTATCGGTAATGCCGTTTTTATCATCTGCACTGATTCTAAAAACGACAGCTTTAGTTTTATCATTTTGTTCATCTTACAAATCAGGTGTATGCAGCCCCCCATAGACTTCCCAGCCCACAAGATCATCAGGATCTCTGACCACGATTTCAAACACAATATCCCTGGCAGAGTTTCTGCGGTATTGCCGGATACGCCCCCACTGAGCAAAGTCGCTCATGTGCCAGGAGTTTCTGTCCCACTCGTGCCAGGACAGATCATTGGTTGTGACAGCCCCCTGCCAGCTAAGCTCCGGTCCTTTTGGTAAACAGGTGGAATCAATAACCAGCATATTTCCGGTTTCCGGTAAGCGGTGGCAATCTCCCATGGCCCAGGATAACACCTTGTCCTCGGTGTTTTCATCGGCAGATGCCCAGACCTCTTCCACAATACCTTTTTTTTCATCAACAAGATATTCAACCCCCCGGGAATAAATCTCTGCCGGTTTTTTCGGAGGAGTAAATGGCCTGGCCTGAAAGACACCGTTATCATAAACACAGATGGTACCCTCATTGGACACTCGCGGATTGTGCCCGTGCCAGGTCCATTGGATGTTGGGGTCTGCAGGTTCAAGCAACTTATCGGAGAACGGCTTTTCCCATCCATCATGGGTGCCGAGTATCCAAATCACTTCACCGGTATCTTGATCAATTTTGATAAAGGCATCCTGCATGCGTAAAGAGATGATAACACCGCCGTTAACATCGTCATAGGTTACGCCATTACCGTGTGTCCAGTCAACATGATGGGGAAAACCCCTGACATGCCAATAAGTGTTAAACGTATTATAGCCAATTCGATAGGGATTTAGATGATCAAAGGTATCCCAGCTCCACACCACATCACCTTCGGCTGTAAATTCAATAATACGATCACCGACGACTCTCTTAGTGCCATGGGGTGCATCCGGATCAGTGTCACTGGTGGGGTAATTTTCAAATTCCCGGCTGTTGGCCGTCATGGCTAAAAAATTCCCGTTTGGCATTTCATGAGGTTGATGATGTAGGCTTTCAGCTTCAATGGAAATACCGCCTTCCACTGGTCCGGCCGGCCGTTTGCTGGCATACCAGACCCGTTTGATATTGCCCAGAAAGTCCATCTCAAACGACCGGTAATCCATACTGTGGAAAAACAGGTTTCCGTTTTGCAGCTTGTGCACACCGGCAATTCTGTGGTCTGCCTCATAATACCAGACCACTTTGCCTTCCATGTCCAAGGCTGCCAGCAGGGACCACTGATTCAAAAAACGGCGCTGGCGTTTGCTCATCCAGATCATGCGGTTGACCATTCGGCGCCGTACAGAAACAATAATGAATCCCTCCTCCATATTATTCGGTTCCGATTTGGTCACTTCAAACCGTGGAAAGTTACGCAAATCACTCGGCAGAGGAGGGGTAGTGTAATGCATAGTCTGCATCGTTGTTGTATTACCACTCCCATCCCTGACTTGCACTTGTACCTCGTAAGTAGTGTCTGCTCGCATTCCGATGATCGGTAGACCGGCAACAGGATCACACCCTGAGGTGAAAGAAATCTCCTTTTTGTGGTTGTTGGAGATTAAAACGACGTCCACCGAGACCGATTTGTCAGTGCGAAATGAAAGCACGGCCGCAAGCGGGATTTTAGGATTCGGGTTCTGCTGAATAACAGCATCATTAATTTTAACCATAATTATCGCTCCTCTTATTAGTGTTGCTCCTCAGGTTCAAAAGGGTCCCGTGTCGTTTTCACGACCGGCCGAATATCGGTATCTTTTTATTTAGCAAGATTGTCATGTAGTACAGCCACCGGTCTTCCTTCAAGTTTGGGACCTGATGTATGAAGATGGCACCTCACCACTCCTCCACCATTAACCGGTGTCGCTTCCGGCATCTCTTCCCGGCAGATGTCCATACTCAGAGTGCATCGAGTTTGAAATGGGCATCCAGGAGGAGGGTTGACCGGGCTAGGCAGATCGGCATCGATATACAGACTTTGCCTGAGAGTGCGACGGCGGCGCTGTTCGACCGCATTCGGCACAGGAATGGACGCCAGGAGCATTTCAGTATATGGATGACTGGGCTGCTCATAGACCCTGTCAGACGGTCCAACTTCGACCAACCAGCCGAGGTTTACGACTCCGATATCATGACTGATATGGCGGACAACGGCAAGGTCGTGAGCGATAAAAAGATATGAGACCAAGAGTTCTTCTTGAAGATCTTCCAGCAGATTGATCACCTGGGCCTGGGTGGATACATCAAGGGCGCTTACAGGTTCATCACAAACAATTAGACGTGGATTTGAGGCAAGAGCCCTGGCAATGGCGATACGCTGCCTCTGTCCACCGGAGAGTTCATAGGGGTATCTGTGGGCATAAATGCCTGACAACCCAACTTTTTTCAGTAAATCAGCAACCATGGTCTGCCGTTCACTCCCCCTGATTTTCAGGTGGCGTGTAATCGGTTCTCCAATAATGTCTCCGGCCAAATGAGACGGATTAAGCGAAGAATAAGGGTCCTGAAACACCGATTGAACATTCCGTTTGAACTCTAACGGGACCTTTTGAATGGAATGCGGCGCTACCATGCCGTCGAAACTGACTGCGCCCCCATCAATCTCAATTAAACGCAAAATTGCTTTCCCAACCGTTGTCTTTCCTGACCCGGACTCTCCTACCAGGCCAAAGGTTTTTCCCTTTCCAATCTCAAAACTGATGTCATTTACCGCCCGGACCCTATAACGTATCTGTCCGAAAAAATTCTTTGATTTGTAGCTTACCTGGAGGTTAGAGACCTGCAAGAGTGTGTTATTCATTGAGTTTGTTTTGTCATTCATAATCGCTCCCCAAGAATATTTTCCGTTGATCTCACACAGCGTACCGTATGATTGGGCGCAATTTCCCGAAGTTCGATATTGTCCTTTGTACATTGGTCTGTGGCATACTCACAACGCGGATGGAACCTGCATCCCTGGGGCCAGGCCCATGGTAACGGCACCTGTCCCTTGATATCAGCCAGACGGTTTATTTTTTGTACATTTTCCGGCATCGCCATTAAGAGGGCCGCTGTATAAGGATGTTTGGGGTTTTCGATTAGATCATCAATTTTACCAGTTTCAACAATCTGTCCGGCATACATGACTGCGCCACGGTGGCATACGTCCGCGGCCACTCCAAGGTTGTGGGTGATAAAAAGCATGGCCATGCCGAGTTTTTCCTGGATGTCTTGCATAAGCTCAAGAACTTGTCCTTGAATGCTCACATCAAGAGCAGTTGTTGGCTCATCAGCGATAAGAACGTCTGGATTGCAGGCCAACGCCCTTGCTATTACTGCGCGCTGCGCCATACCTCCGGAAAACTGATGAGGGTATTCATCAAGGCGCCGATGGGGCTCGGGAACACGGACCAGATTTAAAAGTTCGACGGCGCGCTCTCTCGCTTGTCGTTTTGTCATGTTTTTGTGTATTTTCAAAGGCTTACAGATCTGCCGACCTATGGTCATCACTGGATCCAGCGCCGACAAAGGGTCTTGGAAAACCATGGCGATCTTGTTTCCACGGATGGACCGCATCTGTTTCCTAGTGAGTTCATTCAGATTCCGGCCTTCCAGTCGAACGGTACCGTTGGTAATTTTGCCGGGAAAAGGGACCAGGTTCATAACGGCCCACGCAGTCATACTTTTCCCTGATCCCGATTCACCAATCAAACCAAGTGTCTCCCCTTTTCGAATACCTAAATTGATGTTGTCTAAAACGGTAAACTCGCCGCTTATTGATGGGAATTTTACTTCGAGTCCGCGTATTGATAAGATTGAATCGGCACCGGATCCACCAGATTTTTCGTTGATTTCATCGGGTAATTCGGCCGCATCTGAACGGCTCCTTTTCTGTTTTTGGACCTTGATATCAGTGGCCGTTATCTTACGTCCCATCACATCGCGGAGCCCATCCCCAAAGAGGTTAAGAGCCAGGACGGTAAAGGTAATGGCCAGACCAGGTGGAATGACCAGAAAGGGTTGCTGGGATATCCAATAGCGTGACTCACTCAGCATTCTTCCCCAGCTTGGTTGTCCCACAGGAGCGCCTGCACCCACGAAACTGAGGGCAGCCTCCACCAGGATGACGATGCCGAATAGAAGAGAGGTCTGTACAACCAATGGTGAAAATATATTCGGTAAAATATGGCGAAAAAGAATTATGGGGGTTTGGATACCGGTTACTTTTGCCGATTCGACATAGGTCTTTTCTCTTTCAACCAGCACAACGCCTCTGGTCAGACGTATATACCTGGTTGCCATACCAAAACCCACTGCTGCCATTGCGTAAGTAAGACCGGGACCCATAACCGCAATAGCAGTTAAGGCGATGAGGAGCGCGGGTAAAATGAAAAAAATATCATTAATCCACATGATTATCTTATCGGTACGGCCACCAACGTAACCGGCTATCAGACCCAAAGGAACTCCAAGAATTATTGCAAAGCATACGGCTTGTAAACCTGCCTGGACCGTCACCCTGCTTCCAAAAATGATTCGGCTAAAGACGTCTCGCCCATAGTTGTCGGTTCCCAGCAGATGTTCCCAGGAAGGACCTAAAAAGACTTCAAGCAGGTCCTGTTCAAGCGGGTCTTTGGGAGCGATCCAGGGTGCTAAAATGGCAGTAAGGATCAAAATGACCAAGAAAATCATCGCTATCATGGGGACCGTCTGACTGCTGAATCGCCGCCAAAAACTTGGCCTTTCTAAAAAATCTTCATCTGCAATGGATTGAGATATGGTTAATGATGTATCGCTCATAAAACCCTCATTTTTGGATTCAGCCAACCGTAGCTTATATCAATGACAAGATTGGTCAAAATGACTAGGGAGGCCATGACCATTAAAACGGCCTGTACAATCGGGAGATCCTGGTCAAGTACTGATTGAATGGTTAGAGATCCTAAGCCGGGAGTGGCAAAAACAAGTTCAATGATAAGAGACCCCCCTATTATCACCGGTACCTGGAAGCCGATTACAGTTATAACTGGTATCATGGCGTTCTTGATACCGTTACTGATAACAACCCAGTGTTCGGGAATACCGGAGGCCCGTGCTGCGCGGACATAATCCGTATTGAGGACTTCGATCATTGCACCGCGCATCTGCCTGGCAATCAGGGTGCTAGATACGATACCGAGTGAAAACCAAGGCAGCAGCATACTCTTGAACCACAGGATTGGGTCCTCGGTAATTGGGGTGTATCCAAAGACAGGCAGCCAGCCGAGTTTCACAGCAAACAGCATCGAGAGCAATACCGCCAGCCAGAAGTTGGGTATGGAAATTCCCAGGGTCACCAATAGTACAGAGCTGCGGTCAAGGAGCGATCCTGGCTTGAGAGATGCCAATATCCCCACCGACAGGCCAAAGACAACGGCAATAACCAGTGCACCAATAAGAAGCCAAAGCGTGACTGGAAACTTCTCGATAATATCATCCCGTACCGGTCGGCCATTTAAAAATGATGTGCCAAAGTCACCTTTGGAAACATTGACTATCCATCGCGCATACTGGGTCGGAAGAGGATCATCCAGACCCAGCTCCGCTTCGAGCTTGGCAATGTTTTCCGGCGTGGCGGCGTCATCGAGGATGATGACTGCCACGCTGCCGGGAACAAGGTACATCAGTAGAAAGATTAATATGGATAAGGCAATAAATATCCCAACAGAAGAGATGAGACGTGTCAAAATCAGTCTAATCATAATAATCTAACTCCAAATGCTATATCTGTTACTCAACTGTTACACCTCGGAAAAATATATTGTAAGGGGAGAAAGACCTGCCTTTTACATTTTTGGCCCTTTTACTCACCATTATAGCGAAATGCACAGACCCGATGTGTATAAGATAGCCCCTTTCAGCCGCCAGACGAGACATTTCAGTCCACAGGGGCGCCGCAGATTTTTCATCCATTCGGGCCGCTTTTTTTGCCAGTGCATCGATCTCTTTATCTTCGTATTTGAAAGGATTCATGAATGCGTCCGGGGCAAGCTTGGCCTGATAGAAGTCATAAGGGTGCCTTTCAATCAGTGGCATGATGGACGCTGCATATTTTCCACTGGATGCTGCAACAAACAACTGACCTATCGGAATTGACTTGATGTTCATAGTCACGCCGATTTTTTTCAACATACCGGCTATGGGTTCATTCATCATATCGAAAAATGCGTCTTGAGAGTATGTATCAAAAGTAAAGCCTTTAACACCGGCTTCAGCCATCAGCTCTTTCGCTTTCTTGAGATTGTAGCTCAAATCTTCGATTTCTTCGGAGTGCCATTGACTGCCTGGCAAATATCGCTGCGTGCTGGGAATGCTATTACCTTGAAGCACAACCCTGGCAAACGCTTTTCGGTCGATCGCATAAGATAAGGCCCGTCGGATGCGTGGATCGGCAAGCTCGGGAACGATTTTACCGGTACGATCATAAATATGCAGGGCCTCATGGGGTCCTTCGGGTGACAAGATTTTATAACCGGCTGCCTTGGCCCGGGGCACGAAAGCTGAATGTAACCCCGCCACTTCAAGTTCACCGCTGGCAAACCCGTTAAACTGCTGTTCCACAGAGAGAACGTTTATTTCAATCTCTGCAACGCCCTGCACTGAGGGGTCCCAGTATTCTTTATTCAAAGTGTAAACATATTTGGTTCCACTGATTGTCCTTTTTGGATCTAATTTCCATGGACCCGTACCGACGGGCACTTTGTCCACGCTATTGCTTTTTAGTGCGGCAGGGCTTACCATTAGACCGGCAAACCTTTGTAAAGTGTACAAAAGGCTGGGAGCCGGGCGATTCAGATGAAATCGGATATGAGTCGCATCAATGACTTCCACCGAACTGATGGCGATAAGTTTCTTCGCATTGGGGGGGTATCTACCGGACTGAACATCTGCGATATTGGCCTTTACAGCATTTGCATCAAATTTGGTTCCATCATGAAAAACCACATCATCTCGCAGGGTGAACGTGATCGAATCCTTTGTCTGTTCCCATTTGGTAGCTAAACGTGGTAACAATTCACCTTTCGGACCTTCCCCCACAAGACCTTCATAAACCGGCTCCAAATGACCCAGGAGCATAACCGCTGTGTTTAGATGAGGATTCCATTTACGTGCGGGAACACTCCATCCAACGCGTAAAGTGTCTTTCGCCGCCATTGCTGGTCCTGCCATTGCAAAAAGCATGGCTAAAACAACAACACCAGTCAGAAGACTCATTCCAAGTTTTTTTTTCATTCTTCTCTCCTTTTTCTTTTTATACCGAAATATTACACATTAAAACCGAAAAATCTACTCCGGGAGAACCTCTACAGCTTTAAAAAAGTTTGTTTACAGTATTTTATTGTACCCATCCATATTTCTGGACAGATACTTTCTAAAGAATCAACCAGACCGGGAACCAATTGGGCAACATAGATGGAAGCCATGATGACAACCATGATGGGTACCAAAACAGGTGCATAACCAGGTCGTAAAAACCAACGATAAACATCCACACCACCAAAGCATAACCAAAAGAAACCCGTATCCCGTATCCTCCCCAACGGATCAGGTAGATAACAACGAATAAAGGCAGGGCAATTTTTTGTCCCAGCACAAATGTTATTAAAATAACCCCTGTGATATAACTAAAATATTGAAAAGCTGTAGACAGGTCGGCTTTTTTCGAATCCCTCCGGACAATCGCCATCAAACTGCCTTCAATCTTCAACTCATTCATGAGAACTCTTGTATCATAAAAAATAATTAATAAGCCGACTATAATTGCTGGTATAGCGATAATAAGCGGAAACATTTTTACAGTAACAGGCCACTTGAGAGATTCAAACCCTGCCCAGATAAACAGAGCACACATAGCAATTGCAAATAAAAATGAAAAAAGAGGTTTACTATCAACCTGTTTTGGTTTTCTTTTATTTTCACCTTCACCTTCACTCTTTGCTAAAGCTTTTCTGGACGCGGCAATTTTCTTCTTTTTAACCACGGCACGAGAAGCAAAAATCAGGGTGATGATGATAAGTGCGGTAATAACAAGAACGATTGGCCGGGAAAGCCAGGCAAACCCGTCATGGGTGCCCATACTGATTTGAAAAGAATTTTCCAGATAACTCCCTAATATTATGGCAAGGATTATCGGAGGCCTCGGCCAGTTGCTTATCTTCATGACAAAACCAAGAAGACCCATGGACAGCAGTGCAACCCAACTTCCCATGGAAGCACTCTCTATCCATGAACCCATGAACAGGAACATCATCACGCCCGGTACAATCAGGTGCCCCGGGATAAAGGCTAACTTTACCACTTGTTTACACCAGATCATTAATAATCCGGTAGCAACAATATTGGCGACAACAATCATCCATACGATGCTGAATGTAATATGCAGCTGAGTGGTTAACATCTCAGGGCCGGGCCTGATTCCATGAATGAGGAGTGCGCCAAGCAAAATAGCCGCTCCCAGACCACCGGGAATACCGAATACAAGTGTTGGAACGAGCACACCTCCTTTTATTGCATTATTTGCAGCCTCCGGTGCGATAACACCACGGATATCCCCCTTACCAAACTGTGAATTATCTTTGGAGCTTTGTACTGCATGACCGTAGGCAATCCAATCAACGATGCCGGCGCCAAGTCCAGGCAGCATTCCGATATAAGTACCGATGATACTGCAACGTATAACCAGCCACCAGTTGTTCCACGCATCTTTTACCCCGTCTAAAAGCCCGCCACCAATAGCTTCATCTTCAGATATTCTCGATATGGATGTATTTTTTAATGCCAGATCCATCAGTTCAGGAATAGCAAACAGGCCCAATACAACGGGCAGAAGCCCAAGTCCGTCAATTAAATAATCGCTCCCAAAGGCGTAGCGGGGGATGGCAAACGATTCCGCATATCCGATCGTTGACATTAACAGGCCGAGCATAGCGACAATAAGTCCTTTAAGAATGGAGCCTCCGCTTAAAGTGCCCACCATGGTAAGCCCTAATACGCCAAGCATGAACATTTCCGGTGACCCGAATGCAAGGATTATCGGCATCACCAAGGGCAGTGAAAGCGCTAAAACCACGGCGCCGAATACGCCGCCGAATGCAGATACGGAAAAAGCAGCACCCAGGGCGCGGCCTGCCTGCCCTTTTTTTGCCATGGGATAACCATCCAGTATGGTTGCCTGGGATGCGGCGGTGCCGGGTATCCCCAGCATAACTGAGGCAATGGTATCACTGGTAGTTGTCACAGCAAACATGCCAAGCAGCAGGGCAAAGGCCGGAACCGGATCCATTCCGTATGTGAACGGCAATAGGATAAACAGCCCGACGATACCTCCAAGACCGGGAATGGCTCCAATGACTATACCGATCAGAATACCGAGAAATAAAAATCCAATGGACGGCCACGCAAAAACCAAAAGCAGGCCATTTATAAATGCTTCATACATGTGTGAATAGTCCATATTTGATCCTCCAAACCGGCTTTAATCCATATCTGCCTG
Source organism: Desulfobacterales bacterium (assembly GCA_029940035.1). Taxonomy (GTDB): domain Bacteria; phylum Desulfobacterota; class Desulfobacteria; order Desulfobacterales; family B30-G6; genus JAJDNW01. The sequence goes on from JAOZRT010000030.1 coordinate 23,636, forward strand.
GTTATCTTATGCCTTTCATTTTGTATTTCTTCAACACCTCAACAGCCTCAGGGCTAATTTGTTTATGATCGGCAAACAATTTTTGACCGGTTTCTCCATCAATCCATAGGAACCTTACACCGTAACGTTTTTCCCAGTCCTCCTGAAAGTTTGAGTCTTCATATGTTGCCTTGAAGGTTTTTCTTAAGTCCGCCAATGCCTCTGCCGGTATTTTTGGCGGTGCAATGACATTATTAATCATTTTAAAGTTGAGATTTGTGACATACTTATATGCTTCAAATAAGGGCCCGGATGGTTTTTCACCCTTCAACTCTTCATAGACTTCAACAAAGGGCTTTACGCCGGGAAATACATTACTCTTAATGGGGTTCCCATCCTTATCAAAAGAGGGATGATGCCATGGCATAATCAGTTTTCCAGATTTTATACTTGTATCTTTAAAAAAGTTACGATACCCTGCATAGCCTGTCGTAGCAAAATTAACTTCTCCGGAGAGAAGGGCTACTTTAACTTTTGGCATTCCCCTGTATCCGCTCACATACCTGAATTTTGTACCTAACATATCCAGACTCATCTGGCTGACGTTATCCATACCAAGGGTGGGATTAATTCCGCCTACTTTCAAGCCCTCAGCCGTGATAATATCTGCGGGAGTAGCACTTACATCGGAACGTACCAGACTGACAAAATAGCCGTTGGCAGCACCAACTGATTTTAATTCTGCAATTTTATATCTGAGTCCTGGCTGGCCCGTTACGATTCCCATTGGGTTCCAAATCCCATAATATATCACCATACCGTCAGGACGTCCCTTTTCATAAAGATAATTTAACGCCTTGGCGCCACCCGCACCGGGCATATTTTTAACAATCAGTTTTGTTTTTCCCGGAAATTTTTTCTCCCAGTGTTCAACAAAAAAACGGCAGTTGAGGTCTAACCCGCTGCCGGCATTGCCGCCCATCAAAATAGTAATCGTTTTACCGTCATAATAATTGGCATTTGATGGTAACGCCCATATCGTCAGGATGAAACTAATGGCCATAAGATAAAATAGAAATTTTTTTTTTCTTAACATTGTTTTAATCTCCTTGTAATTTTTTTAAAGTTTGAGAAGTTTTCTGGCATTTCCCTCATAAATTTTCATGCGATCCTCATCTGATATGGGAAGTTCATCAACAATTTTAATGGTCTCACGAATAAAGCCCGGACCTTTTTCAGGATCAAAAGGACTGTCCGATGCAAACAGAACATTATCAACACCAAAAAAATCCAGGCCGCATTTTGTTCCGGCAACTGATCCGAAAAGAGCTGTATCTGCATAGAACATTTTGAAATAATCAAGATGCGGTTTCTTAAGTTCCTTTAAAATAACACTCAAATCTTTATCCGTAGTACGAGCGCCCAGCTGATCCCAGCCCGGCCCAATCCTTCCCTCAAAATAAGGAATCATTCCACCCATATGGTGAGTGATAATTTTTAAATTTGGAAACATATCAAAGTATTTACTGAATACCAATCGTGCCATAAAAGCGCTAGTTTCATATGGCCAGCCAAGGGTCCACCAGATTTCATACTCTGATTGATCCTCTGTTAAATAATCAGTAAAATCAGCACCTCGAATCGGATGCACCCAGATAGGAAGATCATGCTGTTCCATTTTTTCAAACAAAGGTTTGAATTCCGGAAGATCCAGGGGTTTTCCGTTCACATTTGTAAAAATCTGAACGCCCACTGCTTTAAGATCATTAATGACCCGGTCAACCTCTTCAAAACATGCTTCGGGATTATTCATGGGCAACGAGGCAATAAACCCTGGAAAACGATCCGGGTACTTGTTCACATATTCTGCCATGCCATCATTGGCCACTCTTGCCATTATAGGACTTAAGTCCGAGTCGTACAGCTTCTCCATAGGTGGTGAACATAAACAAATAACCTGGGCATAATCATCAAACTGATCCATCATGCGAAACCTGGCATCCAGATCCCAGAGTACAGGTACTCCCCTTGTTCGTTTCCCCATATCCTTTGCATTAGGGCTTACTTCCAACATTTTATCCCAATAAGTTTTAGGATAGATATGATTAAAAATGTCGAGTTTCATTTTTTCCCTTTATAATATTTTTTGTTTTCAAGATTGATAAAATCGGTATGGTGACCTTTAAAACGATCACCATACCACTAATTATTTTTGTATGTTAAAAGTTATAGGTCAACCAGAACTGGAAGTCTTCAAAATCATTTTTGCTATTGTCATTATCACCATTTACATTAGCATAGCGAAGTCTGAGGTCAAGCCCTTTGAGCGGACCCGGGATTTTGTATTTAAAATCAATATCAAACTCGGTTATATCTTCGGAGGCATTTGTTTCTCCCTGATCCGGCGTATCAAAGCTGCCATAGCCAACTTTGATTTTCATTCCCTTAAGTGGTTTATAGAGTTTATGCAGCTTATATTCCAGTTCTACAAGGTAAGCATCCTCATCCGCCCTGCGGTTACCGAATACCTGCATCTGGATGATCTTGCTGTGACCCCGCAGCGCTGCAAGATTATCATCATCCATGGTGGAATAATGGCCGGTCAAGGTGGCTCCGTGATATTCAAAGCCCAGGCGACCGCCATAAAAATGTGTATCAAATCCTTCTCCCACTGACAGTTCATCACCGACGCCTTCCTGGATATCGTATCTCAAGACGGCAAACCATTTCACATTGTCATTGATTTCATAGTCATACTGGGCATTTAAAAAAATGTTGCTGAAAATATCATGAAAATGGTGGTAAGCCACCCAGGTTTTGAGCCCCTTAATACCATTGTATTTGAGCTCCCCCCAGGTAACGCCTTTATCTACATCATCCGCAACTCCTTTAAAACTTTGGGAAATGGGCTCAAAATTGGCCACTTGGTTATCTTTTTCCCTGAATGCATGCCCCAGAGAAATCTCCAGATCCTTAAACTCCCTGCTTTTAATATAAATCGCCTCATGGGTTTTGGGTGCCATCCGCAAATCCCATTTTTTCAGCCAGGCAGTAACAAGTTCCTGGGCGCCGATTCTGATGTTGGTCTTTGAAATCTTATAATTGATAAAGTATTCTCCCAGAGAGGTTGTGCTTACAGGATGGTTGTTAGCATCTTTATCCATCATAAACGGATATATCCCATCATCATCATTATTTATTCCTGAATCCTGGATTGTATAGAATCCAACCCCCAGGCTGAGACCTGCCAGCGGAGCGGTCTGGGCATGGAGTTCACCTCCCACGGCAAACGTATTCCAATCATTTCTACTCTCTATATCAAAATTTCTTGTATACCATCTGGTTCGAAATTGTCCATAGGCTGTTCCCTTGGAAAACATTTCCTTGAAGTTTTCTGCTTTGGGTGCTGGTTTACTTTTACCTTTAGCATAGACATTAGTGGTAAAAACAAACATCATTGCTAAAATAATTACCGATAATCTTTTCATCTCTTTCTCCTCCTCAAATTATTTTTATATTAAGTTTTAAGATCTCCAGACTCTCGTTGAGTCCGGCATCTCGAACTATAAAACTCTGTTCAATATGGTTTTCGTATCTCCAATATATGTTTTTCAAGCAGGTGAATGGCTGTATGACGCCTTTTTCCATCTCTCGTTGAACATAGCTCCGCCCTGTCGGTTACACTGTAGATTCCGTAAAAATTAATACTAACTGAAGTCAGACAATACTAATATTAGTAGTATAATGATGATATTACTTTGTCAAGAAGTTTTAAAAAAATAAATTTTATACAATTTTAATCGTAACAGTGTGATTTTTTCCATTAAACAATTTTGCTTAATGGAACCACTACCTCAAGTCATGACAGCCCAAAAGGAAAAAAATCAGACAAGCGCTTGCCATACAAAAAAAAATACCTATTTTTTACGAATGTATGAAATTTAAAAGATTATTTTTTCAGGAGTTGCATGAACATATTTAAAAACAAAATTAGGATGATAATTGTTCTTTCTATCTGCACAAGCATTATGCCACAGCTTTTTTTCAAGAATGGTTTTTTACTTTCATATTTTTTAAAAATGGGGTTTAAAAGTT
>JAOZRT010000189.1 GCA_029940035.1 Desulfobacterales bacterium
ATTCACTGCCCAGCATCACACCATAGCGTGAATCTACTCACACCATAGCGTGAAAGTGTATAGTTGTGGCTGGAAAATGACATATCCGAGTCAAGCTTACATTCTCTTTAAATAGATAATGCCATTCTATATTCTAGAAGGATGGTGAAAAGAAGGATCGGTTGTCCCACGCCACCTTCCCAGCAGGGTAAAGCCATAAAGGTACACCGTTTTCCTGTGACCTTATTGAGATCTCCACCAACATTTTCGATGCCAGGGATCCCTCCTTTAACCATCAGTGTCTTATGGCCTGCTTCCCAGTCCGGAAAGTCCTCTTTAGGGTCACGACCGAAGTATTCCTTAAGTAGTGCCAGCAGTGCCGCCAGGTTCCTGATAAGTCGCGGTTATTTAAACATATTTGGAAGCCACATGATCAACGCTGGAAATGATACAAGGATTGCCAGGCGTACGAAGTCAGCACATAAAAAAGGAATAATACCTTTGAAAATCGTTTTCAAGGGAATATCTGGCGCCACTCCCTGAAGAACAAAGACATTAAGGCCAATGGGTGGAGTAATCATTCCAATTTCTATGACTACTACATTGATAATTCCCCACCAGATGGGGCTGTATCCTAAACTGACGATAAGAGGTAGAACAAACGGAAGGGTGATCAACATGGCAGCCACTGTATCGAGGATGCTGCCTAAGATGAGATAAATTACCATCAACAACAATAAAATCATAAATGTTGGTAGTTGCAGACTGGTGATGGTTTCCACTAATATATGCGGTACTCCGGAAATGGTTATAAAATAAGAGAAAACATTGCCGCCGATAATAATAACATAGATCATCGCCGAGGTTACTGCAGTTCCTGTCAATGATTGCCAGAAGACTTCCCAGGTTAGGTTTCTACTGAATGCTGCGAATGCAAGTGCCAACATTGCTCCAAATGCCGCGGCTTCGGTAACGGTGAAGACCCCACCATAGATTCCGCCCACAACAACTGCCAGGATAAAGATTACTCGCCATGAAGAAAACATTACCTTTAGCCTGTCTGCCCAGGCTGTAAGTTTTCCAGCAGGACCTGCCTGAGGTTTGATCCTCACATAGATAGCGATGGCAATGAAATACGTAGCGATAGAAATGATAGCTGGAATAATTGCAGCAAGAAAAAGATCGATGATAAACTCTTCGGCAATATTTGCATAGATGATTAAGATAACAGACGGAGGAACCAGGGAACCCAGGGTTCCTCCTGCAGCGATACACCCTGTGGCAAAATCGGGGGAGTATTTCCTCGAGAGCATCTCCGGCAAAGCTACCCTCCCAAGAGTTGCAGCAGTGGCAGGAGATGATCCGCAAATAGACCCGAAAAAACCACATCCTGCAATGGTGGCAAGTGCCAGCCCTCCGCGGCGATGCCCCACGAACACATAGGCCAGATTATATATGTCAGATGAAAGGCCGGATGAGGTGGCAAAGTTCCCCATTAATAAAAATAAAGGGATGACGGCCAGGTCGACGTTCGAAATAACTGATGACGTTTCGGTGGCGAGAATGGAAACAGCTGGGCCGAATCCGGAAAGTAGCCCAAATCCTATGGTACCGGCCGTGATCATGGCAATGCCAATGGGAACTTGCAATACTATTAACAAAAACAGCGCTGTTATGCCAAGGCTCGCAATTGTTAATGGCTCCACTGCTTGTTCCCATCCGGTTTTTTGTTTACGTTGAGTGGGTTTTTGCCGGTGAAAATGGATTTGACGGATTGAAGAAAAATCACTGCCTGGATCGGAACGCATATCCCAAATTGAATACAAACAATCCGCCACCACGGATGAAGCGGCCATCCAAGTATCAAAGTTGTCTCTTTATCTAACGAAAGTTCATTCGTATATAGCCATAACTGCCATGTGATGACGGCATAGATCAGCATTGTGACAAAATTGCCGAAGGCCTCTAAAAAATTTTTACCCCTGGTGCTGAGAACAAAACCCAGGAAACGGATAGTGATATCTTTTCGTTCCGCAAGACACAAAGCAAAGCAGGAGGCGATGATGACAGCGGTAAACAGAGAAGAGGCATCACGGACGCCTGTGATAGGTGAGTTTAAGAGCCATCTGCAGAAAACATCCAAAATTGTTGCTGAAGCGAGAACCAACATACCGAATAAACCGATCAAAGCAATCAGCCGTGAAATTCGTAAAACTACTCTTTCACAATTATCTAATGAAACTGTCACTTATTTTCCCTGATCTTGGCAATCTCAGCCTGGTAAGTGTCAAGGAGGGTTTTACCTCTGGGATGTTTAGTCGTCCAACGTTCAACTGCTGGCCACATTTTAGCCTTCCACATGTCTAATTCTGAAGATGCAGGTGTGTAAACATGATGCTTTGGGTTATTTCTGGTTTCTTCCAGTGTGTCTCTTTCTCTCTCAATTAATTTTTCACTATAGCTGATGACTAAAGGGTTTCCTTTGTATTTTTCAAATGCAGCCTTAGCCTCTGGTGGTAGACTATTATATACTTTTTTATTCATGGCCAACGAGATGATAGTTGCCCCAAATGGAATATTAGTATGGTGTTTAGTCAATTCAAGAGCTTTGAAAGTTGTCATAGCATCCCAGCAATTTATTATACCACTGATGACCCCTCTGCTGATGCTTTCTGCCATTTTAGGCGCAGTTATCGCTACAGGAGTCCCACCTAAGTCTTCAAAAACCATATATTGTATCTTGCCGCCTAACCGAAATTTTTTTCCAGCCAGATCATCGGTTTTTTTTACCGGGAAGGTGGAATGGATGCCGTATTGATTTGTACAAAAAATACCCAGGAAAACAAACTGATCATATCCCCTCATTACTCCTTTTTCAATCATGCGATTGACGGCTAAACTAGCTTCCAGAGGGTTATCAGCTACAAAAGGAGCATTGACAACTTCGTCATCTGGAAATCGTCCAGGTTGATATGCATTAATTATAAAGCCTATGTCCATCACACCATCTTTAACTCCTTTCAGATATTTTGATGGGTCACGGCCGAGAGTCCCGGCTGTAAACATTTCTATCTTTATTGTCCCTCCAGCCGCATTTTCCACATCTTTTAAAAATGGTTTGATGACATTGGCTGTGATCCACGCATGGGGTGGTTCAACAGTCCCAAATTTAAGAATCAGAGGTTTTGCCGAGATGGATGTATTTGACATAAAAAAAATTGCGATTGTCGCAATAATTCCGATAAGTTTGCTTTTAATACTCCTTTGAGTGGATTCTTTTTTCATGATTTCTCCTTTTTAGTTGTATCAATGCACACTAAACTGAATTCCTGAATTCAGTTTATATGATCTTAGCTGTCTAAGAAACTGGATCAAAAACAGAATAATTCCGATAAGCAACAGAACAATATTCTGATTAATGACAAAACCTATTAGTAAAATTGTAATGATAAAATAGGTGACACGCTCAATCAAATTAAGTGCTTCAAACATATATCCAAACAGACAAGACTGTAAACTGAAGATCAAAATAAACGTGGCTGTAATTGATGCCACCGCTGGATAAATGCCGCCGCTGAAATTCGCCAGCAAGTTTGGGTTATATAGAAACAGCCAGGGGACAATGAATGCCGGGGCGGCAATTTTCATACTCTCAAGACATGTCTTAAAATAGCTTCCGCCTGAAATACTTGAAGCCATCAAAGCAGCCCCGGCAACCGGTGGGCTCAGGTTAGAGACAGCTGCAAAGTAAAAGATGAAGAAATGGGCATGAATCGGTACCATACCCAGTCTGACAAGGATAGGAGCTACTACGATGGCAACCAGGGCATAGGCTGCCGGAATAGGCATTCCGCAACCCAGAATTATTGTAACACACATGCATACGAATATGGCGACAAATGGAATGCCCATACTCCACTCTTCAACGGTATAGGCAACTTCCATTCCCACTCCTGTCAATGACAGCATAGAGTAAAGCACTCCGATGGTTGCAATAGCTACAGCTAACTTAGATGCCGCAACGCACCCGGTACGGAAGCCTTCTACCAAACGTCCCCAGCTGAGACGTGTTTCTTTTCTTAACGTGCTTAAAATTAAGACAGTTATTGTTGCCCAAAAAGCTGCGAATGTCGGTGAATAATTATTGATTAACAAGTAGATAACTATGCCAAGGGGGATAACAAAAACGGGAAACCGGCGCTTTATTAAATCAAAATCTACTTGTTCCTCCTTCGAAATACTTATGTTTTGTTTAAGTGCCAGGATGTGAACCACCCACATGATGCTTAAAAAATAGATGGCTGCAGGAATAATTCCTGCGTAGATAATGTCAGCATAACTGACGCCCAGAAAGCCAGCCATCAGAAAAGCAGCTACGGACATTATCGGGGGAGTAAATTGCCCGCCGGTTGAGGCCGCCGTCTCGATAGCGCCTGCTTGATCGGCGCTGTACCCGGCCTTTTTCATAACCGGTATCGTTATAGGGCCAGTGAATGCCACATTGCCCACACCAGCTCCCATTACGGTTCCTACCAGTGCACTGGACACGACAGCTGTCTGGGCCGGGCCACTTTTCATCCTCTTTCCCAATGCCTTGCCTATTTCGATAAATGACTCTGAGACCCCGGTTGCCTGAAGAATTCCACCAAAAAGCAGAAATAGAATCATATAAGTAGAGGATATCTGAAGAAACTGCCCGTATACTCCCCTGAACGCAATAGAACTCCATGAAATGATTTTGCTAAAAGATATCGGCGTATGAAAAAAAGGAGGCGGAAGATGAGGACTGATTAAGGCATATGCTATCATAAAAACAGCCAGAAACGGTATTATCCAGCCAAAGGACTGTCGGCAACCCTCCAGGACAACGATTAAGATAATAACCCCAATTAAAACATCGAGACCGGTGGGTATTCCAGCCCTTTCCATAAGGTCAGAATAGTTGACAAAAACATACCCCACACCGATTAGGGACAGCGCAATAAGGCATAAAATATAAGGCCACAATTTCGGTTTATTTTTGATGGCAGTGAGAAAAACCAGCAGTAAAGCAAAAGTGAGATGGGTATTCTGGTGCATCGTCGCATCCTGGAATAACCATTGTGTATATACAAGATGATAAACTCCCATTAAAACTGCTACAGTAGAAATGGAAATATCAATCAGTCTTGTCCAGTTATTCTTCATACCCCCCCCCAAAAAAAACCTTTTTTAAATAGACACGGTGGTGTTTCCTTAATAGCAGCAAAAAAGGAAATACATGCTATAATTCTCCTTGTGGTGATAGACCTTTTTCCTTAAGATATCTCAAGGCACCTGGATGATATTGCTTTGTACTCCATGCATTGAGGACGAATGAATCTAATCTGAAGGCTTTCCCATCTGCAAAATAATCTTTTACTTTATGAGCATTTTCTGCTGCAGTCTTAACGAATTGATAAGCCACTTTGTCATCCATTTCTGCGGAAGCAAACATCGTGTGTGATGTAACCATAATGCCACTTTCTTTATCTGGATATCCGGATCTTACAGCATTGGCTTTAACGGGTGCCCACGATGCTGGCCTGTTAGGGTCCAGTCGTTTGGCTTCACTAAATTCTTCCTCTGTAATTCCGATAAAATACACTTTTTTTCTGGCAGCCAAAATCACTTCGTTGAAAGGCGAAACCTTAAATCCTTCATCGTAAGAAAAATACATACCTCCTGCCCCAATTACATCTACGTTGCCATCCAGTAGGGCATCTTTTTGCATCCCCACCGGCATGTGAACCAATTTCACTTTGTCAAGTATTCCGTACACCTTGTCAAGTATCCACAACAGGTCTTTTGTCATGCCATGCTTCTTAGGGAGCAAGCCGATTTTTTTTCCGATTAAATCTTTTGGGGTCCTGATTTTAGAATCCAGAGTCATAAAATGTGGATTCACGTTATACATTGAAAACAAAACTCTCCAGTCCTTGATAGGCCCGGTTTTTTTAAATGGACCCTTACCACGATTTGCCAGGTTAAGCACAGGGTCAACAGATGTTCCGATGTAAAACTTTTTCCATTCAGATGGTGCATCATGGACACCCTTGATCTGATTTGGGTTGCCAAGGGTTTCCACAATGGAAGTCGTCAACAAGGGGTCGTTCTTCTTTATGATATCACCGAGGGCACTACAGAAATTATAACCATCCGACCCAACTGAACCGGACAATATGGTTAACGCTACGTTTTGATCTTTCTTTTTTGCTTCCACGTCCGCCGGAGTTGCTAATATGTTCAGTATCAAACTGACTGATGCTAAAAACAATACCGATTGTTTCAAAAGTTTCATTTTTTTACTCCTTTTTAGTGTTTGGGCAAAAGGGCATTCTCGGACAGCCTTCCAGGGGAGATTCACACCCCACAAATTTCAAATTAAACCATAGTGTGGAGTTGTACGGGGTCTTCTAACCTTATTCTATTGTCATTAAAATACTCAAGTGCACCGGAATGCACTAAATCTTCCGTAAGGCCAGGGAATCTTGACATCCTTGAAAGGCTCAAAGGACAGCCTTTTGCAATATCCGGCCACAAATGAGAATGTTCATCCATGAACTTCAGAAGCTCATATACCACTTCATCATCTGTGCTCTCCCATGCACAGAGAGCCATACTTAGACCAGCCATTCCTACATCCACAGGAGGATCCCGTTTTGGTCCATTCGCCCTTAGAGAACCTGCAGGGACAAGCACACGATGCAATTTCCAGGGATTGTTTCTGTTAATCCTGTCGACATCTTCCAGTGAAATTCCTATCCACTGGGTATTTTTTAACTCCATACCTGAGGGATCAAGATACTCATATCCATCTACCACCTGACGGGTTTCAAACCAAAAGGTAGCATCGAAATCACCGTTTAATAGACCCTCTTTTGCTTGAGGGCGAAAGCAATCCTTGTATATAACCTTGTCATCGATACCCCATGCATCTCTCAGAATTGCATCTTTCAGGACTCTCAGGGAGCTGGGTCTAGGTCTAATGCCAATTTTTTTATTTATAAGGTTTTGTGGAGTTTTGATCTCAGGATCATATGTAGCCAGAGCAAAGGCCGAAACAGCGATTGTTGCCACAAATTTAAGGTCTGTAATTTTCCTTTTATAGCAATGCCATTCAGGTCCTTTACCCAGTATAGCCGGCAGAAAATCGGTGCTGGGAACAACAGGCAGACTATATCTTTTTAACTCACTCGGTAACTCATCGATCATGTGTAAATGATCAGGCGCAGGGATAGCTCTCGCCGAAGCTGTAATTCTTTTATGAAATCGGTTGAGGAGCTTTACAGGTGCTGTATCTATATTAAAAGAAAGTGATCCAGGGGGAGCAGGGGAGAAAAATTCCAGATGGACTGACTTAGTTTGATCATCCTTTATTGAAGTACTTGTCATGATTGAAATTCCTGTTATTTTATTCGTTCAATAGTACTCTTCTCATCTTAAAAAAGTACCGATCCCAGCACTACAAACGTTAAATGAGGAAATCCGAACTCTTGCTGTCGCGAGAATGGCAAAGAACTTATTTTTTGATTACATCATATTGGGCAGCCAAAGCACTAAAGCTGGAAAAATCATAATCAAAGCCAGCGCAACGAGATCACACATCATAAAGGGTAGACTGGATTTATAAATATCCCCCATCGTTGTTCCCGCCGGACAGACTCCTTTCATCACAAAAAGCATCATTCCAATCGGCGGTGTTATGGAAGCAATTTCCATATTTAACAAAACGAGAACACCAAACCATACGGGATCGATCCCAAGACCTTGAACAATCGGCATGAATATCGGCATCGTCACCATAACCATTGATCCTGAATCCATAAAAGTACCCAAAAAGAGCAGGCAGATTTGCATGAAAATTATGATCATAATGGGGGAGACTTGCATTGACGAAATGTATGAAGCCAGCTCTCTGGTAATTCCAGCGAAGGCCAGAATCTGACCAAATGCAATCGCTCCAGCAAGAATCATCATAATTGCGGCTGAAATTTTAACGGTACTCATAAAAGATTCTGTAACTATTTTCCATGTCAATGTCCTGTAGCAGGCTGCCAGCACTATAGAACCAGCAACACCAAGAACTGCAGACTCAGATGGGGTTGTCCAACCTAGAAAAATACAGGCAAGGACGAGAAAAACAATGAATCCCAGTGGACAAACGTAAAAAATAGTGTCCAGAATTTTTTTCTTTAAAGGGGTGTGGCTTACATCGTAAGCAGGGGCGATAGATGGCTGCAACCAGCTTCTTATGACGATGTATAACGCATAGAGGGTGGCCATAATCAGCCCTGGAATAAGACCGCCGATAAGGAGCTTTCCGACTGAAATCCCGGCAATAGCCCCCAGGAGCACAGCCAATGCGCTGGGGGGGATAATCATTGCCAGACCACCAGCACCCATAATAGGTCCTATGGTCATTGCTTTCGAATAACCCCGCTTTTCCATCTCTGGTATCAACAGTGTCCCCATCATGGACGCAGATGCCATCTGGGATCCGCTCATTGTTGAAAACAGAGTTGAAAATCCCACAGCCAAGAGAGCCAATCTGCCAGGAATCTTTCCCATCCATCTGTCCATTACATTCAGCATCTCATAGCCCATGCCCGTGCGGAACATGATCTGCCCCATGAGCATGAACATAAAAATCGGGAGAAGGAAAAATTTGGCGAGGGCATCATAAAGATTACGAATGATAATAATCATACCTGCTTCATACCCCCAAAGAACGATCGCTCCAATGATCGCCATGGAAATAAAGCAGAAAGCAACCGGCAGGCCTATTGACATGAGGAAGAAAAGCCCTCCAAGTAACAGGAATAGAATGAGCAGAGTGTCAAGAGACATAAGTTTACTCCTTTGGCTTTGAAGCAGTATTTTGA
>JAOZRT010000190.1:0-3206 GCA_029940035.1 Desulfobacterales bacterium
CCCACCTGCGCCTCAAAATGATCATCCATGTATTCCAGGGCCTCTTTGAGGCTGTATTCGGCGCCGCACGACCTGCAGCGCAAAGTGATTTTACGTCACGACCGTTGGATAACAAGGTCGCCCTCACAGGCCCTGCATTTTAATCCAGCACCGTCCATTATACATATTCCACTGCTTTCATTTTAATCGAATGGGTAGCAGAAAAAATAATCATAAAGACATGCAACTATAAAAGCACGAAATTTTATCGTTTATCATTTATCATTTCGTGTTTTCATAATTTCATGAAAGATAGGAATTTGCTTTATTATGTATCAAGTATGTCAAAGAGAGAATTGTGCGTCAACATGTTATTGGATACAGCATGTTGTATGATGAAAAATTCGAGCCGATTCCGCTGCAATTGCTTAGCTGGCCGACGCCGGAAAACTGCAGCCATACATTGCCATCGGCTCACAGCAGGTTAATTTTAGACAAGGGATGATTGGCACTACCGAAAAGGCAAGGCCGGATTAACGTAACGATCAGAGGCAAGGTTCAAAGTAGTTGGAGAATCGCCGATTTCTGTACAACAATGCTATAACGCGAATTGCGTTCATAAAATATCCTTGGCTTTAACTACTTGATTTTAAAAAAATAATTCTTAACTCTTGCTTGACTTGGGGATTATGGGATGTCCCCAAAGATGCTATATATATGCTAAACAAACCAATGTATATCTATAGATTGACAAATGTGAAGCAAGTGTATATGGATGGGTATACAATAATTTAACGAAAGTATTTCAATAGGTGTACATATGAGCATGAAGAAGATTGTCACAAAACAATATCAGGAGCGCGTAAATCAGGCAGCAATGCTGCTTGAGGGGCTTTCTGTTCCTGCTGAAGGCTGGATTCGCACAGTGCGTAAATCGCTTGGTATGTCTGGCGCGCAGCTCGGGCGGCGCATGGGCGTAACCAGAGGCCTTGTCTCCAATACGGAAAAAGCAGAAGTTTCTGGCGGTGTTACACTTAAAAATATGACGCAAATGGCTGAGGCCATGGATTGCCGCTTTATGTATGCCATCGTGCCGCAGGGCAAGGTTGAGGACATTATTAAAAAACGTGCTTTTGATAAGGCGCGGAATATGGTCTCTGAAACCAGTATCCATATGGCACTTGAAGAGCAAGCCTTGAGCGATGAAAAAATCCAGTTTGAGATTGAGCACCTTGCTCTGGAAATGATAGATAAAATGAACTCAGACCTATGGAATGATGAATGAGTGAAATAACAGGAGAACCAGACGGGGCAACACCGCTTGATCCCGATGAAATGGAAGGGCTGATATTCAAGCACGTCACTACCCGTGGCGAGCTTGATCAGCTTGAGCAGGTGAATATTCAGGAAGGGCTTAAATGGCTAAAGAAGCGAAAAAAGCCTGACCTGTTTACTGAGGCCTTTGTCTGCGATCTTCATAAAAGGCTATTCGGAAAGGTCTGGAGCTGGGCTGGAATATTCCGCAAAACGGGTAAGAATATCGGCGTTGATGCTTCACAAATTGCAATTGATCTGAACAACTTGCTCGATGATGCGAAATATCAAGTATGTTAAAGAAGGAGAACATCGTACATGAAACCCATCACCTGTCCGGGATTCAAAGCTGCCGGGATTCACGCCGGCCTGAAAAAAAACAATGAAAAAGATCTGGGGCTGATCTATTCAGACATCCCGGCCAACGTTGCCGCTGTTTTTACCACCAACCAGGTGAAGGCGGCACCGGTACAGCTTGACATGGAACGGATCAAAACCGGCAAATGCCGGGCCATCGTGGTCAACAGCAAGAACGCCAACTGCTGCACCGGGGAACGCGGCCTGCAGGATGCGCTGGCCATGGGCCGGGCCGTGTCCGTAGCGCTGAAGATTGAAGAAGGCGACGTTTTGGTAGCTTCTACCGGGGTCATCGGTTCCTTGCTGCCCATTGAAAAGATCGAGGCAGCCGCTCCCGATCTCGTCCAGTCACTCTCCCCGCAGGGCTTTATGGACTGTGCCCAAGCCATGATGACCACCGACACCGTCCCCAAGCTCGTTCATCGCCAGGGGGAGTTGGACGGCAAGACCTTCAATATCACCGGTCTGGCCAAGGGGTCCGGCATGATCGCACCGAATATGGCCACCATGCTCTGCTTTGTGTGCACCGACGTCCAGGCGGAACCCGGCACCCTCAAAACAGCCCTTTCCACATCCGTGGGAACCTCCCTGAACAGAATTGTCATAGACGGCGACACCAGCACCAACGACACCACCATCCTCCTGGCCAACGGCCAATCGGGTCTATCCCTGGATGACGCCCTTAATATCCAATCGTTCCAGCAGGTGCTGAACGATGTTCTTATCACCCTGGCCCGGGAATTGGTCAGGGATGCCGAAGGGGGCACAAAGGTGGTCACGATCGATGTCAAGGGGGCTGCCTCTCCTGAAGAAGCTCGGAAGGTGGCTGAAACGATTGCCAATTCCCCCCTGGTCAAAACAGCTATTTTCGGAGAGGATGCCAACTGGGGAAGAGTTGCCGCTGCCGCCGGAAGGGCCGGTGTCCCCTTTGAGCCTGAACGGCTGGATATTTTTTTCGATGATGTCCAGATGGCAGCCAAGGGACTAAGCTGCGGCAGCCAGGCGGAATCGGCTGCCACCGCTGTTCTCAAACAGCCGGAATACACCATTACCATCGATCTTAATGTCGGTGAAGGTCAGGCCTCTGTGCTGACCTGTGATTTTTCCATCGATTATGTGAAGATTAACGCAGACTACCGTTCCTAATAGATTTGCCCGGGCATTAATAATGACCGGGCAAATCTATTAGTCTTTGTGGTTTATCTTAATCGAGTGACAATCATGGAACCTGTCAGACTGCAAAAATTTCTCTCCATGGCCGGGTTTTGTTCCCGGCGCAAGGGAGAGGTCTTTATCACCCAGGGCAAAGTCCAGGTCAACGGCCAAATTGTTACCGAACTCGGAACCAAAATCGATCCTGTCAACGATCACGTGGAAGTGAATGGGCAGCGGCTGCGGCAGCAGGAAAAACCAATCTATATCGCCTTAAACAAACCCAAGGGCTACATCACCTCCTGTGAGCAAAAGGGCGAACCCATTGTCATCGACCTCATCGACATTCCCCAGCGCATTTACCCTGTGGGACGCCTGGACAAGGATTCCACCGGCTTGCTTCT
>JAOZRT010000190.1:3306-8872 GCA_029940035.1 Desulfobacterales bacterium
ATGGTCAGAAAACTGCGCAACCATGTCTCCCGTCTCAAAAGGATCAGGGTAGCGGGCGTTCACCTGGGCGATCTGACCGAAGGATCATGGCGTCACCTGACCGAAAGAGAAATAAGCTCACTTAAGCATTAAGATACGCACATACATTGCCGACGAAATATAACGGATATCCTCTAAAGTTTCTATAAAAATGGCCGATAAAAATTATAGATGCCTTTAGAGGAAAGTCCATGTCAACATTCGCCTGCAGAAAATTGATCTTGCTTTCTCTCGTGTCGATCGTTTTGGCAATCGCTACCCCGACATTTGCCGGCAGCGGTGTCGCCACCGGCGGCCAACCCGCTATCGTCGGGGTGACTTTAAAGATTGTAATCACCCCAAGCCTCGCTTTGCAGGTCAAGACCGGATCTGCCGACACAATGCTGGCATCACGACCTGTAATTGAAGGCAGCGATGCTGTCCAAACGAATGCCGATGACAAGAATATACATGTAGCCGTATCCGCCAATTTAACCAAACACGGCGTACTGAATGTATCTTCCAATCTCCTGTCTGCCGGAAATTCGCCCACCTCAAAAAGGAGGGTAGGGCAAGGTCGGATTGAGTCCCTTACCCTGCCCTATTTAACAACCGGACGATATCAATTGGTGTACACACCGAACAATCCAATTACCCCTTTATCACCGGATGATTCCTCGACTATCATTCTCTGCTCCCCTTAGCATTAGCTGATTATACTGATTGTCATATACATATATTCCGATTGAGCATTGTGGCAGAAGTCAGGGCCTATTAATGTCATTTCCTCCACTTAATCAAGACCTTGACAATCCAACCGTAGAACTGCTATTACGGCACAATATTTTGTGTTTTCATTTGAGGCATACACAAGATATCTATAAACTGCAGGCAAATATCTTGTTTTACAATTACGTCCAACGAACTGACCGCTTCAAGGTCAGCAGGATTTATGAGACATTTTTTCTCGCCATACCCTATTCTCTCATCCTTATTCCTGTTGTTCGCGCTCCTTTTTCCCGGAAATGTAGGGTCACAAACGCCGTCAACGGAAAACGATCCCGCAGAACAATCCAAGACCCCGGCCCCTGAAATCTATGTGGACCAAGTCATCAATGAAGAAAGCCTGGCAAAACAGATCGAAGCGGAGAAAAAAAAAGAATGGGGCCTTGCTCCCCAATGGGCCCCGGGCAACCTGGGAATTACATACCGATATTATCACAATGATGTAGAAAATCTGCATAATATCAGTGAACACGGTGTCGAGCTTCGATGGCAGCAGGAAACCGTTGAAAATGGCTCCTATGACATTGAGATTGGAGGCCTGAACTCGGATGGGTATGACACCTCCCGAGAACCTGACGGCTATAGAATACAGGTCCGCCAGGACAACTATGTCATCAACCCTAAATTACAGTTGGATTCCGACGTGATTCACTACCGCAGCGTTGTTCCCAGCCTAGTGGACGAGAGTTACCGGTTTCGGCTGCCGTCAACTATTTTGCAGGGCATGGGCAACCGGCTTTACTATGACGACACAACATTATTCCTCAATTTCGGTGAAATCGGCCACTACAGAGGTACGGCGGCCAAAGCCTACCAGTCGGACCAAGGAAGCCTATTGGGTTTAGGTGCGCAACACCGTCTGAACCGGCACTGGGATGTTGGCTTCCAGTTCTGGAACACGGACGACCCGGAAAACTTGGAAACACACCAAAGCGTGGCAGGGGCAGTGGAATACACACCAGATCCCTTGGATCAGAATCACCAGGTGCACCTGCTTGGTGACAGCCTCGGAAAAACAGGGCTGTGGTACGATGGTCAGATAAATATCGGGCGTTGGCAGCACCGGGCCGGCGCCCAATATCTCCCCCCCGATTTGCTATGGACCGATGTACCCATCAACAATGACCGCCAGGGTCTCTACTGGCGCGGCGAAAGGAGTGCCTATCGCTGGTTTTGGAGTCTTGGCAGCGAAATTGGTCAGAACAACCTGGATGAAGCCCCCCAGATTCCGGGCTATATTTCTACAAACTCATTTGCCAGTCTTACCTGGCAGTATCTGCGCAGAACCCACTTCGGGGGCAATATGAACATGCAAACTGACTGGGCTGATTCCGGTACTGCCACCCACGATATCTATCGATATGTCCTGAGGGCTTATGCCGACCACCATTTTCCCATCGGTAAAACCCGCGTCGAACCGGAACTAGCAATCGAGGATGCATATTTAGAGCAGACCCAAAAATACGGACTGCGCTGGAATCAGGAATATGAACTGTTTTTAAACCACAATTTGAACTCAGAAATCCAGTATTACACTTCCGATAAAAAAGAGAATGATCTCAGCCTTAAAATCTATTTCGATCATTCATATCCTAGGGATATACAGCTCAGTGGTTCTTTTCAGAAATATTATATAGATTCCCCTCAACTGGGTATAACAGACGGTACCAGCATTTCCCTGGGGTTGGGATGGCAATTCTTAACCACTTGGCTGATGAGCCTCAATGCAGACTATAATACCGGAGATATTAAGTGGGAAGGAGGAGAAGATTTCAAGATTGAAGGTATCAACCTGCTTTTCTCACTCAGCTACAATGTCAGGACAGGTAAACCGCGCCAACTGTACGGCGTCAATACCGGTGACCCGGGCCGGGGCAGAATTGTGGGCCGGGTCTTCCTGGATGAGAACCGCAACGGCAAGTTTGATCTGAGGGAAAAAGCGCTTTCTGAAATCATAGTATATCTGGATGGGCGGCATGCTACCGAAACATGGACCAAGGGGGGATTTGAATTCTGGCCGGTGGCCGCAGGCGAGCACTATCTCGCCATAGAATTACGCGATGTCCCCCTGCCGTGGAGCCTCGCTGATGAAGACCCTCAAAGGGTTGTAGTCCCGCATCGTGGAGAGATTGAATTCAACTTTGCCTTGATCCGCTTAAATGAGTAGTTCTGTCTCAAGTATTTGGAAGGGTAAAATATACGTGATTATTCTGAAATGGGTTTCCTTATTCAACAACTGTGTCGATCTTCATTTTGCCACCGTCCCACTCCACCAGGCCTTTCAACGATATCGGAAATGTGAGCGCCTCCATGCTTTCAATGCCCGAAAATCGTGAATCCACAGCCAGTCGAATATCCCTGGCTTCACCGGGCAGAACGGGAAAGGGAACGATTAACAACTCAGCGGATTTACCCTTGGCGTCTTTTACCTTCAGGCTGCCGAAAGGACGCGCATGTGCAGTACCGGAATTGCGCAGCCTCATGGCGATGGCAGCCCCTTCACCCGTATTGAGGCGTTTTACCTCCTTCAGACTTAGATCTGGAGTGGCTTCCCCCACCGTCACATAGACGACCACGGCAATTGATCCCACAACCGGCACATTCAAACTGCCCATGTTCATGGTCGCGGCAGTGTCTGCCGAGGGACCGATGACAATGGCAAACCGGCATTCGCCATCTGGAGCGTCGTGTGGCACGTTGACCTCGAATCGATATCGCTTAGTCCTGTTCGGCGCCAATGAAAGGGTGTTTCTCTCGATCCGTGTCCAGGGGCGGCATGATGTTGAGGGCAGAGACTGATCTGCCGGAAATATGACCACACCGCCGTTCTCATTCAACTCCCAATCTGCAGTCCTGACATCGTAGGTGCCTCTATTTACATCGGTATTTTCAAGCGCAATCGTATCCCGGATGATCTGTCCGGGCTCAACCTTGAATTCAAAGTTGGGGGGGCTGATCCGCAGGGCAAAGTCCCCTTGTGATACAACCGGTGAACCTAGCACCAGCAATAAGGCCGGTAAGGTGACCATGAAAACCCATTTAATATGGTTCAATTTCAAAAATCGGAGCATAGCGAATTTTCCCGGTAATATGGTTGGCATTGACGCGTAGGGTAAAAGTGAACAGATCAATCATCAGATCCGTTTCGATGGATCCGTCATATATCAGGGTTCGATTCCCGGGCCTGACCTCGCCGGGGAAAAAAAGGCGATTGGTTTTCCAACCCAGAATGAAATATTCAATACTGTTAATTCCTTGGATCTGGCGCGGTAGGCCCAAATAGATGCGAGCGTTTTGGCCTTTGTAATCCGCTGTATCCAGCCTCACCTCCACATTGCTCCGGGTGCCTTCGAGCAGCAGATATTTCTCCTGGTCCATTGATCCGGCTTGTCCCGGATAGGCCCATTTGAACTGGGTGCTGTACTGCTTTTGGGGAGACTTCGAATCGTCCAGCACCTCCCCGGCACAGCCGGCTCTGGGCAGGACCATCATCATGCCCATAATCAAGACAATCATGAGCCACATAAAATCCTGCAGACGGTTCAAGAACATAATTGGCATAGCCTATTTCATGGTATCGAAATTGTGTAGGTGACCGTGCCGGTATATGTTCCGGCAGAAACCACCCTGGAGTTGTCGTAAATAAACGTCAGGCGATCGCTTACCTGCCAAAATACACTGGTGGAAGGAAGGATAACCTGGGCCGATGAATCGTCAAAGCGGCCATCAGGTATGTCTCCGTCCTCGGATGTCCAGTGGATCTCACTAAAATATATGGGCTCAAAGCCATTGCTGAGCGGCGTTGAGCTGTCGGCCGTAACAACAAAATTCGTGCCCCATGCGTCCCAAAAGCTGGCCCGGCGTGCCGACACTTCTATGACCACATATTGGGGTGACCCAGTAATGGGGGTCCCGTCACCAATATTGGCCACGGGCACATTGTGGACAACGGTGGTTTCCCCGCTCGCCGCCCCCACCCGGATGCTGGCTTCAGCAGGCGCTCCCACCCAGATGAACGTCATTTCGGCCGGTACTGTACCCGGGAAAATCAGGATCGCCATAAAAATTCCCGTAGCCAACGTTATCCTTTGCATGTGACGGTTTCCTCCCCCAACCCGTTGTAACAGATTCGGAAAAACAGCAGAACCCTGCTTTATTGAATAATAAAGCAGGGTACTGAATAAATCTTCATTTAACACAAGGCCCATTTAGGGATTTGAAGCAATGTAGGTTACTATACCCACGTAATTGCCCGGCACAGTTGGGATTGGGTCTGCCGCCCTGCGTGTGTACTCATACTGCCAGGTTGTGGTTATGTTCTGGGCTCCGATCAAAGGGCTGCCAGGTGATGTTTCGCCCCCGGCGTTGGTCAGCAGCGGTGGTACAAGAAGACCCCCTATATCCGTGGTGGTGATGCTCTCCCAATTGATGAAGTCACCCCCGTTTACCAGACCATTCGGCGTATCATTATTTGCCGTGATGGTGACCTGGGCAGTATTGCTGAGCAGCCTTACAGTCACCTGACTACCACCCACATCGCCGCCTGTACCGGTTATGGCTGTGGAATTTGCCAATTCTGCTGGCGACGGGCTGAAGTTAATGGTATCTGTTGTCATACCGGCAGTACCAACCCGAAATTCAATGTAATTTTGGATCGTGACCTGAAAATTCAGATCGACGGATGCAGTATTACCCCCAACAGATGTCTCCGACAAAACAGGGCCAGCATAACAAAACACCATGACCAGTACAAGTCCCATAA
>JAOZRT010000191.1 GCA_029940035.1 Desulfobacterales bacterium
TTTCTGATCGACACGGTCACCCACGGCACCATGGGCATCAGCAAAGCCTGCTCCATCGGCAACAAAGCCGATGTGGATGAATGTGATCTTCTGGAATACCTCATCGACGACCCGGACACCGATGTCATCGGCACTTACCTCGAATCAATCCCCGATGGCCGGCGCTTTATCGCGGCCTGCCGCAGGAGCCCCAAGCCCATAGTGGTTTTAAAAGGCGGCAAGAGCATAAAGGGCGCCGAAGCAGCCTTGAGCCACACTGCCAGCCTGGCAGGCAATGGAGCTGTCGTGAGCGGTGCCCTGGCCCAGGTCGGGGTGATCGAGGCTGACGACTTCAAACAGATGATGGACCTCTGCCGAACCCTCGCCATGGACGGCAGCAGCACAACAATCCCAAAAAGTAGAATCGCCGTGCTCACATTCAGCGGTGGAGCCGGGATTGTGTCGGCCGACTTTATCGAGGCCCAAGGGCTCGAGACAGCAACACTTTCGGATGACACCATCCAACAACTGCGGACAGTGTTTCCGGAATGGATGCCGCCCTCCAACCCGGTGGACCTCTGGCCGGCTGTTGAGAAAAACGGCTTCGGGAAGGTCTTCCGCATTGCCTTTGGATCGGTGAGCAAAGACGCCGGCGTGGACGCCATCCTCTATCACATTTTCGTGGGCGGCGGACGGAAAACAGTGGACCTGACGCGTATGGCCGCGCTGGCCAAAGCAGAAGGAAAACCAATTTTCTGCTGGTTGCTGGGCCATCGCGATGAAGCGCATGTATTTCAGGCGCATGCCCAGGGCCTGGGAATACCGGTCTTCCGGGAACTGCACCGGGCAGTGGAATGCATGGCCGCTTATTTTCAATACCAATCCTTTGCAGCCTCACGCAGCACAGACAGCAATCCCGTACTTACCGGTATTCCCGAAGACCATCTTCTGATAGCACCAGGGGAAACCGGTGTTTTGGATGAACATCGCGCCAAACAGATTCTGACCCGGGCCGGCATCCCGATTGTCACGGAAGCCATCGTTGCCACACCCGGGGAAGCAGCTGAGCAGGGTGCTGAAATGGGCTTTCCCGTCGTCATGAAAGGGTTGTCCCCCGGACAGGTGCACAAAACCGAGGAAAACCTTGTCCGTCTCAATGTTCACGGGAAAGACGCCGCCAGATCCGAATTTCTGTCAATAAAAAGCGCCACGGGTGACGAAGGCCGGATACTGGTCCAGAAGCAGATTCCAGGAGAGCTTGAACTGATTGCCGGCCTTTTGAGGGACCCCCAGTTCGGGCCCTGCGTCATGTGCGGATTTGGCGGGGTCATGGCCGAGGTCTTGAACGACATCGCTTTTGCCGTGGCCCCTTTGAGCTTGGCCGAAGCCCTGGCACTCATCGAGCGCCTGAAAACCCGCAAGCTGTTGAACGGGTTCCGCGGAAACCCGCCCCTGGACAAAGAAGCATTTGCCAAGATTCTGGTCAGGCTGGGCGACCTTGGTCAGGCCAACCCCGGTATACGCGAAATCGACATCAATCCGCTCATCATCAGCAACGGACTGCCGGTTGCCGTGGATGCAACCATTATTATCGATGAGTGACAGATGGCTATACTGCAACCTTGAGGGTTTTGAAGGTTAATGAAAAAACAACCATCACGAAAACACGAAATTGAAAACGCACGAAAAATTTTCTTTTCGTGTTTTCATTTTAAACCATCCTTTTCCGGACCGCTCCTCATGCTTGCCGCAGCGCTTCTGTTCACGCTGGCCAACATTCTGATCAAAACCCTGCGACCGGAATACACCGTCTGGCACATCGGTTTCTTCCGCTTCTTCGGCGGCATGCTGATCCTGGTTTCCATTTTCGGCTTTAAAGGCAACCCGTACAAAGGCGACAACATCCGCCTTTTAATCATCCGCGGGTGTTTTGGCTCGATTGCCTTTACATCCCTAATTACCGCCATCCGGCTGCTGCCCGTTTCCACGGCCCTGGTGATCTTTTATTCCTACCCGGCATTTTCAGCCATATGTTCTTTCCTGATATACAAGGAACGCATCAGCATGGCGGGCATTCTCAGCATTGGCGCGATGATAGCCGGTGTGGCGGTCCTGTTCGACTTTCACCCGGACGGCGGTGCTTTTGGCCAGACACTGGCCATCATCGGCAGCGTATTTGCCGGTTTGACGGTTACGTTGATCAGAAGCCTCAGGCAAAACAACGGGCCCGTGATCATCTATCTCTATCTTTGCACCATGGGCAGCCTGGTAACCTTTCCCGGATTCATCACCAACCCGATCTTTCCCGTAACCATTGTGGAAGGACTTATGGTTATGGGCATTATCTTGACGTCGGTCATGGCTCAACTGTTGATGAATCAGGGATTTCTATACTGCAAGGGCTGGGAAGGCGGTGTGTTCATGTCCACGGAAGTCATCTTCACCGCCCTGGTGGGAATCATCTTCCTCAATGACCCGGCTACCCTTAAGTTCTGGATCGGAGGACTCATAGTCATGGGAAGCGGACTGATGCTAAACCGGGGAAAGGCCGCCAGTGAAAAAAGTGACTAATGAGTGATTACCGTATCATCGCGCCCTTTTACGATTGGATCCTCTATCCTTTCATGCGCGGCATCCGCCGTGATGTACTGGAAATCGTCCAAGACCTGAAACCCGGCCGCATCATCGATGTCTGCTGTGGCACCGGAGACCAACTGCGCCTTCTAAAGCGAAACAATATCGAGGCCATAGGGATCGATCTGTCGGATGCTATGCTGAAAGTCGCCGGGAAGGGAAAAGGCCCCGTGAGATGCCTCATGCAGGATGCCACGGCCATGGCCCTCCGTGACCAGGCCTTTGACCTGGCCATGGTTTCTTTTGCCCTGCACGAAACCGAATGGGAAAAAGCGCTCTCCATCTTCCAGGAAATTCACCGAATTTTGAAGCCTTCCGGGAATCTGCTTATCGTTGACTACGCGCTGACAGCGGCCACGAGTTCCGCTGCCAGGACGGCGGTCCATGTTATCGAATACGTTGCCGGACAGCGGCACTTTAACAACTTCCTGCGCTACAAACGCAAGGGGGGACTGGAAAGATTGATAGACCCGCGTTGTTTCGTTCCCGTGGAAGACCGGTTTCACGGGCAACACAGCATCGTAGTGCGCCTGTTGCGGAAAAGGACAGAATCTCAGAAGTCTGAGCCACAGAGGACGGAAGACAGGTATGATAACAACGCTCCGCTGTAATTGGTTGTAATTTGCCTGCGGCGTAATTCATTGTTCTGGTCAGCCGCAATAAATTACGTGCGAAGCACAAATAACGGCCGGAGGCCAAATACCGCGCACAGCGCTAATGACAACTAAAGATATACATCTATGCAAGCCGTCACATTGAATGAAAATTCCGGTCAGCATCTGTTTGCCCGCCAAATGGGTACGGGCGAACCGGTACTCATTCTTCACGGACTGCTGGGCTCCAGCGACAACTGGACCGCGGTAGCCCGGGATCTGGCCGAGTCCTACACGGTTTTTTCGCTCGATCTGCGTAATCACGGGCGCTCATTCCACAGCGACCATTTTGGCTACCCGGCCATGGCTGATGATGTGAAAAGATTCATTCAGCAGCACGGCCTGAATAACGTTTCGATTATCGGCCACTCCATGGGCGGCAAGACAGCCATGCAATTCGCCTATCGCTACCCGGAACGCCTGCGCAAGCTCGTGGTGGTGGACATCGCCCCCAAGGCCTATCCACCGCAGAACTTGAATGCCGTGGATGCCCTTCTCAACCTGGACCTGGCAACCATCTCCCGTTTGAGCCAGGCCGATGAAAAACTGCAGCCGGCTATTCCCGACCCAAGCGAACGCTTATCCCACCTGAAAAACCTGAAAAGAGGTCCGGAAGGAACCTATCACTGGCAGGTCAACCTCAATGCCATCCGCCGCAATTACCTGATCATTTCCGGGGCAATAACCAACGGCAGCTATGCAAAAGACTGCCTGTTTATCCGCGGTCGGGAATCGGACTACATTCAGGATGCTGACTGGGACGATGTTCTGAAACGCTTTCCCCTGGCGCAGTTGGAAACCATTCCCGATGCCGGGCACTGGGTGCACATCCAGGCCCGGCAATCGTTTCTCAGGACAGTGCTCGACTACTTGGCGCTATAGTCATACACGCCTTTACCGGTTTTCCTCCCCAGGTTACCCGCCCGGACAAGTTTCTTCAGCAGGGGGGCGGGCAGGTATTTTTCACCTAATTCCTGGTGCAGGCCTTCCATGACCCGCAGCAGCGTGTCCAGGCCGATCATATCTGAAAGCGCCAGGGGGCCGATGGGGTGGTTGCAGCCCAGCACCATGCCCTTGTCGATATCCTTGGCACTGGCGACGCCTGTTTCCAGGGCCAAAAAGGCTTCGTTCAACATGGGGCACAAAATCCGGTTGACGGCAAACGCCGGGGCTTCGTTGACGATAATGGCTTCTTTGCCGATGTCGGCGCCCCAGGCCTTGGCGATCTCGAGTGTTTCTTCGGACGTTTCATGGCCTTTGATAAGTTCCAGGAGGCGCATGACCGGCACGGGATTGAAAAAATGCGTGCCGATGAACCTGTCCGGTCTTTTGGTAATCGCAGCCATTTCCGTGATGCTCAACCCGGACGTGTTGGTGAAAAAGAGACACGCGTCCGATACGATTTCCTCGAGTTCATCAAACAGCTCTTTTTTCACTGCCAGGACTTCGATGACCACTTCGATCACCACGTCGGCATCCTGGGCAGCTTCTTTCAAATCCAGGGTGGGTGTGATTCTTGCCAGAATGGCGTCCATCTCTGCCTGGGTCTTCTTCCCCTTGCCCACATCCCTGGAAAGGTTCTTGGTAATGCTGTTCATCCCGTTGTCGATGAAACGTTGCTCGATATCCCGCATGGTGACGTTGTACCCGGCCTGGGCACATACCTGTGCGATTCCATTGCCCATCAGCCCGGCACCCAATACACATATATTCTTGATCTCCATGGTTTCCTCCTCGACATTAGAAAAAGGAAAATCTCAATTTCGACCTTTTCCAAATGCCTGCTTAGTTAAGTATTAAACAATTTACGGCACAGATACCTTTTTCTAATGAGAATTTCTTCGAAATCAATTTTTACACTCACGATCACACTACCAAAGATCGCGCTAGTTCCACGGCTTTGTCTTTGACATCCGCGGACAGTTCGGCGGGCACGCTGCACCCCCCTAGGTACAGCTCACCGGCCTTTTTGGCCATCAAAAACCCCACGATCC
Source organism: Desulfobacterales bacterium (assembly GCA_029940035.1). Taxonomy (GTDB): domain Bacteria; phylum Desulfobacterota; class Desulfobacteria; order Desulfobacterales; family B30-G6; genus JAJDNW01. Next base: position 5,261 of record JAOZRT010000191.1, read on the forward strand.
GGTCAAAGGCGGTGAACATGCCTTCGGCGTTATTCTCGAAGGGGCCGCCACCGGTAGCCAGCAAGCCGACCCTTTTCCCCTTCATCAGCGAGGTTTGATCCGGCAGGTGATAGTTGGTGACCAGGGCATATCCGCGGTCAATCAGGGCCTTAATCTGGGCTGTAAACCCCCAGAAATAGAGCGGAGACGCAAACAGGACCGCATCCGAGGCAATCATCTGTTCCATGATACTCTCGGCATCGTCCTTCTGGATGCAGGCGATGTCATCCGGATAGTCCCGGCATTTGGCGCACCCCATGCATCCATTGATGGACTTGTTGTGGAGATATATCCTTTCCACATTATGCCCTGCAGCCTGCAGCTCTTCCTCTACCCATCCCAACACAGTGGCTGTGTTGCCTTTCTTTTTGGCGCTTCCAAGAAGCGTTAAGACTTTCATATTTTCTCCGTCTATTATATTTCCCATAGCATTTACTGCCGATCCAGATACCGCATTTTGTGTAAAAACGACAGTGTTTATTTCATTAAAAACAGTCAGCCCCATTTGAAAACAGTACTCTTCTTTCAAAACCAGGGATGCTAAAACACCATCCCTGTGGATGCACATTTTTAACGTGAAGGATTCCGGGAGAACAAACTGGAATATATTTGCCGCTTTTTTTCAACCAACCCAGTATTTTATGGTTTTTTAACACAAAACAACCTTGTATTATATGCATTATTGGCCGTTTTTATACTTGACTTTTATGCCTTAATCGATATTCTATGCACATGCAAAGAGCCATCGATCCAACATTTACCCAATGGAAAAACAGTCCTGTCAGGCAACCCCTTCTCGTTAGAGGTGCACGGCAGGTCGGCAAAACCTATTCGGTTGTCGAATTCGGCAAACGCGAATTCAACAATATGGTAACCATAAATTTCGAAGAGCAGCCGGAAATGAGCGCCTGCGTCTCGGATCTGGAACCCAAGGCTATCCTTGACCGGATTTCTATTTTAACACGAGAAACCATCACTCCAGGACAAACCCTACTGTTTTTGGATGAAATACAAGAATGCCCCAAAGCGATTACCGCCCTGCGCTATTTCCATGAAAAATTGCCTGAACTCCATGTGGTCGGTGCAGGATCTCTGGTTGAATTTGCCCTCAAAGCCGAAAGTTTTCGTATGCCTGTTGGCCGTGTGCAAAGCATCTACATGGTTCCCATGTCATTCGAAGAATTCCTGATTGCCCTTGGCGAAGATAAAATGGCCAAGCATCTTCAAAAAGCTGATCTGAATTCAGGCATCGTACAAGCCTTCAAGTCGAGGCTTGAACAACTATTTCGTCAGTACCTGCTTGTTGGCGGGATGCCCAGAGTTGTAAACGCCTATCAAAAAAAAGTGCAAATGAATGAACTGCAGAGATTGCAGTCCGGACTAATTCGGAGCTACACGGATGATTTTGCCAAATATGCCTCTACAGCTCACCATAAATACCTGAAAGAGGTATATACCAGTGCACCGCGGATGATAGGCCGACGGTACAAATATTCGCACATTAATCCAAGCATAGAATCTAAATATTTTAAAAATGCACTTGCGCTTTTAGGCGATGCCAGGCTGGTGTTCAAAGTCTGCCACGCATCTGGGGCAGGGGTTCCTCTGATGGCGACTATGAACGAACGTAAGTTCAAAATTACCTATATCGATGTGGGGTTGATGCAAAATGCATTGGGCCTCCAGGCAGACACTGTTTTAGCAGACGATATTATGCAAATCAATGCCGGTAGCGTTGCTTAACAGTTTGCAGCCCAGGAACTTATTGCTCTGGCTGATCCCTATACTGAAAAACGTCTCTACTTTTGGGCAAGAGAAGCGCACAACAGCAATGCAGAAGTCGATTATCTTATGGAAATTGACGGTATGCCGATACCTGTTGAAGTAAAAGCCGGCGCCCGGGGTTCTTTAAAAAGCATGCGGCTCTTTCTTCGAGAATATCCCAAAACAACGATTGGCGTCAGATATTCGCTGCACGAGTTATCTTATGTTGACCAAATCTTGTCAATCCCCCTTACCATGATCAATCAGACGCCGAGACTTGTTCGCGACTTCCTAAAAAAAGGACCATGATAAATATATGAACGGTGCTGAAATACTCTTGAAAACAGCAGTACAGGCTGGTGTGGAAATCTGCTTCACCAATCCGGGGACTACCGAACTGCCTCTGGTCGCGGCCTTTGACACGGTCCCGGGTATCCGTCCGGTCCTGGGGCTCTTTGAAGGCTGTTGTGCGGGTGCGGCCGACGGCTACGGGCGCATGACAGGTAACCCGGCCATGACCTTGTTCCACCTGGGGCCGGGCCTGGCAAATGCCGTGGCAAACCTGCACAATGCCCGGCGGGCCCACACGCCGGTGTTCAATGTCATCGGAGACCACGCCGCCTGGCACCGGGACGCGGATGCTCCGCTGACCATGGACATCGCCTCCCTTTCCGCGGTCGTTTCCAAATGGACCCGGATTGCGCGCTCTGCAGAATCCATTTCACAGGACACTGCCGAAGCGCTCACCGCTGCCAGGCAAGGTGCCGGTGCCACCCTGATTCTGCCCCAGGATGTCCAGTGGGCTGACCTGCCGGATCCGAATATAGCCTTGGTGGCCCTCCAGACAGAGGGACCTGACCTGGAGGGCGTTGAAAATGCGGCAGCCCTGCTTAAAGACAAAAAAAAATGCGTGTTGATTCTAGGCGGCAACGCCCTGCGGCAAAAAGGTCTGCAACATGCAGCCCGAATCGCGGCAATCACCGGCTGCAGCCTGCTGTCGGAAACCTTCCCAGCGCACATGGAGCGGGGCAAAGGGCTGCCAGCCCTAGCCCGCATCCCTTATGCACCAGAAATTGCTTATCAACAGCTGGCCGCTTTTGACGCCATCATCCTGGCCGGCGCCGGGGAACCCGTAGCCTTCTTCGGGTACCAGGGGGGCAGAAGCCGGCTGATAGAGGACGCAGGAAAGGTTGTCTCCCTATGCAACGGCCACGGCGACGCAGCCACAGCCCTGGAACACCTTGCGGCAGAAATGGATGCGCCGCCCTATTGTTACGACCCGACCGGCATCAAGGAAGTGCCGGCGCTTCCCCAAGGGGCGCTGGATGCCAAAAAGGTCAGCCGGGTGCTCGCGGCCCTGCAACCGGGAAATACCATTATCGTGGATGAATCCATCACCTCGGCCATAGGATACTACAAGTACACGGCCGCATCTCCCCGCTTCAGCCTGCTAACGCTCACAGGCGGCTCCATCGGCATGGGGTTGCCGTGCAGCATTGGGGCGGCCATGGCCTGCCCGGACAGGCCGGTCATCGATTTTCAGGCCGACGGCAGCGCCATGTACACGGTTCAGGCCCTGTGGACCCAGGCCCGGGAAAGCCTTAATATCACGACCCTTTTGTGTGCCAACCGATCGTACAAGATCCTGGAAGCGGAATTCAAACGCGCACAAGGCCGACCTGCGGACCAAAATGCATTATCCCTCATGGCCTTGAACCGCCCTGATATCGACTGGGTGGCAATAAGCCAGGGAATGGGGGTACCTGCGCGTGCGGTGGATACGGCCGAAGAACTGG
>JAOZRT010000520.1 GCA_029940035.1 Desulfobacterales bacterium
AAACTGGGGACTGGACATGCTGTCCTATTCCAACTACATCGCCAGTGTGGATGAAGAAGCCTGTGTTGCCTGCAGGGTGTGTGAAGAGCGCTGCCCAATGGGAGCCATAGTGGTCGAAGACGATTTGGCCGGGGTCGACGCAGCCAAGTGCCTGGGGTGCAGTGCTTGTACATCCTCCTGTGATGCCGAGGCGGTTCGTTTGGTTCTCCGGGAAGAGGTAACACCACCACCCCCGGTCATGGAGTTCATAGAAGCCCGGATGAAATAAATAGCGCCCGTGGATAGGATGGCTTTGCAGAAAAAGCGATAAGAGACTTTGTGTCCTTTGTTTACCCAGTGAAACCCGTTCTTGTTTCACCGGGGTGTCTTTGTTTACCAAGTGAAATTCATGTCAATGAGGAGCGTAGCGGATTTTACAAGGGAGGTTCAGGCATAGTACAACAAAAATTAAATTTTTTGAGATATATGAAAAAGAATACATCGACCAAAAAAACTGAAAAGAAGAAGCCGGAAAAAAAAGCGACGCGGTCGAAAATCCTGAAGGCGGCCCGGAAAGTGTTTGCCCAGTATGCCTATCATGCGGCCAGCATCCGCATGATAGGCAAAGGGGCGGGCATCGACCACCCGTTGATTTCTTACTACTTTCCTTCCAAGGCAGTCCTTTTTGAAGCCGTGCTGGCTGACATAATGGAAGAGTGGCATGTGGCCAATCAAGCCTGGTTTGAAGGGCTTGAAAAGATGAACCCTGAAAAAGGTCTTTCCCTTTACATCGACCGCATGCTGGGCTACATGCGGAAACACCCCTATGCAGCGCAGGTTTTTCTGCTTAACATGGTTCAGGCGCACGATGCTGATACGATCCCCGGCTACCAGGCCATCCAGATCTTTTTCGATCAATCGACGCAGTTGTTGAAAAGCCTGGTTCCCATGCAGGCGACAGACAGTGATATCGAAAAGTTCAGACAGAGCTTCAATACCCTGGCGATGAGCTATATAGGGGCCAAATCATATTATGCCGGCATACTGGGCTTCCAGGCCAACAGCAGAGATTACAAAAAATGGGTCAAAGAGATGTTGATGGACCTGTTTCTGCCGCGCCTGAAACAGCTCATTTCCGGTAGGTAAAAACTCAATACCGGCAGTCATCAAAATTCATTCCACCTTCAGGTATTTCCTACAGTTTGAACGAGTCGGAAGCTTTCATAGGCAAGGCGCCCAAAGGTGAAGTCGTAGCTTTTTTTACTTCGAATCTTTGGCAACGTAGTATATGGAAGCCTCCGCTCGCCCATTCAAACTTCAGGAATTTATCAGAAGGACCGCAATACAGGCCAGGGCCAGAAAGGCGTAATTGGCTTTCCTGAGCTTTTCATGCCAGATCAAAAGACTGGCCAGGGTGGTGATGGCAATGACCCCCAGCCCCAGCGTGGGAAAGGCGATGGATCCTGGAATGAGAGCCAGGGCACTGAACCAGAAATAGGTGGTCAGCACGTTGGTTATCCCCAGAAGCGTGCCCCACATCAGTGAAGGCTTGCCAGGTTTTCCCTGTTTTATCAGTGTGGGCAAGGTCACGAAAAGGGCAGTGCAGAAAATGGGAACCATAAAGGCTTTGGGGTCAGCCTGTGGATCCAGTTCAGCCAGAATCTTGAAGGAAAAATCAGTTACGCCGTAGGCTGTAAAAAGTAAAATTCCCCAGATCATGCCTTTTAAGGCCTCCGTTGCATGATGACGAGAAATCAACGGTTCCCGGCTCGCCAGGGGCAGGCAGCCAAAGGCCAGGACCATCCCGACCATCTGCACGGGTCCGGTTGGCTCTGCATAGAAAATGAGCGACCCCAGGGTGGGGATGGCCGCAGAAAGCCGCATTAGCGTCGTAGAAAGGGCCAGCCCGGCAGTAGTGATGGCCTTGTCGAAAAGCCACAGACAGACCACATACATGCATCCCACAAAAATACCCACAAACCAGATTTGTGGTGAAATGGACCCGATCTGCCGCCAGCCGCCCGACGCCATCAGAGAACCTGTACACACGGCATAGTTTACTACCAGGAAGTGCCACAAATTGACCCGCCGGTTATTGGCGGCTTTTACGGTCAGGGCCACGCCGCTGGAAAAGAGTATGGTGAGGGCTAAAAATACAATTCCATTCATAACAAACCAACTATTCCTTCGGAATAAATTTTCATGCCCTGGTGCGCACAACGAAACATGGGGCAGATATCAAAATAAATTCATCCTTTGTTCATTTTGTGCCAATTTATGGACAAGAAGACCATTCTCAAGTACGACTTACAGTTTCTAATGTATGGCATGATATTTTAAAAGAATCCTCGTCTCCGGATTCTTTTAAAGAAAATTAT
>JAOZRT010000521.1 GCA_029940035.1 Desulfobacterales bacterium
CAAACGCCCCTGGATCCCCGCCTCCGCGGGGATGACGGGAAGCCAGGCAACTTTAAAGGCAATCTCCTTTAAAAAGTGTTTTTTAAAAAATCATAAAATTTCATGCAAGATCTTTAAAATCCATGATGATATCAATCTCCCCACCCCCTGATGTCTTAATCTTGGCATGGGGATATTGCTTCTTGAACACATGCAGCATGGCTCCATTCTCTTTCAACACCGTGGCGGTAAACCCGGTGTAGTCATTTTCACGGGCAATGCTTTCGAGCATCTCGATCATGAAACTGGCTGTGCCCATCCCCTGGAAATCCTCTCGGACCACAAAGGCCACTTCGGCCCGCCCCCCGTCATCGGCATAGGTTCCAATGGCCATGATCTCCTTGTGACCGCCTATCTGAACCAGACCCACGATGGACATATTTTTGCGGTAGTCAACCGAAGCCCACTGTTTCTGCACTACCGCATGGGAAAACAGCTGCCTACGGTAAAAAAAACGGAAATAAATGGTCTTTTCCTGCAGGCTGTAGAAAAAATTACGGTAGGCAAATTCGTCCGAAGGCAAAAGTGGCCTGAATTCAACTGTTTTTCCGTTCTTGAGGGTGAAATTTCGCTTATACCCTTCCAGGAACAGGAGGTCTTCGCTGGCCGGTGGTAACTGATCCTTGAAGATGTAATGTCGTTTTTTGGCAAACTCGATGAGCTCTTCCCTGAATTTGGGGTGGGCGATCTGGGCCAGTTCCATCACCCGCTGGTAAATGCCCTTCCCCTGCAGCTCTGCAATGCCGTATTCCGTGATGATGAAGTTGACGTCTCCTCTTGTGGTGGCCACACCGGCGCCTTCACTGAGATGGGGCACAATGCGGGACACCTCGCCATTTTGGGCTGTGGATGGAAGCGCAATAATCGAAAACCCGTTTTTGGACATGGCACTGCCCCTAATGAAATCAACCTGATCGCCGATACCGCTGTAAAAGAAATAGCCCGTGGAATCGGAACAAACCTGACCGGTCAGGTCCACCTCGAGGGCCGAACTGATGGATACGAAGTTGTCGTTGCGGGCAATCACCGTGGGGTCGTTGACGAATTCCGATGAACGAAAATAGAACATGGGATTGTTGTTCACATATTCGTAAATCTTTTCCGACCCCATGCACAGGGAAGCCACCACCCGGCCGGGCAGAAGGCTTTTGCGTTTGTTGGTGATCACTTTCTTTTCAAAGAGCGGCAGGAACCCGTCGGTGATCAACTGCGTGTGAATGCCCAGATCTTTTTTATTGTCGAGATATTTGAGAATGGCGTACGGCAGGTGGCCGAAACCAATCTGCAGGGTGGCCCCGTCATCGATGAGCTGATTGACGAAAAAGGCGATGCGCACGGCTATTTTTTCATCTTTTACAGAAGGCAGGGCTTCTACAAGCGGTTCTTCATGCCAGACAATATAATCCAGGTCATCCACATGCACAAAGCTGTCACCCCAGGTTCTGGGCATCTTCGGGTTGACCTGGGCGATCACCATGCGGGCGTTTTCTATACCTGAACGGGTGATATCCACTGACACCCCCAGACTGCAATAGCCGAATTTGTCAGGGGGGCTCACCTGCACCAGGGCCACGTCCAGTCCGATGCGGTGGCTGGAAAATAACTTTGGAATCTGGGAAAGATAGGTTGGCAGATAGTCGATCTTGCCCTCGAACGCCGCCTTGCGCATGTGGCTGCTGATGAAAAACAGCTTCAGGGAAAACCGGCGCAGGAAGGATGGGTCGTCCACAAACTGCGCCAGCGTCATGGAGAGCATCTGATAGATCATGATGTCCTGCAGCTTGGGGTCGCCGACCATCGATTTGATCAACTGCTGGGGTTCACCGCATGCCGTACCGATGAAAACCCGGCTGCCGCGCTCTATCATGGCCACCGCATCTTCGGCACTCTTGAGTTTTTCCGGACAATACGCTTTTAAATCCATGGGCAGCTCCATTGTTGAAAACCTTCACATTGGTTCGAAATCACTATATTATATAAGCCTTGGCAGTACAAGAGCGAACGGTTGTTCCCATAAAATTGAAAACAGAGGACAGACGTCAGATGGCGGAGTGCCGACTATTCAGACAGGATTTGAATTAGGTATAAGGTAAACGGTGTAAGGTACAAGGTGGCATTGAGTTCATAGCTGAAAGTATTTCTATATTACTGCAGAATTTAATCTGTCCACGAGTGCCTGCCCAGTGAAACCCGTTCTGTCTTTTGTTTCACCGGGGTCTGCGAAAAATACCAGAGGACAGAACCACAGAACTTCAGAACCACAGAGGACGGAGGTCGGAGGACAGAGGTCGGAAGACGGAGGTCAGAGACCAGAAGTC
>JAOZRT010000192.1 GCA_029940035.1 Desulfobacterales bacterium
GAGCCGAAAGCCACATTCAGGATGTAGTTGCCGGCCGGCAGGGAGTTGATCTCGGCCACGGCGTAATGCAGGGTTTTCCAGGGCGTTGTTTCGGAGCCATCCGCCGTGTCGGACCCGCCTGGAGCCACATAATACGTCTGGTAGGTGTAGCGCAGCACTGCTCCCGATTCACCTACGGCATAGACATTGTCATCGGCATCGGCCCAGACACTGCTGACCGAAGGCATGTTGTCGTTTGAAATGTCTATCCAGTAGTTACCATCGAAATGAAAAATTTCGTCACCATTGGATATATAAACATGCGGTTTCTGGCTATCGGCAGCCCCCCACACCTTTATCAGATCGTCGAAACCAAAATCCAGAAAGTCCCACTTGTACCCATTAAAATGAAGAACTTCGCCATATCTGCCCACGATGTAAATATTGTCAGGTGAGCTGCCCCAGATGTCACCGTCTTCCATTTCAATACTATAGGGCACATCCGTAACCTCAACCCAGGTATTGCCGTCATAGTGTAAAATATCCCAATTGGTGATGGCATAAACATCTGTAGGTGAGGCAGCCCAGACAGCATATATGAAATCGGTTGTACCACTATTCATCGGCTCCCAATTGCCGCCGTTATAGTGCAAAATGGTCCCGGTTCCACCCACGGCAAAAACATCACTTCCGGATGTTCCCCAGACGTCATACAACTCTTCGGTTGTACCACTGTCCATGATTGTCCAGACAGAACCTCCGTTATTGTGCAAAATATTTCCGAAGAATCCCACCGCGAACACATCCGAGGGCCCCGACCCCCAGACGGATTCCAGCCTCCTGGTTGTATTGCTCGTCTGGGCAGTCCACCCGCCACCATCGAAATGGATGATGGAGCCGTTGGCACCCACGGAATAAATATCGTTTGCCGAACTGCCCCAGGTATCATACTGCATCTCGAGGGTTTCAATTGTTGTCAAGGAAGCCCAGCTGCCGTTGTAGGTCAGGATGGTGCCGCTGGCCCCCACAGCTAGCATCTCATCCCCTGCGGTGCCCCACACACCGTTAAGGGTGGTAGTTGTTCCGCTAGTCATCGGTGTCCAGGAGGCACTGTAATCATAATGATAAATGCTACCGGAATTCTCTACGACAAATACATCGTTGCCCGGATCTCCCCAGACACCTTGCAAACTGGAGGCTCCCACCAAAGGGTCGGTCCAGGTGGTGTCGCCATCGTATTGCCACACCCTGCCACTGCTGGCCCCAATGAACAGATTGGTGCCATCACCCCACACGCTATAAAGATCCCTGTTGGTCAAACCATGGTCAGTGATGAGTGCCCAAGAACCATCATAGTGCATAATCGTACTGTTAGAACCAACCACCCAAATGTCATTGGGGCCGGCACCCCAGATACCATAAAGGTTAGCTGTGGTGATCAGACCGTGATTCAACTGACTCCACGATCCGTTATAGTGAAAAATATCGCCGCTGTAGCTGGTTGCATACACATCATTGGGCCCACTGCCCCAGACAGCGTAAAGCTGCTGGGTAGTGTTGCTCTCCATGGCCGCCCACGTATTGCCGTCAAACTTAAGAATCGTACCCCGGTCGCCAACCGCAAAAACATTACTGAAATCAGCCCCCCAGACTCCGTGAAGCCCTTCGGTGATGCCACTTTTCATGGGTATCCAGTTGAGACCATCGCTGGTGTGCAGAATGGTGCCGTTCTCGCCAACGGCAAATGCATTGTCGGTTGCAATGCCCCAAACCGCATTTAGCTCGTTACCCTGGGGCAAGGGGTTCTGCCATTCCCAGTGGGCGGCATCGATATACGTGGCAAGTGAAACTAAAAGGATTAAACAGGTAAAGAAGCAGCGGAGAAGATGGAGCAGCAGTTTCATGGAGGTTCCTTTCACTCTCATTTCAATAATAGAAGATGCGATTTCCCTTAAGTTTAATGTTAATTTTTTAGTTCATCATTCGATGTTGGATCTTCATTTTTTTAAATTTAAACCGATCTGGTTCTGAGGTGTCACTCGTCGCATGCGCAGACCAACTCTTCAAACAGTTCCTTGGATTTCCCCAGGTATTCCTCGCCTTTTTTCTTGTCGCCGGCTTTGAGGTGGGCCTGGCCCAGCTGAGTCATGGCAGTGGCCAGCTCGTACTTACGGCCCAAAGACGACAGGATATCCACGCTGCGGGACAGGTCCTCGGTCGCATTTATGTCTTCAAGCATTTTCATCTCACCGATGAGGCTTAACAGGCGGGCTTCGTCAAAAGCGTACGGCGCCTCCAGAGCGATTTCCATGCCGGCATCACACGCGTGCCGGGCTTCTTCGAGGTTGCCCATCTTTATGTGCAGTTCTGCCAGGGCAATGTGGTTCTGACACACCTTGGAACGGGCATCGATATTCTCAAACATGGTCAGGCTTTCCTTAAAACTGTCAAGGGCCTTTGGGAAATTGTGGTTGTGGGTGTGCACGATGCCTATGTTCAGGGAAGCATTGGCCATCCCCAGGGTATTGCCGATAGCCTCTGCCAGGGCATAGCTCTTGTTGAAATATTCGTCGGCCTCGTCCAGTGACCCTCTTTTCAAATTGAGCAAACCTGCGGATATGTAGAACGACGCCAGTTTACGCTGGTTCCCGGATTGTTTTACCAGCCGGATGCTTTCCCGGTTGTAGGTGTCGGCCTCTTCCCAGTGACCGCAGAATTCCTGAATCACGGCCAGGTTATTGTACACCTGGGCGGTTTCCTGGGGAGATCCCTCTTTTTGAAAGATTTTCAGAGCCCGATTGTTGAATTCCAGCGCCTTGTCAAAATTCGCCCTGCGGCTGTGGACCCAGCCGATGTTCATGAAGATCCTGGCCGCCTCGAGCCTGTTTTCATTGACATCGATTTTTTGCGTGGCCTTTTCATAATAATCCAGGGCCTTGTCCAGGTCACCCTTCTTTTCGTACATCATGCCGATCTTGCGCAGGAATTCCGATTTCTTGCCGGCTATTTCGACAATGCCGATGCAGGTCTCGTAGTGTTCAATGGACCGGTTGTAGCGACCGACCAGATCGTACAGGCCCGCAAGTCCCAGGTGGGCCTTTTCGAGGTATTCATTCCAGGATCCAGGGTGGTCGTCCATCAGTTGGATGGCGTCTTCAAAGTAGGCGATGGCTTCCACATTGCCGTACACGGCCCTTGCTTTTTCACCAGCTTTTATGAGGTAGTAAATAGCTTTTTCGAACTCATCGGAATGCAGGTAGTGAAACGCCAGCATGTCAAGGTAGTCATCAATTTTTTCCTTGTACACGCCTTCGAACGCCTCGGCAATTTTTTTGTGAAGCTCCTTTCTATGCTTCAACAGCAGGCTGTTGTAAATAACATCCTTGGTCATGATGTTCTTGAAAATGTATTCCACTTCCGGCGAAAAGGTTTTCTCTGAAACCAGTTCCAGCTTTTTGAGTTCCTTGATACAGACACCCAGTTTCTGCTGGAGTTCATCTTTGCGAGAGATCAGTTTCAGGGAGAACTCCCGACCAATGACCGAGGCCGCCTGGATGGTCATTTTTGAATACTCTTTCAGGCGGTCCACCCTGGACAACACGATCTCCTGGATGGTTTCCGGTATTTCGATATCCTTAACCGCTTTATCCAGTTTGTAGCCCTTGTCCGCCGGCACGATGGTTTGGTTTTCCAGCAGGCACTTGATCATCTCTTCGATGTAGAGGGGGTTTCCGCCGGCTTTTTCCAGAAAATTGCGCATGAAATTGGCCGGCAGCTTGTGATTCGGCAGCAATGCCTCAATCATATCCCTGGAATCACTGTCCGAAAGCCTTCCCAGGGAACTCAGCCTGAAATAGGAACTGGCCCTGAAGGGGTAGTCATAGCCCAGCCTATGGGTCAGAATCAGAAAAACCGGGAAATTGGCTATACTTTCAATGATGTAGGCGAGCAACTGCTCGGACGTATTGTCGATCCACTGGAGGTTTTCCACGACAATGACAAGGGGTTTGCGCTGGCTTCCCGAAAGGATCAGGATCCGGATGGCCTCGAAAATCATCTCCTTGGTGCGCTCCGGGTCCACATCCCCAGTGACATTGTTCCCTTTGTCCACGGAAAGCAACTTCAGCAGGAAGGGGATGGATTGCATGAGCCGTTGATCCAGCTTGGCAAATTTCATTTTCAGCAGCTCACCAATTTTTTCGGCTGTATCGCCTTCTGAAATCTTGTAATTTTTCTTCAGGATTTCAACAATTGGCGCATAGGGGGTGTTTGTCCCATAGGCTGTGCACTGGCTCTCCAGGTACCTGGCCTTGCCCTGGTCGAGCTGATTTTTAAATTCGTAAATCAATCGGGACTTGCCCCGGCCGGCGTCCCCCACAATACACAGGACCTGCCCCCGGCTTTTTTTGACCTCGCCATAGAGGTCGTTGATCATGGCGAGGTCTTTTCCCCGATTGACAAAGCCGGTCAAAGCATTTTTTTCCGCCTCTATTTCCAGGCGTGAACGTTTTTTCTTTTCATCCCGCAACGCATAATACGTGACTTTGTGGGTGCGGTTCTTGAGCTTTTCTTCACCCAGGGCCTTGCAATCGAAATACCCCTGAACATTGTTGTGCACTTTTTCACTGATCAGGACCTGGCCTGGTTCTGCTTTCTGCTCCAGCAGGAAGGCGATGTTGGTGGTGTCGCCCAGGGCCATATAGTCCATTCTGAGATCGTCGCCAATGCCGCCCACCACCACCTGCCCGGTGTTCAGTCCGATGCGCATCCTGAAATCGATCTCGTACCGCACGCGCAACTTCTCGGAAAATTCCTGCAAGGCCTTTTGAATGCTCAACGCGGCATAGCACGCTCGATGGGCATGGTCCTCGTGCGTGACGGGCGCTCCGAAAATGGCCATGATGCCGTCGCCCAAAAACTGGTTGATGGTCCCCTCGTACTGGTGGATTTCCCGCATCAATATCTTGAAACAGTCCTCCATGATGGAATGGACGTTTTCCAGATCCAGCTTTTCGGAAATGGCGGTGTAGCGCGTCACATCAGCGGCCATGATGGTGACGAGTTTACGCTCGCCTTCTATATAGCCGCGTGTGGTCAGGATTTTGTCGGCAAGGTACTTAGGAGTGTAGGTTTTCGGGCTCTTGAGGGCCACTGGTGGGGGGCCTTTGCTCTCCTGGCAGGCGTGACCGCATTCGTCACAGAAGTGGCTGTCCGGCTGGCAGGCATGCCCGCATGAAGGACACTTGAGTTCGAGCTTTTGCCCGCACATTTTGCAGAATTTGGCGGTCTCGCGATTCTGGTGCCCGCAGGCAGAACATTGCATATGGACCTCATTATATTTTTAGAGTAGGGAGGATTTTCAAGATACAATATGGTAGAGACCATTAACCGCCCACTACTCTCAAGCCAATTGCGTAAAGATTTTATCTAAAAAAGATCTTCTTAGCGTGCTTTGCGCCTTGTGGTTCAAGGTTTTTTATCAGCTTCCGGCCTCTTGCCTCTGGTTATCTCTCTAATCCTTCCTGTTATGTTAAGTCCTCTGACCTCTGCAGTTCTGGTCTCTGTGGCTCCGACCTCCGGTCGTTAATCCGGACTCCCCGGAAAACCATCAGGCCATTCATCATCCTCATTAAACTGTTCGATAAGGGTGGTTTGCGAAATTATGGATCTCTCCTCGGTGATTCCTGACTGCCGTACGGTCTTGCCGATGTCATCCTTTTCCACATCTCCCACCTCAAAGTCATTAGGCATTTTGACAAGGGCATCCTCCGGCACCAATACGTGTACATCCGACATGGCAACGGTCTTTCCACCTGTTTCTGTGCCTGTGTCCGCCTGAACCTCATCGGCTTCGGGTTCGGATTCATCCGGATTCACGCTGATGAACTGCTCCTTCACCCGCTTGATTTCTTCCGGGGTGAGTTTGACGGGTTCCGAGGGGTAACCGCCGGCATACACCTTGGACATTTCATATTCGTTCAGCACCACCGGTTTCGCCTTGGGATCCTTGTTGCCGGAGACTTCAATGGAGGTTGTCTCCAGGGCAATAAAGACGCTTACCTGTTCCGACGCTTCGATCACATAGTCGGACCCCCGTACGCCACAGACAGCCGTGGGTGTTTTCACCTTGAATTCGGAGTGTTTGAAGTTGATCAGTTTGACCACCAAAAAACGCGCCTTACCAAAGGCCATGTCTAGAAAAGAAGACCGGCTTTTCTTTTTCTTTTCATAAACACTCTTGTTCAATACCAGTTTCGTTCCCGAAGCCAGCGAAAGAATGCTGCCGTCGTTCATTCTGAAGCGGACCTTGCCCTTTTTCATAGTGAAAAGGGTATCGCCCTTGTAAAGCATCATCCCCGGCCGCAAACGAAAACCCTGTTCCGCAGCATGAGAGTGCACGGCAACAACTTCCCCTTTAACCCGCTGGACCTTTCCAATAGGCGACCCGTATCCGGGGTAGAAGGTGTCGCCAACAGTGATCCCCTCCGGCAGAACCGAACGGGCCGAGGCAACCACCGGCGACCACACAAACAAAAGAACGGCCGTCATGAGAACCTTTGTACAGATTGATGCCAACTTATATTTTTTTGTATTCATAATCTTTCTCCAGCTTTTTATTCATCCAGAATATGGTTTATCCTAAGTTGAGCACTTCAATCAACGGTTAAAACTTTGCCTCGAGCCCAAGACTCACCACGTTTCTCTGGTATTC
Source organism: Desulfobacterales bacterium (assembly GCA_029940035.1). GTDB lineage: Bacteria > Desulfobacterota > Desulfobacteria > Desulfobacterales > B30-G6 > JAJDNW01. The sequence continues at coordinate 6,692 of JAOZRT010000192.1, forward strand.
ATATTTATCCACATTGGAGCTGTTGTTAGTATAATTGTACTCCGCTACGGCAAAGAGCCAATCCCAATAGACAGGTCTTTTAAGGGATACAATGCCGGAAAGCTTATCATCATCCCGTGTTTCACTGGGAAAATTAGGATATTCTTTCATGTAGTAGTAAAGCTCCAGGTCCATCCTGACCCTCCAACCCACTTCCGTTGAAAGACCTGCCTTGGCTTTGGGCCGGGTGTAGTTATAAGCGTCATCATCTGAATAACTGCTCTCGTATCCCAACCCTCCGAAGACAAAGCCACGCCCCCCGAAAACATGGTAGTAAAGATCTATATAAATATCGTGTAGACCGCCGTCCCGGGCGTCATTCTGCCGGTAGTCCTTGGCATAGTAACTGTAAACAAAGCGGGTCAGGAGATCCCGATTGGGCTGCCAATAGATTGACGGACGAACTTCATGCTGGAGCAGGTAGTCCTCATCATCAATGGTGTAAAGCCTGGGGATGTAGTTCAGGCCGAACAGAAAGGACCGGGTTGAATAGGTGGTGTAAATATCCGCACTGGTGTCCGACATGTCGAACTCGGTGAGATCAGCATACCAGGTCTGCCCGCGAGCGACTCCGGCGCCCAGTACAAAATCACTGCGGTTGACGATGTTGTAGCGCCCCATAGCATAGCCGTAGATACCGCTGTCTGAAGCGTCCGAATAAACCGCCTCCTGGCCTGTGGGATCCAGGGGGACATTGTCGTCATAGAGGTAATGCAGGCGGAATTCGAGGGCATAAGGCTTCTGTTGCTCTTCATGTCCTATGATGGTTAGCCATTTTTCGGCATTCTCCTTTTCAATTGTCGACTCGGCATTTTCTTTGACATAGGTGAATTTTTCCTCGGCTGCGCTGATGTTACCGTTATGATAGTCGCAAATGCCAGCGTAATAGGTGCTGTTAACCTTCAGGGAAGGACTTTTCTCGGCTGCCTGTTCAAACAGCGGGCCTGCTTCGTTGAAGCGCTTTTGCCGGTAAAGACAAATGCCGCCATAATAAGCGGCAAGCACATTGGCCGGATCCTCGTCTGCAGCAACGGTTAAGTGTTCCGATGCCATGTTGTACTGCTCGGTTTTATAATAGAGCAGGCCAAGGTCGTAATTCAGACCTGGCAGCTCCGGATCCTTGTCCCTTGCCGCTTCAAGATATTTCTTGGCGTTTACATACTGGGCGGTCTCAAGATAGACCCTGCCAAGATAGTGGAGATATACCGGATTTTCAGGGTTGGCATCCAGGGCCGTTTTAAAATAGCTCTCGGCTTCCTGAAAATTCCCTTCCTCATAGGCAAAAACACCCAAGTCATAGTATCCGCCTGCAGATTCACCTGCCAGTGCCTGAACACCGGCACCCGCCAAAAACAGAAATGCCAACACAACAGCCAACAATTGACGCATGGTGTGATCCCCCTGCCCGGAAGCGGCTCGAAATCGGCCTCCGATCCTTAACCACCCTGTAAACTGTGGTTTGTTACGGCCTTTATGGGCCTTTGATATCCCTACGGTTGCATAAACAACATGGCAAAGTATAGATACTGATTATTTCTGGGAAATATATGTTATCTGGTCCGGTCATAAGCACTCGCTCATATTGAACGTCAGATTTACGGGCATGATAAATCGGGTGAGAAAAAAGCCCGCCCGTTTATTTTTTTCTGGGGAAAATATGCTATTCACCAACAGGTGAACAGATTTGTAAATGATATAGAGAAATAGTAACAATGTCAAACAGTAATACATTGACCTTGCGTGAATTTTGTCAAATTCACACAAGGTCAATGTATTACGTAAAACTCGGGTTTCACCTCAGCCAAATTACTCCGAAGCGTGACAACTGCTATTTGAATAACGTTTGGAGTACACCTTATGGAAGAGGGCAGTCATAATTAATCAGCTTATAGCATCTTAGATTTCGGAAATGTATTTTGCCAAACGTTATAATCCGTATTGAAAAAAAGGATAGTCGAAAATGTCTGAAATTAGATCAAAAACCATCAGCGGATTGAAAGCCGGAGATACATTCACCATATCCAGGACCTTCAATGAAAAGGATATGGTCACCA